>JAENXD010000092.1 GCA_016649745.1 Flavobacteriaceae bacterium | reverse complement strand
TTACAATGGTTATAAAAATCATTAAAGTATACCACTGAATAAAGGGAAAAGCATATTTAATAAAAATAGACTGTTTCATGGTCGTCTGTAAGTTGTTTAGACTTATTTTAATTTTTAATCATCATCATCCATCTCCAAATTATTATTATCACCTTGAATATTGCTACTGTTAGCTCTTATTTCAGAATGGCGTATTTGTCCGCCTAAATTACCAACTTGTGCGAAAAGGGCAACTGTTGCTATTGAAACCACAAACGTTATCAAGGTAATTGTTTTTGAAAAGGATAATTTTTTGAATATTGCATAAAAGTTAAACAATGACAGCATTCCCAGCAAACCCATTAACCAAATTGCTTTTTCAGCTAATTCTTCATGTTCTTCAATGATATTTTCTGAAATCCCTGCAAAATTTTCAACCGTTTCAGCGGCTTCTTCCCCGGTTAAAAAAACGGGAATTGTTAAAATCGACATAATAACAAATGTTGCTAAAGCTACTTTTGTAATTGAATCATTTTTTGAATATATTCCATATGCTAAAATAAACACGCCAATTATAGTTCCAATAATCGGAAAATGCGTTAATATTAAATGAAGGTGTGTTGCGTCCATAATTTTATTTTTTCTATTAAATTTACATTGTTTTAAATCATTTATTAAAAAAAATCCTGGCCTTAACCGGGATTTAATTCAAACAAATACCCCCTCTTAAGACAATTTTGTCAATTTTATAAATTTCTCTGTACTTGTCATAGAAATTCCACATCTTTTAGGAGTTGTAGTTTGGTAAGTATTTCCGCAAGTTGGGCAAATAAAATAAACTGTTGGCAATGACTTAACATTATTACTTTCTAAAGCAGCTAAAGCACCTTTGTACATTTCAAGGTGTTTTAATTCTGTTCTGTACGCATAGTTTAAACTTATAGATGCAAGTTCATTTTTAGCGGCTTTAGCAGTTATCATAAATTCAGGATACATTTTGTTGGACTCATAACTTTCTCCTTCAATAGCATCTTTCAAATTTTCTTTAGTGGACTTAACCGTAAATTCCGGTGTAATTTCAGGAATCGATTGCCCAGCTTCTTCCAAAACTACTTTGTGATTGTTTGCGTGAATGTTTTCTGCTGTAGAGGCAGCATGATACAACATGGCAATTTCGTGAAATCCTTCTTCTTCAGCCTTTTTACTGTAAGCCGCATATTTTGCGCTTGCAGTTGTTTCTCCTTTAAAAGCTGCTTGTAAATTTTGAAGGGTTGCTGCAGCAGCATCTTCAACAGAAACTTCTTTAGCTTCTGCAACAGGTTTTTGCAATTCGTTTTTTTCTGCTGCTTTACCTGTACAAGATTGAAATATAGCTCCGGAAATTGAGGCTATAAACATTAAAATAATTATTGATTTTTTCATTTTAATAAAATTTTTAGATTTTAGATTTATTAAAACAAATGTAGTGACAAGTATATTTAAATTTCCTTTTGGAATTCTTAAAATCTGCTTAATAAAATCAGGTAGTAAATTGTAGCGTAAAAGTACTGCCTTTACCTATTCCGCTTTTTACATCAAGCTTAACACATTGTAAATCAGCTAATTTTTTAACAATTGATAATCCAAGACCATTCCCTTTTATAGTAGAGCTTCTTGATTCGTCAGTTCTATAAAAACTATCAAAAATATGGGAAAGGTGTTCCTCAGAAATACCAATTCCATCATCTTTTATTGAAAGCTTTTTTAAAATAGCATCCCAACTAATAAAAACAGTACCATTATTTTTACCGTATTTAATTGCATTGATTACCAAATTATCGAGCATTAATTCTAAGAAAAATTTATCGCCAATAACTTCCGCATCTTTAACTACTTGAAAATGTAGTTTTATCCTTTTTAACTCTGCAATTTGACTCCATTTAGTATTAAATGAGTCAATAATTTGCCAAAGCTGAATGGTTTCTTTTTTTTCAAAAGCAACGCCACCCTCAATTCTGGCTATTTGAAGCAGCTGATCTAGCAAAATATCCAATCGATCAACTTGTGTAATAACATCGCTTATTTTTTCTTCATAAATTATTGGTTCACGATGTTTTCTTATTAACACTTCAAGCGTTCCTCTAATTGCAGAAAGAGGTGTTCTAATTTCATGTGAGGCATCGCTTGTAAATTGTTTTTGCTGAAGCATACTTTTTTCAATACGGGCAAGTAATTCATTTATAGTGTTTGTAAGTTTGTACAATTCATCCTTTCTATTTGGCAATGCCAGTCTTGTGCCTATGTTTGATTCACTGATACCCGAAGTGGTTTTTATAAGATCATATACTGGTATAATAGCTTTTGATGCCGCTAAAGAGGATGCCATATACTGCACAAAAAGCATTAGAGGAAAGGAAATGAGTAATACTAAAATTAAGTTGTTTAGAATTACATATGATTCTTTTTGTGAAACAGCGATGGTAAGTTGCCCAATAATTTTTCCAACTTTATTTTTTATTGGAAACTGCCCTAATCGTATTTTTTGACCGTTAATTTCATGATTGTAAAATGTTTCTTGCTCAATGTTTGGGTTGAATAAAAATTGATCATTCAATAAATTAGCGGAATGAAAAATAACTTTACCATTTTCATCTACGATCTGCAAAAATGTAGGATTTACTTCCACTTTATTGTGTTCAGTTTCATCCCATTCAGGCATTTTATTTAATAAAATGGAATTGCCATGAAAATCAAGGTTCATGAACACCTCATTTTTTTCTAATGTAATATCATCATCTAAATGAGTAAAAGCTGTTTTATTAACAACCAAATAAATAACTATAAAAACCAAAGCTGTTATTATAGCAACAGAAAGTGTATTAAAAAATGCAATTCTATTTTTGAACTTCATAATTATTTATTCATCTGTATCAATCTTGTACCCTATTCCTCGCACGGTTGTAATACAAGAAGGATTGTTAGGTTCGTCTAATTTTTTTCTAAGGGAGTTTATGTAAACATCTATTACAGAATTGTCATAATCAAAATGAATATCCCATACTTTTTCAATGATACGTGTGCGTCTGCAAACTTTGTTTTTATTACGGATAAGATATTCTAATAGAGAAAATTCTTTTTGTGTGAATTCTATAGGATTTTCATTTTTTGTAACGGTATGTTTTTCAACATTGAGTTCAATACCTAATGCTGTAAAAACAATTACGTCAGTTTCATTTTTGCGCATAAGTACACGAATGCGCGCCAGCAATTCTTCGAAAGAAAAAGGCTTTCTAATGTAATCGTTTGCTCCAGTTTCTAACCCAAAAACAGTATCGTCAACCGTATCTTTTGCTGACAAAAAGATAATGGGAACATTTATATTTTCTTTACGGATACTTCTACAAATTTCTATTCCACTAAGTCCTGGCAACATCCAATCAAGCAGAATTACATCATATTCTTCAATATTTTTAAGCGCTAACTGAAGTCCTGTTTTTCCGTTATTCGCAACATCAACCGCAAAACCTTCCTCCTTCAGCCCATCACAAATAAAATTTGCAATTGACATTTCATCTTCTACGATTAATATTCTCATAATTTCGGTTTATTATTTCCTTAAATATACAAAATTGCAAATGGTTTATATTTGATTAGTTATTAAAATCGGGCAACGCCAACTCAATTCCCACGCCGTGACTATAAACCAATTGACCGCCATAATACCCTGTTTGAACAACTGATGCAACCAATATAGCGTATAAGAAAATTGCCGCCAATTTTACCTTCGTATTTTGAACCTTAAAAAAGTAAATAAAAACGCTAAACAAAGCGGTGATTATTGATAACCAAAGTGTGATTAAAGCAGCTTGCTCGTGCAATTTCATAGGAACTTTTAGCGGGCCTTCTTCTATTCCTTCACCCGCATAGCTGCCACTAATGTATCCAGCGATTGCCCCCAATGCACCAAGCAATAAAAGGTAAAAGGCTATATTCTTGAAAAAATCTTTTTTAATGAAAATTGCAATAAGTTCCGAAAGAAACCCCACCACAAGTAAGGCAATCGGAAAATGGATAATTATAGCGTGTAGATGTGTTGCTGAAATCATTGTTATATAATTTTATGAATGCAAATATCCGTTAACTATACTTTAAGAACAGTAAAGAGATTCTTAAAATTCGCTTAAAATTATTTTTTATGTATTGAATAAATGAATTACGTTTTCTTTGTATTGATAAAATAAACGCCTGAGAATAGCACCTTTTATTTTTTGATTTATATGAATTTATTGTGTTCAAAATTTCTACTTCATCAATTCCAACACACAATCAATGTTTTCTTTAGTTGCCAAACCTGTTCCTTCACTCATAGTTGTTGCCACACCACAAGCTACTCCAAATTTTAGCATTTTTTCTGGAGGAAATCCGTTTTGAATGGCATAGATTAATCCGGCAACCATACTGTCGCCTGCGCCAATGGTACTTTTTACTTTAACAGATGGGGTTCGTTTATAAAAAACACCATCAATACAAGCTAAAAATGCACCTCTCGCTCCCAAAGAAACAACCACATATTGGGCTTTTTTAGACGCTACCAATTCCATTGCAAACGCTTCTTGTTCAGCATTATGTAAAAACTCTTTACCGGCAAGTTGCGCTAATTCCTTTTGATTTGGTTTAATAAGAAATACTTTTTCCTTCAAAGCTTCCTTCAAGGCCGATCCAGCAGTATCTATCACTATTTTTACATTTATGTCAGCAAATAATTTTATCAGTTGCGCATAATAATCTAAGGGCATTTTAGCTGTCAAACTACCACTTAACACCAAAATATCTTCCCTATTTACGATTTCTTTTAAATGTTGCTTTATTGAATCAAGTTCCGTTTCGCTTAACTCATTACCGGGCATTCCAAATCGATATTGCAAATTGCTTTGCGTATCTACAACGGAAAGATTTTCCCTTGTCCATGTTTTCACAGGAATAATATCTGGCTGAATGGTTTCTTTTATCAGTAAATCCGTTAAGTATTTTCCCGTATCACCTCCAGAAGTAAAAGTGCATATGGTTTCTATTTCAAGCCTTTTCAGTATTCTCGAAATATTAATGCCGCCACCTCCGGGCTGATACTGAATTGAATGGCATTTAAGCTTACGGTCAGGAATTAAACCATCTACTTTTGCACTCTTATCCAAAGCCGGATTTATTGTCAATGTTATTATTTTCATTTGCTTACTTCTAAAATAATTTTTCTAAATATATATTTCAAATAATTGAGCTTTAACTGCAAAGATATTTTATAAGTAGCCTTAACAAAATGATTATTATCAATTTAAAGTACAGCCCGGTTAAAGTTTGGGAGTATATTATGGTAATAAATTATTTTCTTTTTTTATTTATACTTTCTGATTTTGAAACAACCTCAATTTTATGTTTCAAAAAATAATTTGCCATCATTTTTTCAATCAGTTCCTCTTTGGTTAAATGGTGGAATACCGTTTTAATTTTATCCTTTAAATTTTCCGGAATGTCATGATTAGGTTTGATTTTAAACAGTTGTTTTGCCCACAAAATCATGTTATTATCATCAATGCTTTGCGCATTTGGTTTTTTAAATTCCTTAAAATCGATACCCATTTCTTCCTGAAATTCTTTCAGTTTTTCTATTTCTTCCTGCTGAATAACGGTTAAAGAAAATCCCTTTGCTCCTGCTCTGGCTGTTCTTCCACTTCTGTGAACATACAATTCAGCAACATCAGGCAGATGATAATTCACCACATAAGAAATTTCTTTTACGTCAATTCCTCTTGCTGCTAAATCTGTAGCTACCAAAATATTGATAAAACCTTCCCTAAACTGTCCCATAATTCGATCACGGATAGGTTGAGACAAACTTCCGTGCAATGCACCTGAAGAAAATCTGTTTATTGCCAAATTTTTGGCCAATTTATTTACGGCTGCTTTTGTTTTGCAAAAAATAATACCGCGTTCACCCTCTTTGGAAGCTAAAAAATGCATCACCACTTCTAGTTTCTCTATCGGTTCCACTACCATAAATTGATGATCAATATCCTGATTCCCTATGGTTTCCATGTCGGCGCTAACTTGTATCACATGCTTAGACATATAATTTTGCACCAATTGTTTGATGGTTCCCGGTAAAGTTGCTGAGAATAAAAAAGTTCTTTTCTTTTTTGG
This sequence comes from Flavobacteriaceae bacterium, assembly GCA_016649745.1. Classification (GTDB taxonomy): domain Bacteria; phylum Bacteroidota; class Bacteroidia; order Flavobacteriales; family Flavobacteriaceae; genus Lutibacter. The sequence continues at coordinate 5,757 of JAENXD010000092.1, read as the reverse complement.
TAGTTCAGCACAAATTTCATCCAAACCCTCTTTTAAAGAAGTAACCATTTCATCCGCTTCATCCAGCACTAAATAGTTGGCTTGTTTAATATCAATCGCTTTTCGTTTTATTAAATCAATTAAACGTCCGGGTGTTGCAATTACAATATGTGTGGTTTTCGACAAACGTTCAATTTGTGGTTTTACGGGAATTCCCCCACAAATTTCAGCAATGGAAATTTCAGGCGAATAGGTCGAAAACGCTTCCATATTGGTATAAATTTGATGTCCCAATTCTCTGGTTGGCACCAAAATTACCGCTTGAATATTTTGGTTATTCAAATCTATCAATTGCAATAATGGCAATCCGAAAGCTGCTGTTTTTCCGGTTCCTGTTTTTGCCAAACCAACAAAATCATCGGTTTTTGTCAATAAAATTGGAATTGTTTTTTTCTGAATTTCTGTAGGTTCAGAAATATTTAAATCGGCTAAACTTTTTAGTAATGGTACTGAAATTCCTAAATCGGAGAATTGTCTTGACATAAAATTAATTTGTGCAAAGATAATCAGTCTTAAGCTTAAAATAAATAAATTTAGGAATTAAACTATTTATCTAAAAATACTGATTTTAAACTGATTAATTTATTATTTTTAAAATTATAAGTGAAGCTCCATCCTAATGTTGCATCGTTCGTATGGTGTGTCTTCAGGAACAGGTATTTCCTTAAACCCAACTTTGTTGTAAAGTGTAATTGCAGGAGTTAATTTGGTGTTCGAATCTAAAAATAATCGTTTTGTTCCTACTCTTCCAGCATAATCAATGCTGGCGTACATTAACTTTTGGCCAATTCTTAAACCTTGATATTCTTCTGTTACCGCCATTTTAGAAAGCTCAAACACGCCATTATCTCTTTTTATCAAAGCAACGGTGCCAATTGCTTTTTCGTCAATGAGCGCAAACAAAATATGGCCGCCTTCATCCAATATGTATTTTTGCGGATTTAACAGAACTTTTTTATCATATTCTTCTATGTAGAAATATTTTTCCAGCCATTCAAAATTAAGCTGCGTAAAATCATTTGTGTATTTTTCATCAAAATCAATGATGGTTACTTTTAACTGTTCCATAAAGGCTTAATTTAGTGTTTTCTCAAAACAGATACTGTTCTCTGCATTTTCATATTGTCCGTAATTTGCAATAATCCGATAACCATTTTTTTTATAAAGTTCAATCGCTTCCGGTTGATTTACGCCTGTTTCCAAAATACATTTCGTGTAAGATAATTCTTTTGCCAAATGCTCTAATTCAATCAAAATTTTAGTGGCAATTCCTTTTCTCCTGCTATTTTGAGCAACAAACATTCTTTTTAGTTCAACAGTATCCCCATCATATTTCTTAATTGCGCCACAAGCTATTGGCATTTCATCATCATATGCCACAATTACATGTTTTATATTTTCAAGTTTATTAAACTGATCATAAAATGAATGCTCTTCACCATCTCTTATTTCTAAATCGGCATCAAGAGATTTTACCAATTCAATAAAATCTGGATTAACAGCATTTGTTCGAAACAATTTTGTCATTAGTCGGTTTTTTTGGGTGATGCAAAACAAGTCTTTATTTTATTTATCGAACTGGTTTAAACTTTTTTCAATTGGCTACAAAATATTATTTTTCACTCACTTTTTGTCTTTTTTGAACTCCGTAGCGATGCTATGCAGTTAAAAAAAACCTTCAATTGAGCAAAAAATTTCTATTTTTCGCTTCAATCAAAAAATTTTAAACCAGTTCATCAAATATAATAAGCTAGAGACTAATAATTCTAACTTTTTTATTTTTTAATTTGGTGTTATTGAGTATTTTAATCATTTCATTTGCTTTAAATGCAGGCACAGAAACAAAAGCACAGTCGTTTTTAAGTTCTATGGTTCCCAATTGGTCTTTATGGAGTTTTCCTTGTTTTAAGAACAATCCTGCAATATCTCCTTTTGAAATCTTGTCTTTTCTTCCTCCTGAAATAAATAATGTTTCCCATTTGGAAGTTTTTGGTGTGGGTTTATTTTGAAGGATTTCTATTTCAGCACCTGCGGTAAACTCCGATTTTTTTTCATGTTCCCATTGAATCACATACGTAGTTCCCTTCTCATTCATTCTAGCTGTTCTTCCGTTTCTGTGCGTGAATTCATCCAATTTTAAAGGAAGCTGATAATGGATAATGTATTTTATTTCAGGAATGTCCAATCCCCTGGCTGCCAAATCTGTGGCCACTATAACCTGATGTGTTCCATTGCGAAATTTTATCAGTGTTCTTTCCCGGTCTTTTTGTTCCATCCCGCCATAAAAACATCCATGACTAATCTTATTTTCTGTCAGAAAATCACTTACCATTTCAATGGTATCCCTAAAATTACAAAACACGATTGCCGGCTCATTTTCAATATGACAAAGCACTTTCACCAGTGTTTCCAATTTATCTTTGGTAGGAGAAATAATGGTTTTAATTTTTAACAGAGGTGCTTCTTCCCTATCTTCTTTAAGAAGGTAATTGATGTAAACAGGATTGTTTAAACCAACAAATTTCGGAATTCGGGGAGCTTGTGTGGCAGAAGTTAATATTCTTTTAGTCACTTTTGGCAGTGCTGAAATGATTTCCTTCATTTCTGCTTCAAACCCCACTTCCAACGATTTATCAAACTCATCCAATACTAAGGTTGTAATGTTTTCAGTTAAAAAAGAGCCTCTCCTTAAATGATCTGCAATTCTACCCGGCGTACCAATTAAAATGGCGGGCAAATGATTCAATTCAATTTTATCCTTGGAAAATGGGCGTCCGCCATAAACGGCATTGGCTTTAAAGCCAGTTCCCATTTCTCTTATAACTTGCTCAATCTGAATGGCCAACTCTCTGGAAGGCACTAAAATTAGTGCTTGAACTTCAACGCAATCTGCATCCAATTCTTTAATAATTGGCAACAAAAATGCTAAAGTTTTTCCGGTTCCCGTTGGCGACAATAAAATGATGTTGTTATTGGAACTAATTGCAGTTGCGGCTTCTTCCTGCATAGAATTGAGCTTTTCAATACTCAATTTGTCTAAAATATGTTGTTGTTCCTTGATAATATTTGCCATTTTGCAATAATTCTATTATTTAAATTATTTATTGAAGTATGATTTGTTAAAAGACTAATTTACATCTCATTATATTTTAAATAAAAGAAGTTATTAAAGTGATTGATTTTACAAAACAAGTTATCGAAAAGTGTCATTAATCTTCTGGATGCCTTCCGAATATTTCTTCAAAAACAGTGTCGAAATTATCGCGTAAATACAAACGAAGTTTCTTACTGTAATCTTCTTTCAGCCAATCCGCAAAATTTGTAGTACTTTTACTGATGCATTTGGTATAATGATGAATTCTAAAATCAATATCTTCCCCTAATTTATTGGCTAAAATTAAAGCGTCATAAACATCTTCACTATTTTCAACACATATTTTTGCATGTTGTTCAATGGAACGTTCTAAAACTACTTTTGAAGATTCTCCTATTTTAACAGCATCTTTATAGGTTTGTTTGATGTCGAAATGCACTGCTACAGAGTTGGAAAACTCAGCCCTAAGCGCTTTCGGCATTTCATATTCAAAATTGCTTTCCAATTCTTCATCATTCAATAATTTGTCTAAGTAATAATTGGGTGAAGCAAATATGCTCTGCCAATTTAAATCGGCTCCCCACGGACCAAATCGGTGAAAATTATTTCCCAAATCAATCACGTTAAATGTGTTTTTACTCTTTAAAATACGCGAACCACGACCAATCATTTGATAATATAATGTCAGTGATTTTGTTGCCCTGTTTAAAATTATGGTATCTACTGTAGGTTCATCAAAACCGGTTGTTAAAATACTTACAGAAGTTAAAATGGCATTTGGTGTTTTTTTAAACCACCTTAAAATGAATTCTCTTTCCTTTTTTGTAGCCGTGTTATCGAGGTGTGCAATCGTATATCCTGCAGCCCTGAACATTTCATAAACATGTAAGGATGTGCTAATACCATTATTAAAAATTAAGGTTTTCTTTCCTTTTGAATGCTCTTCATAAGACGATAATAATTTACCTAACATATCATTGTTAGAGTACAAATCTTCCGAAGATTTTACGGTATAATCTCCATTGGCGCCAACCACCAATGAAGTAAGTCCAACATTATATAAATAGGTATTTGCGCGTGACAAAAATTCATTTTGGATTAACGATTCTATCGTTTCCCCAACAATCAATTCATCATAATTGTCGTTCATTGGAAGCTGCATATTTGAACTTAATGGTGTTGCAGTAACGCCTAAAAAAAACGATTTGTCAAAAAACTTAAAGAGTTTTGTAAATGAATTGTAATGTGCCTCATCAATAATTACCAAACCAATATCAGAAATATCAAGTTTGTCTTCATTTAATCGGTTATTTAAGGTTTCAACCATCGCCACAAAGCAACTGTAATTTTCCTGATCGTCTAAATTTGCTTTGCTGTGAATTACTTTATTGTTAACGTTAAATTCTGTAAGCATGGTCGATGTTTGCTTGCACAATTCTATACGATGCGTTAACACCAATACTTTTTTGTTGTGATGCTTCAAATATTGTCGCACAATTTCAGAAAAAATGACCGTTTTTCCACCGCCAGTCGGCAATTGGAATAACAAATGATAATCTTCCGGTGCATCCTCAAAGCATTTAAAAATCTTGTTAATTGCTTCTTTTTGGTAGCTGTATAAATCTTTACCGGCCTTTCTCTCTTCTAATTCTGTGGATGTTATGGACAAACTTTTTGGTTTTATGACCAACAAAAGTACCGCCTTTAAAGGGTTTTTTTACTATAATTTAAAATTATTTTTATTCAGTCTAAATTTATCATCGCTTAAATATTTTATAACTTTCTGACAATTAACTACATACACGACTTCCGCTAAAGAAAATAATTATAGAAATATTTCTTGGCATAAATATTTATACTTATCTATTTAAAGTCCAAATAGATAAAACATCTTTTTTTTGATTTTTTAATGCTGAATTATGCAGGAATTTGTTGGCTCAAACCATGTAAAGTTCCGAAGCCCCAAATTAAATCGATTGCACTTATGCCGATAAGTTCTATTTGGCATTTGAAAGAATTTAGAATGTAAAAGTAGTTTTTTATAAAAAGACGCCCTCAACAATTGTAGATTTTTTGTTGAAATTCAATTTTTATTTAATGGAACGCAGGTAAAGATTTTCTACTTTATCTCGTGCCCATTGCGTTTTTCTTAAAAATTTCAGGCTCGAATTTATGGAAGGATTTGATTTAAAACAATTGATATTGATCAGCTGTCCCAATTCTTCCCATCCATACATTGCCACCAGAAATTGGAGTATTTCTGCAAGTTTAACACCATGAAGCGGATTGTTAGGTTGTTCTTCCATAGTTTGAATGTATAGCTGTTTAATCTTTTAATTGTTGACTGTTTATTTGTTTATATGTAAAATGGCTGAAAAAACTTTTAACTTTTAATCCTATCCCCAACCCTTTCCAAAGGAAAGGGAGTTTGTTTATTGTTGAATTCAAAATATTGGTATTTAACTTTTAAAAAGATAAATCTTTAACATTCAACTTTTAAATGCTCTTGCTCCAGCTTACACATTCCCTGAATATGTTCACTGTACATTTTTTTAACATTCTGTCCCCCCTTCGGGGGCTAGGGGGCTTTTACCAATCTATAGGACGGTAATCTTTTAAAAATT
>JAENXD010000273.1 GCA_016649745.1 Flavobacteriaceae bacterium | reverse complement strand
TGAAAATTTTGTTTTTTATTTCTAATATAAAAATGTACATTTGCAAAATATTTTAAATCACCACGAGTAATTAAGTGATATGTATAGAATTAACCTTATTAAAACCATCACAGTACTATTTTTAGTAATAACATTTTCAGTAAGTGCTCAACATGACCCTTCCACAGAAGTTCCGACAGAAAATTCCAGCCCGGAAACTGATTTAAAATCTGAAATAAAAAATGACATTAGACATCATATAAATGATGCTTATGAGTTTGTGTTTTTTTCCGATTCAAAAACAGGTAAAAAATATGGATTTTCATTGCCTGTTATTTTAATAGACAATGGATTGCATGTTTTTATGGCATCCGAATTTAACCATGGCGAAAATTTGGTTCAAAAAGGAGATAGTTATTACAAACTTTACCATAGCAAAATATACAAAACAGATAGCAATGGTCATTTAGATTATGATATTAACCACTTCCCAACAAATGAAAAACCCCTTGATTTATCAATTACTAAAGGTGTTGTGAGTATTTTATTAGTATCGCTGTTATTATTTTTGCTCTTTACCAGTTTGGCGAAATCGTATGTTAAAAATGGATCCATACCAAAAGGTATTGGTCGTTTCTTTGAACCAATCGTCATTTATATTAGAGATGAGATTGCAATACCAAATATTGGCGAAAAGCATTATAAAAGATATATGAATTATTTGTTGACCATCTTCTTTTTTATATGGTTTTCAAATTTATTGGGAATTACCCCTTTTGGCATTAATATTACGGGAAATATAGCAGTTACTTTTGCTTTGGCAATGATAACTTTTATAATCACTCAGTTTTCAGGAAATAAAAATTATTGGAAACATATTTTTTGGATGCCTGGCGTTCCGGTTCCAATGAAAATAATATTGGCTCCAATTGAATTATTGGGGGTTTTTATTAAACCTTTTGCATTAATGATTCGTTTGTTCGCCAACATGTCTGCCGGACATATCGTTGTTTATAGCTTATTGGGTTTAATGTTTATTTTTAATAACATTATAGGAAGTAGTTTTAGTTTTGTTTTAGCCTTTGTTATTTCAATATTAGAATTATTGGTAGCCATATTGCAGGCGTATATTTTTACAATATTATCTGCCTTGTATTTTGGCTTTGCTGTTGCAGAAGAACACTAAAAATTGAATGTTTAATTAATTAATATATATATTATGGAAATTCCAGGAATTGTAGGAGCAGGTTTAATTGTTATTGGAGCGGGTATTGGTATTGGTAGAATCGGTGGTTCTGCAATGGATGCTATTGCACGCCAGCCAGAAGCATTTGGAAAAATTCAAACAGCTATGCTTATTGCAGCTGCCCTTATTGAGGGTATTGCATTTGCAGCATTATTCGCATCCTAAATTAAAAATAAAAAGCTGTAACGGTTGGTTCCAGCTTTTTATTAAAATTAAACAAAACATAATTATTAAAACATGGAACAGTTATTAAACGATTTTTCATTTGGATTGTTTTTTTGGCAAACGTTATTATTTATCCTTCTGTTATTCTTGCTGAAAAAATTCGCTTGGAAACCAATTTTAAATGCCGTAGATGAAAGAGAAGAAGGAATCAAAAACGCATTGGAAGAGGCGGAAAATGCACGTAAAGAAATTCAAAATCTTACTGCCGATAATGAACGTATTTTAAAAGAAGCACGCATTGAACGCGATGCCATGTTAAAAGAAGCGCGTGAAATAAAAGACAGTATGATTACGGAAGCTAAAAATGAAGCGCAGACCCAGGCAACCAAAGTAATTGATCAGGCAAAAGCAACCATTGAGTCTGAAAAACACGCGGCAATTGCCGAAATAAAAAATCAGGTAGCGGAATTGTCATTAGAAATTGCTGAAAAAGTGATGAGGAATGAATTATCTGACAAAAACAAGCAAATTAAGTTTGTTGAAGATATGTTAAAGGAAGTAAAGCTATAAGAATCAATTTCAAATGAACGGATCTAAAGCAGCAATAAGATATGCAAAAGCAATACTGAGTTTTGCAATTGAACAACAAAAAGAAGTTGAAGTGAACAATGATATGTTGCTTGTTGCAAATACAATTCAGGAGAGCAAAGAGTTACAGTTATTGCTTAACAGCCCAGTTTTAAAAACGGAAGTAAAAAAATCAGCTTTAAAAGAAATTTTTGCGAGCAAAACGAGTTCTTTAACAATTGGTTTAATCAATCTTTTAATAGACAACAAAAGATTGCCCATTTTAGGCGAGGTTGCAAAAAAATATAACGTGATTTATGATTCATTAAAAGGAATAGAAGTGGCGAAAGTTACCACAGCAATTCCGCTGACAGAAGAATTGAATCAACAGGTTTTAAGAAAAGTAATTGAAATTACAGGAAAACAAGCAACTATTGAAAGCATCATAAATCCTGATATAATTGGCGGATTTATTCTTCGTGTCGGCGATATTCAATATGATGCAAGTATCGCCAATAAATTACAGGTCCTTAAAAGACAATTTGAAAACGAGAGTTTTAATTCATAATTACAAAATAAAAAGAATTTAGTTTTAAAAAATATAAATAATGGCATCAATAAAACCAGCTGAAGTATCAGCAATTTTAAAACAACAATTGGCGGGATTTGAAGCATCTGCTTCATTAGACGAAGTTGGATCCGTTTTGCAAGTAGGTGACGGTATTGCGCGAGTTTACGGACTGGCAAATGTGCAATACGGCGAGCTAGTTGAATTTGAAGATGGGATGGAAGGATTAGTGTT
>JAENXD010000069.1 GCA_016649745.1 Flavobacteriaceae bacterium | reverse complement strand
TTAACAACTTTAGAAATAGAACCAGTTAAGTGACTTTTCTTTTGCGTTCCATAACCAATTACAACAACCTCGTCTAGACTTTGGGTATCTTCAGTTAAAACTACTTTTAATACAGTTTGCCCTTTTATTGTTATTGTTTGGATCATATACCCTATAAATGAGATTTGAAGTATGTCACCAGTTTTTACTTCTAACTGAAAATTTCCATCAAAATCTGTTGAAGTTCCTTTTGAAGTGTCCTTGATGATGATACTAACACCTGGAATAGGTGAATTATCATTTTGCGCTACAACATTACCCTTTAATAAAAAGCTGTTTTGCGCAAATAATGAAATATTGAATAACAATATAACAATTATGGTTAGCTTGTTTTTTAAATTCATAATTTAATATTTTATGGTGAAAGTGTTTGTTTTAATTAATACTATTTAAGTACAAATTGTTTAGCATAGATTGTTAATCTTAAATTTCTTTACTTTATAAAAAACACAATTATTTCACGATTATGAATCGATTTTTTTTAACTTTGTACAATCGTGTTTTTATAGAGTAATAACATGGTTTTAACTTTACTTCCCTCTGATAAGAAGTAATTTATTTTAAAAGGATAGGCGTGCAACCTGTCCTTTTTTAGTTATAAGTCATTACATTTCATCATTTAGTTTTTATTTTTGGTTAATATTTTTTGGTTTTCCAGTCTGGTTTACCAATCTGGTTTTCCAAAAATATATTAAAAATTTGTTAAATAAAAATATTTTCATAATTATTTTTAAAAAACTTTTATTTACTGGATTAATTTTCTAAAAAAACTACTCAAATAGAATTTTTAGATGTAAGTCTTTGATTAACTTAAATCTAAAAATCATAGCTATTTCATAAAGTCTTCACGTATTGGACTAAAAACATCTATAAGCACACCGCTTTTTAAACATTTAGCTCCATGCATTATATGTGGTGGTATATAAAACGAATCTCCTCCTTTTATAATTCTTGTTTCTTTACCGATTGTTAATTCAAATTCACCACTTACAACATACGTTACTTGTGAATGATGATGTTCATGCATTGGGCCAATTCCACCTTCATCAAAATGAACATTTACAAGCATAATTTTATCATCATACCCTAAAATTTTTCTTTTAACTCCTCCACCAACTTCTTCCCATGGTATTTCATCGCCCATCAGAAATTCTTTGCTTGCTCCAAAACTTTTCATAATTTATGTTTTAATTTATGTTAATATAATTATAAGCCCCTATCCAATTATAGGCCTTATCCTCAATTTTTATTTGATGTTCTTTATTTTTTAATGCATCATTCAACGAAAACATAAACAAACTTGTACTTCCATTTACATTTTCTACTGAAACTGCCACATAATTTTCATCGCTGTACAGTATTGCAATTTTTTTAACTGCACTAAAAGCATTTGTGGCTATTTCAGCCACAGGGTCATAATGTCCGTGCGATTCTAAAACTGAAACAAAATAAGCATCTTTACTATGCTGTTTTCTAATGATAAAAGCAGGATCCCTTCTTAAATTAAAATCAGGATCTTTTGCGCCGGTTCTTGCGAAAATAAGCTCATCATTTTCACCTACTACAGAAGTAAGTGTGTAAAAACGTTCATTATTAAACCAAGATAATGCAGCATTTTCATTATTTGATTTGCCTTCTCCTTCTTCCCATAAATGCTGATAACCATTTTTTGTTCCTAATGGTTTCAAATTTGTTGGAACTTTATAATCAAAACTGGCAGACATAAATTGTCCCAAATAATAATAAGGTAAGTCGTATTGATTTTCGGATGAAGCTTTTATTTTTACAATATCTAATAAATAAGGATTCTCAAAATTTTCATCTTTAATTACCGCCATTGTTCTGTGCAGTTCAGTTCCGGGATAAGCATTTGATTCTTTTGCGCTTACTACTTGAACGTTTGGATTTGAAACATCAAATAAATATTTTTCTGAATGGTTTATATTTCCAATTTCAAAATCGCCTCCAAAGTGTGATGTTTCATTTTGCACTATCGTGTTATGTGCTATTGTTTGTTTTGCCCATGTAGTATTCTCTTTTAAATAATTACCGCCGCCTTTTTGTTGAATATTAACAAATCTTGCCATACCGTAATCTTGAATCACTTCGTTACCACCTTCATAATAAGAAAACGATAATTTGTCATAGTGTCCGTGGCTTAACCCTTGTGCCGAATATTTCATTACCAAAGAAATTTCTTTATCTGATCCATCAGCTCGAATAATTCCGACACCGCCTTGGTCTCCATTTGGGCCATCGGTATATTCAACCGATTTTTTAATGAATGGTGTTTCCAAACCATCTCTTAATCCAATTGCAACAGCCAAGCCTGTATCATCTAACAATACTTCCCCTTGCTCTTTGGCAATAGACAATAATTCTGTCTGATTTCCTCCAAAATAATAACCAATATCAACAGATGAAATTAGTTCTCTGGAATGGTAAGACATTCCTTTTTGCGCATCATTAAGTGGAAAAAATTCACCATCTGCATCGGTTAAGTTCAATAAAGTATTAATTGATTTTAACAAAACACCGTTTTTATATTCTAAAATTTTCATTTCAGGTTTTACGTTTTGCAAGGCTTCCGCAAAAACCAGAAATGGATACATAGCATAACGCTGGTAATAAGGACCTTCAGTATAATATCCGTCAGGTGAAAAAGGTTCGTCTAAATTGGCTAAAAACCCAACTTTTTGACCTTCTTTTCTTATCAAACCGCCATCATTGTCTTTCTGTCCGGGTTTAATATTGTCGGTTTTCAACCCATATAAAGCTCTTTCTAACAATTTATCATCATTCATTACCAAAGCAATCATTCCAACGGCAACATTTCCCCAAGTGCTGTGGTTGTGAACTCTGTTAAAAAACTGAGGATTTTCCAGTGAAATATAATCAGCAAAAGGTCTGAATAAATTAGTTTCTAATTTTTTTCGTTCAGCTTCACTCAAATAATCGTACACACAATCGTATGCCTGACTCACATACACCAACCAGTTTGAATCATTTAAACACTGCCAAAAAAGTTTTCCTCGCGCATAGGATCTTTCTTGTGGATGCACTGGTAAAGTTGGATACATTTTCTCGTAAGCAAACAACATTTCTTTTACATACAAAGCATATTTTTCATCGTTTAAAATTTGATATAAAACACCTGCTTTTTGTAGCATCAAAAAATTTCTTTTGTGACGCTCATGGGTATACCCACCCGAAAAATCCTTAGGAATAGGAACTTCAATTCCTGCTGAAATTTCTAGATCAACCTCTTCTTTTACTTTTGCCAAAGTAGCATCAAAAAGGGGCACTGTCCCTAATTGTGCTCTAATATCCTGAACTCCCTTTTTTGTTAAAATTAAACTTGGGTGTTCCTGTTGTTTCAATTTCTTCGAAGATTTTGATTGTGCCTTGCATGATACCGTTATTAAAAGTAATGCAACAACTAAAAATCGAATATTATTTTTTAATTTCATTTATTGTTTTTTAGAAATTATTCCTAAATCTAAACCATCAGTTCCTTTTTTTATTAATGGTGATTTTTCTGATAACAGATAAGTACCTTCAGTAAAATTTGGATTTAATTTCCAAATATTTTCAACGGTATATTTTTGATCTCCTAAGATTTCAATTTCATCAGAATTATAAAGGTTATTGTTGAAGATATTTACAATAGGTTCCCCAACTACCAAATACATACTCATAGCCTTAGAATTGTTAAAAATATTGTTTGTTATATCATTTACCTGCACTCCATATAGTGAAATTGCAGCGTTGTATTTATTTCTTTTACCGTGTCCAACATTATCAAACACATTATGGTCAATCTCTAAAAAGGGACCAAAAGTACTCTCGTCTGTTCCTCCTCTATAAAGTCTTAAAGCTGCACCTTGAACATCTTTAAAGACATTGTTTTTCATAATAACATATTCTGCATTGTAAGCACCAATATCGTCGGTTTCTTTATCTAAAGCTACAATATGACCTGTAATATTATTAAATGTTGAATTTTGAATGCTTAAAGTATCGGCAAAAGTGTTTTGGGATACTTTAACTACATCAAACGAATGGTTCACTATTAAGTTTTTAAAATTGCATTTATTAATAAATAACTTATAGTTATTGTTCATAGAATTCTTACTTGTTCTTATTACAGAATTTCCTGCATAATCGGGAGCTTTAGCACCATCAAAAGTAATCCCTTCCAAAGAAAGACTGCCTCCATTTTGAATTTCAAATGCAGCCATTTTTTCGAACAAAACAACGGCATTTTCATTCCCCTCAATTTTAAATGACAATGGATGATTTATATTGATGGTTTTTGTTAAATAATAAGGTTCTCCTGCTTTGAGTTCTATGATATCACCAGCTTTTGAGTTCTGAACAACATCAAACAAGGTATTTAATCCTGGATTTACTTTAATAGTTTTTCCTGAATTTAAAGCCATATTGGTTTCAGCTTTAGAATACCAACCAACACCCGTATTTTCTTTAGTGGCAATATTAGGACTAATAGTTACTTTGGTTTTAATAGCGTCTGATTCTGGAATTAAATATCCAGATTCATTTTTCACTAATTTGATGTCCGCTTTTTTAAAACCATTTGGAATGCCTGTTTCTATATTCAAACCTGTGATATTGTTTTTGAAGTTAATGCCACTTATATCATCATAAACAGAAAATAAATTGGATTTTGATTCGTGATAAAAAATATTATCTGACATTTCAGAATTTATTGGTGGCGCACTTCGTTCAGCATCACTTCCAGCACATAACACAATATGATCACAATTAATAAAGGTGTTATTTTTTACAACAGCATCCGTAACTTGAACATAACGGTTTGGTGGTGAATTTGGCACGCCGTTCATCATAACAAATGCTCCTCTAAAACGGTATCCTGTTAAACCTATGTGATAATTGTTTATAACGGTTTGCTTTTCATTAATTACCCTTACACCTCCAGTACTTGGTTTTCCGTTTCCAATAAATATATTGCCATCTATCATGGTTTCATTACCATGGCGGATGGTTAAAGTGCCTGTACATTCAAAAAAAGTGTTGTATTTATAAGTGTTTTGGCAAGATTTGTTTGAAATAATTTCATGTTCACCATCACATCTGTCAAAGTAATTTGATTCTACCAGGGTATTGGAATTTTCCAAAGCATGATGACTAGTGCCTATTCTTAGGGTTTCACCACCGTTATTTCCAAAAGTTGGTCTTGGTCCAAAATAATTATGGTCTATTTGATTGTGGTTCTCTCTGCTTGCTTCGGTGTCTAAACCAACAATCATGGTAACACCCAGGTTTCTTTTTCCTGCTATATGGTTGTGATCTATTCTATTGTTTTTTCCATAAATGGCAATCCAATAATCTTGTTCGTTACGTTGCGGATTACTATAATTATCAATAACACATTCTGTCAAGCGGCTATGGTTTGCCAATTCATTCTCATTTTTTCTAAAAGATATCACTTCGTTGGTAGGTGTAAATCCATTTTTAAAAACCAATCCTTCAACAACCAAATAGTCTCCAGCTATTTGAAGATTTGAGGCTCCTTCTAAAGTTACTTTTCCTTTATCTTCAACAGTAAGTGTTATTGGATTTTCTTTTGTTCCCATCCCTTCAAAAACCAATTCAACATCCTTCCAAACCCCATTTGCCAATGTAATAACATCACCTGGTTTTGCATTTAAAACAGCATTGTTGTATTCTGTTATATTTTTTACAAGAATAGATCCCTCTTTTTGTTGATTACAAGAAATAAATAGTAAAATTAGTGATAAGATGAGAAGTAGATTCGTTTGTTTTTGCTTCATAATAAGGATTTAATCACTGGTTAACCAGTTTGGTTTACCAAATATATCATTATTTATTAAGTAAACAAAATTTGTTAATATCTTTTACATATAATATTACCCAACTACTTTTAAATAAAAAGAACACTGCTAAAAATATTCAATCAAAGCCAATATTCCATTGTATGAAATTAAACAAGAGAAAAACAGTGCCGAAAACAGCCCTATATTAACGTCAATACTTGTATGGTATCCCTTCATCACTTCTTTATTATTTACCATTAATATAATCCCAAGTATTACAATAGGCAATACAAATACATTAAACACTTGTGATAAAATTTGCATTTCAATTGGATTTGCCCCAAATACCGGAACAATTAATGCAACTACACTTGCAATGGCAGTGACAATTCTAAATTGACGAGAATTGGTGTCTAATTTTCCAGACTGGTAATCTGCCAGCAACAATGGCGTGATTAATAAACAAGGAAAAATTGAAGATAATCCAGCGCTCAACGTGCCAAAAAAGAAAATGGCAACCGCAAAACTTCCAGCCGCAGGCTCTAAAGTATTAGCCATATCTAAAACTTGAGTAACGGGTTTGCCTTGATGAAATAATGCGCCACTTGCAACAGCCATAACAGTGGCGCTAATAATAAATACCAAAATAGCTGCAATTATGGCATCTTTCTTTTGCTGATTTAAATTTTTAATTGTCCATCCTTTTCCCATTATGAAAAGCGGTCTCGATAAATAAGTTGCAGACGCCATCGTTGTTCCAACAAAAGCAGCCAACATCATTTTACCGCCTTTGACATCAGGAATTGATGGTATTAGCCCTTTAACAACCTCTATAGGGAGTGGATAAACAAAAAATAGCGAAACTATAAATGATAACCCCATGAAGGTTACAAATATGACTAAAATCTTCTCAAAGAAAGTGTATTTTCCAACCAACATGAGCGAATAAAATATTCCAATGACCAGTACAGCAATAGTCAAAACAATTTCGTATTCATAAGGCCTTATTCCTTCAAAATTCATGGCCAAAATTTCAAAAAGCAAATTAGACGAAATACCAAGTATCCCCATCAAAGAATTCCACTGACCAAAGGTAATCCCAACAATTATTAGAATTGCTAAAATTTTTCCGCCTTTAATATGCTTTCTAAAGCCATAAAGCGCGGTTTCCCCAGAAATTAAAGCATAATTTCCATAAGCAAACATCAATACTCCAGAAAATACACAACTTAATAAAAGTACCCATAACAATTGCATCCCATAAGTACTTCCGGCCACAATCATTGAAGTTACACTGCCGGTTCCAATGGTGTAACCAATTGCAAAAATACCGGGCCCAAAACCTAAAACTAATGTTATAATTTTTTTAAATAGTGATTTTTCACCTGTTGTTGCTTGCATAATATTCAATGATATTTTAGATATTCTATTATTATTTCAATTATTTTTTATTTCCAATTGGTATGATAAAAATTTTCAGAATCGTCATCAATTCGCTGATAGGTATGTGCGCCAAAATAGTCTCTCTGCGCTTGTATTAGATTTGCTGTCGAATTTGCCGTGGTATGGCTATTTAAAAAGTTAATTGCTTCACTTAAACAAGGAATTGCCAACTCATTCAAAACACACTGTGAAACAACCTTAGTTATGGATGGTTTTAATTCTTTTATTTGTTGAATAAATTTTTCATTCATCAATAGATTTTCATTTCCCTTTAGAGTCTCAACCAATTCTTGCATTAATGTAGATTTTATAATACAGCCATTTGTCCAAATTCTGGCAATCTCACTTAAATTCAAACCCCATTCATAAAATTTCGACGCTTCTGAAATTAATTTAAACCCCTGTTGATGATTTATGATTCGTGAAAACTGATAGGCTTTTAAAACCTCGTCAATTAACAAGTTAGGTTTCGTTTTTGAAGTGGCTTCCCTATATTTTTTATGCAATTCAACTCTGTCTTCTTTATAAAATGAAATGTAACGAGCAAATAGAGCGGACGCTATTAAGGTACTTGGAACACCCAATTGTGCTGTGGCAATTGTTGCCCAATTACCAGTCCCTTTATTTCCTGCTTTGTCAATTATTTTATCAACCAACCAATCATTCCCTTCTTTTTTTCTAAGCACTTTGACAGTGATGTCTAACAAATAGCTGTCTGCCATTTCCTTCCATGATTCTAGAATAGTTGCAATCTCATCTAAATTATTGCCTAACGCCATTAAAATACCAACCACCTCAGCCAAAAGTTGCATTTCAACATATTCCATTCCATTATGTACCATTTTTACAAAATGACCACTGCCATCATTTCCAATATAGGCACAACAAGGCAATTTATTTTCATCTTTGGCAGCAATTGCTTCTAAAAAAGGCTGCACTATTTTATAAACATCTTTATCACCTCCCGGCATAATGCTAGGACCACTTAAAGCGCCCTCTTCACCACCAGAAACACCGGCTCCAATAAAATGGATATTGTGAGATTTCAAATAATTATGTCTAATTTTAGTGTCATTATAATTTGAATTACCGCCATCGATTAAAATATCGCCTTCAGAAAGATATGGAACTATGCTTTCAATAACCCTATCGGTTATCTTTCCTGCATTCACCATGAGCATGATTTTTCTGGGTTTTTGCAAAGAATTTACAAAGGCTTCTATATCATCAAAGGGAAGTGCGGCAGATAATTCCTCATATTCATTTTTAAAATTTACTGCAACATTTTCCTCTATACCATCAACGTGTCTATTAAAAATTGAAATATAAAAACCATTATTGGCTAAATTTCTGCTTAGGCTTTTACCCATTACTCCAAGTCCGAATAAACCAAATTCTGATTTTTGATTTAATTTATTTACAATTGTACTCACTATCTCTTTCGGATTTAAACTTATATTGATATTTATTGCATTTTTTGGCGGTTCTAAAATATCAAACTGAGATTTCAACAATTCTGTAGGCATAAAATGATCTGAACGGTTTTTAATTCTTTCCATAATCACTGCAAAAGAACCTTCTAAGAAAATCCATTTTGAATGCTTTTCAATTCCATTGGTTATAATGTCTCGATAATTATTTTTTAGTGCTGAACATCCTATAATGCAGCTATTTTTTTTTAATTGTTCCTTTGCAAGTATATTTAACGTTTTCAACCAACCAAGCCTGTCATTATCATTTAACGGCTCGCCTTTCGACATTTTTTCAACATTTTCTTTTGGGTGAAAATCGTCTCCATCGAAATAAGGAATAGCAAGCTCTTTGCCCAGAAGTTCTCCAACAGTACTTTTACCAACACCCGAAACTCCCATAACAAAAAATACTTTATTTTTATTCTCGCTCATTTATGTATTTTATTACAAAGTTGTTACCTCTTTGAATTTCAAAAAACAACCTAATTATATTTTTTATATATGACCCTAATTACCACTTTAAGCAATACTTATGTTATACTTTAATTCCCTTATTTTTTAGGCATTATTCCATAATTTTTGAATCGCTCTCAAATCTTTTTTCATAGCGTCAAAAACTATTTTTTTATCAACTGTAATTGTATAATTACCATTCTCGGCCCCACCCAAAGAATACTCCATGTGTAAAGATACAGGTGGTTTTAATTGGTGCTTCTTTAACATTTTGAAGTACTTCGTAAAATCAACACTTCCTTCACCAATTGGTGTATTAATAGGCTGCCAGGTTCCATTAGATTTTGTCCAAATAAAATCTTTTAATACAATAACTTTAATACGTGATTTTAAAAGATCAAAACCATTTTCCCATGAATACCCACCTTCTACCATGGCATGTCTAATATCATATTGTGTCCCAAAACTCAATGGATTCACTGTTTTTAAGAGCGCATCAATCTCCCAAAATGACGAACCAATAAGTCTGCCTGCATGATTTTGATAACATCCAGCTATTCCTAAATCATTATTAAGCTTTCCCAATTTTTCAATTTCCTTTTGGTAAAAAGCTAGAGATTCGTACATAGATTGTCCTTCTTTATATTTATACCAATTTGTTCTATAGTATTTTATACCTACCTTCGCTGCTGATTTTATTATATCCATATCTAATGAATTATCAACAGATTCAATACTGGTAGTAATCATCTGACAATTAGATCCCGCATTTTTGATGGCTTTAATTGCTTTTGGCAAATCTGATTTTACGGATTCAGGAAGTACATGCCCTTTAGGTCTTACTGTTAAGTCCACTCCAGAAAACCCCATTTCAGCAGCCATTTCTCCTGTTGTTTTATAATCTAAAAATTGAAGATGTTTGGAAAAAATATTAATATTAAGATCGTTACTATTTGAATTATCCAATTCTAAAAAACTGTTGGCTAAGCCATATAGAGGAGTACTTCCTACAACCCCTAGAGAGGAAAGTTTAACAAAATTTCTTCTTGAGTCCGTTAATTTTTTTTTCATTGTTTTTTTGATTAGAGATCTAATTAGATTACCTCTTTTACACCCAAGTAAATAATTCTCGGGTTGAAGTTTGACCTTTTCACTGAATACTTTACCTTTATTATTAATCTTATTATTTCAATAATTAAATTGGTAAACCAGTTTGGTTTACCAAAAATACATATATTTGTTTATAAAACAAGTATTTTCTTAGAAATTTAAATTATCAACTTAATGAAAACACTTACTTCTAATACCAGAGAAAAATTAAAACAAGTAAGCACTGCAACCATAGCAACTTGTCTATTTAAAAAAGGATTAAAAAACCAATTCATCCAAAATGTACAACCGCTAAGATTAGGAAAAGCAAATATGGTTGGTGAAGCTTACACGTTAAGATATATTCCTGCAAGAGAAGATTTAAATTCAATAAATGTATTTAGAGACCCTAATCACCCGCAAAGAGTTGCTGTTGAAAATTGTCCTGAAGGCTCGGTTTTGGTTATTGATAGCAGAAAAGACGCGAGAGCTGCATCAGCTGGTTCAATACTGGTTACAAGACTTATGGTTAGAGGTGTCGCCGGCATTGTTACTGATGGTGGATTTAGGGACACAGCTGAAATTACTGTATTAAATATTCCCTCATACCATCAAAGGCCCTCAGCTCCAACAAACTTAACATTGCATCAAGCAATAGATATAAATATTCCTATTGGTTGCGGTGATGTTGCTGTTTATCCGGGGGATGTTTTGGTAGGTGATGATGATGGTGTCATGGTTATACCTGCAAATATTGTTGATGAAGTTGCTGATGAATGTGTAGAAATGACCATTTTTGAAGATTTTGTACTAGAAAAAGTGAATGAAGGGCAATCAATAATAGGTCTGTATCCACCAACAAATGAAAATACATTAAAAGCATTTTCTGCATGGAGAAAAATAAATAATTAATGACTAAGCTTTCGCAAGTTTACTAAAGCATTAAAAATCAGATAAAAAGCAGCATATTTATTTTGTTAAGTCACTGATAATCAGTAACTTTGTTTTGCAATACAAACAATTTAAAATATGCTGCAAAACAAAAGTACAACAATAGTTTCAGAGGTAAAAGGCTTTTTTACTTCAACTGAAAAAGCAACTAATGTAATTTTGAACATTTTAAGTTCCTTGACATTATCAGAAAAACAAATTGGACTTCAAAGCAAAAACAACAATGAGTATAAAAACATCAATAAACTACTTCTGGTTTTGCTGTTTCCGTTCTTTGACATAAAAGATGCGTGGCAATACGGCAAGTCTTCTTTATTCCCTGTCCTGGGTTGCGGCAAAGATGTTTTCTATCGACTTTTAAACGACAACTTTATTGCTTGGCGAAAAATATCTTTTAAAATATCAATGCAGTTGATAGGAAGGACATCAACCAAAAGCAATGAAACCGGCACGGCTTTGGGGAAATTTATCAAATCACGCCGTATTGGATGCCATCTTTTGGGTATGGCAAAAATGGGAAAAACAAGATATTTGTTTAATGACAAAAAGCTTACCGCCAAAGAAATTATTGATTATCATCGCAAAACCAAAAAATTGAAGCGATCCAAACAACTGGCTTGTTATTATAGCCAGGCAATGGCAGATTTTAATGGAATCCCCGTGAAATTGTTCTTTTGCAAGACTTCCAGAAGAGGGAAATGGCATTTATTGTTGGCAACTGATTTGAAATTAAATTTTGAGCAAGCCCGAAAAATCTATTCAACACGATGGTCTATTGAAGTTTTTTTTTAAGGAAAGCAAGCAATATCTTGGTCTGGGTAAATGCCAATCCCAAGATTTTGATGCGCAAATTGCTTCCACAACATTTGTATGATTCAATACAATTTATTGTCGGTGGCAAAAAGGTTTACAGCATATGAATCATTGGGAGCATTGTTTAGAAATACAAAGGCGGAAACAATTCAACTTACCGTCACAGAGAAAATATGGCAAATAATCATAGGTATATTTGCCTCTTTAGCTGAATTACTGGAGATTGACACGGAATTGTTAATGGAAAAATTAATATCTGATAATGAACAACTTGAAAAACTTATCAATTATAAAAACCTACTGCAGGCTGGGTAAATGAAGCTTGTGAAAGTTGAATAATTTAAAATAATATAAATGGATAATTAAGAAAATAAAACCTTCAGAAATTCTATAAATTATTAATAAATTATCGGCTCTCAATCCGATTTAACTATATATCGGCTCTAAACCCGATATATTTGGATATCGGACTTTAAACCTATATATTTGTAGAAAGCAATAAAACATGGTAGCAGTAATAACAGGCGACATCATAAACTCTAGAGAGGGAGAAGTGAAAGATTGGCTGGGTTATCTTAAAGAAGTACTTAACCATTATGGACAAGAACCAAGTCAATGGGAAATATTCAGAGGAGATAGTTTTCAATTATCATTATCGCCTGAAAATGCACTATTGGCAGCAATTCATATAAAGGCTGGAATTAAACAAACAAAAGCACAAGATGTACGCATAGCTATTGGTTTAGGGCAAGAAACCCATAGAGCCAAAAAAATAACTGAATCCAATGGGCCAGCTTACATACTATCAGGTGAATGTTTCGAGTCGCTAAAAAAACAAACTTTGGCTATACGATCGGCTAATCCTAAATTGAATGAGGTACTTAACTTAATGCTAAGTCTGTCTCTACTCACAACCAACAATTGGAGCAATACAGTTGCGCGAACAGTAAAAGTAGCTTTGGAAAACCCAGAGAAACATCAAAAGGAAATTGCTAAGTTGCTAAATAAATCACAAAGCAGTGTGAGTGAAGCGCTGAAACGAGGAGGGTTCGAGGAAATCATGAATCTGAATAGCTTTTACCAAACACAAATTTCTAATCTATGATTACACTTGCAGTAAAATTATTGATTGCCCATGTAATCGGTGATTTTGTCTTCCAGCCAGACAAATGGATAGAAGATAAAAAACAAAGAAAACAAAGATCTCCATATTTATACCTCCATATTGGGATTCATACACTTTCACTATTGGTATTATTAAAGTTTGAATGGAATTATTGGCCGTTAATACTAACCATTATTGTAAGTCACTTCATCATTGACCTTCTCAAATTGAAAGTTGAAGGAAAGTTGAATGCTCGGCTACTATTTGGACTTGATCAGGCAGCACACCTTGCAGTTATTGGTCTACTTGTTTTTATATATGCACCATTCCAAATTGATGTAGAAATTCTATATTCTTTTGACTCATTAATATTAATACTTGCATTAATTGGTATCACGCATGTGTCAGCAATCTTCATGAAAATAGCAATGAGCAAATGGAATATGGATGAAGATGATTCTAATGACTCGCTTGAACATGCAGGTAAATACATTGGTATTTTGGAAAGACTTTTCGTGTTTGTTTTTATTGTTCTCGGTCAATGGCAGGCAATAGGGTTACTTATAGCTGCCAAATCAGTTTTTCGGTTTGGAGATCTCTCAAGGGCAAAAGACAGAAAACTTACTGAATACATATTAATTGGGACTTTTTTAAGTTTTGGATTGGCTATAGCCATAGGGCTTGGTTATTTATACGCATTAAAATCATAGATAAATTGAGTATTAGTCAAATAATCGAAAATAATTTATATTGCAATAATTTTGGACTTGAAGGTGTCAATCTATTTTTTATTTTCTTCCTTATCTATGGAAAAAAGTAAAGAACGAATTTGAATATGATTTATGCGACTTAAAAATCATAGATTTTTCAGTTGTAGCAAATTGCTTGTTGAAAGTTTGTAGGTTAAAATTTAGTTTAAATGTAAGTATAAATTATATGCGGCAAATGTTTTCATTTTGTTCTAGTAAAGTAAATCAGGTTGAAATTCGTTCTTATAACGTTCAAAACTTATATCGTGACTCAATATATGATTTGTCCACCATTTTTCTAAAAACTCAATTATTTCTTTCGGGTCAGGAGGATTAATACTTAATAAATTAGCATTATACATTGCAACTTTATAAATATAGTCTTTATGATAATTTTTGTGTTTGGCAAATTTAGGATACGACATTTTTTTCATATATTCTTCTTCATTTTTAAAGTGATTTAAACTATAATCTGTCATTTTTGATAGAATTTCTGCAAATTCTTCCCGACCTTTTTCATTTTCAATAAATTCAACCAAATCGTCAAAAATTCCTAGCAATTTTTTATGCTCATTATCTATATCTTCATTACCAACGGATAATTTATTAGTCCAAATTCTTTTTTTTAAATTGTCCAAAATGTTTCTATTTTTAGTTTAATATTTGCCAATGGTTTTGTATTATGTTGTGCGACTTAAAAATCGGATATTTTTCGTACGTAGCAAAATTTTTATTGACTGTTTGTACGTTTGTATTAGTTCAAATTTAAGCATAAAATTTATACGGTGCTACCCACTGGCGATCTTGTTTCGATATAATTCTTGGCTGTTAATACTGGGATTCCAGATGTTTTAAAATCCTTTAAATTCCTAGTTATTATTATGTTTATATCATTTTCAATTGCAGTATGATATTGAATAGCATCCTCAAAGTCTTTAAAATCTGATTCGAGTGATAAATCAATTATTTTATCATCCATCGGTAATACTTCAACAAGAATCTTAAATTTTCTTAATATTTTTCTAGCATCATTCAATTTCATTTTTTGTGAGAGGATGTAATAAGTATTAGCAAAAGTTAGAGAAGAAACATATAATTTTATTTCATTTTTATCTGATAAAGTAAATAGCTCTTGTGCTTCAATAATAAATTCTTTTCGTTTGGTGAATAAGTCTAAAACAATATTTGTATCTACTAAAATTCTATCCATTATGAATATTTTTTAGATAAAAAATCAGTATAATCTTTTCTGTAATCGTTCTCATCAAATTGAATTACACCTGTTAAACTTTCAACTAATGGACTGATTATAACCTCCTTATTATCTCTTTCTGTAATTGCTTGAAGATAGTTTTCAACCATTCTAGAAAGGCTTATGTTATTTTTCTTAGCGTACTGTTTTGCTTGCTCAATAACACTTACTTTAAGCTTTAATGTTAATTTTGAATCCATAATTTAATATTTATACGTACAAATATAATTGTTTTCTACGTGTAAGTCAAGGTTTATTTCCAATTATTTGCTTTTTTGAAAATTAAATCCGCTTGTGGGTAACAGTTTTTATTAACCTGAGTTCGATTAATAATTTGAGTAAAATATTTGCATAAAAAAGAGAATAGTTGTATATTTAAGTTTCTGATTGTCAAATATTTAAACAACTATTCTCTTATGATTAATTTTGATAAAGTTACTGAAATTTTCTGTTTGGTGGATGAGTTTACCACTAATTTTCACAACAGTACAAAAAGTTTTATTTTGGG
>JAENXD010000175.1 GCA_016649745.1 Flavobacteriaceae bacterium | reverse complement strand
TCCACTTCAATCGCTAACGCGGGTTTACTTTAAAGTTCAAAATTTTTTCTGGCGCTCTTTGCGTATTTCCCTTGTGTTGTTTGCGGTAAAAGTTTTTTATGTTCAAGATTGCTGATAAAGCCAAAAGTTATATTTCTAAATAAATCAAAAATGCCTACAATACTTAAACAGACCTTTGAAACGCTTCAAATTCCTTTATAGTTTTATAAAATGAAATAACCATAATATAAATTAAATCGCATATAAAATTATTGAACTGGACAAGACGAAATTATTTACGCTTTATTTTAAGTTAGATTGTCAATTATTTTTATATCTTTATCATAATCAATCCCATACATAGTTTATTGCGCTAATTTTTTTCTACTTTTAATAAGCGGGGGAGTTACATTACATTAAATTGAAATACCACTAATAAATCTTTATACTATTAACTAAAATTAATCATGATGAAAAAATTTCTGATGTTATTGTTTGGATTGATTTCCTATGTTGTTTTTTTTGCTACATTTCTATATTCCATTGGATTTGTAGGCAATTTAATTGTTCCTAAATCTATTGATTCAGGAGAATCTGGGCCATCGGCCATACTTATTAATATTGTTTTATTGAGTGTTTTTGCACTGCAACACAGCATTATGGCGAGACCAAATTTTAAAAAGTGGTGGACTACTATTTTTAATCCGGCAATTGAAAGAAGCATTTATGTATTACTTTCGAGCGGTGCGCTAATTTTGCTGTTTTGGAAATGGGAACCAATGACTGAAAGAGTTTGGAATATTGAAGGTTTAATGTATATTTCAATAATTCAATGGATATTTTGGGTCGGTTGGGTTATTGTATTAATTTCAACATTCTTAATCAATCATTTTCATTTGTTCGGACTGTTACAAGTTTTTGAAAATTTTAAAAACCAAAGTTTAAGTTCTCCAAAATTTAAAAGTTTACTTTTTTATAAATTAGTTCGCCACCCTATTATGTTAGGATTTATAATAGCATTTTGGGCAACTCCTGAAATGACGTATGGGCATTTTCTATTTGCGATTGTTACGACCATTTATATTTTTATTGCCGTAAAATATTTGGAGGAAAGAGATTTATTAAAAATACATGGAGAAGAATATGCAAACTATCAAAAAAGTACGGCTATGATTATTCCTTTTATGAAATTTAAATAGTGAATTATAAGAAAATATAAATCATTCAATATAAAAAAAGTCACTGAAAAGTGACTTTTTTTATATTGAAGCACTATTGATTTCGTAATTTTAAAATTGATATTGTAACTTTGAACACAAAACTTAAAAATTGGAATCAAAATTATATTTAGTGCCAACGCCCATTGGAAATTTAGAAGACATCACTTTAAGAGCCATCAGGGTTTTAAAAGAAGTCGATTTAATTTTGGCCGAAGATACGCGCACCAGCGGAAAACTGTTGAAGCATTTTGAAATTTCCACCCATATGCACAGCCACCATATGCACAACGAGCATAAAACCGTGGCAAATATTGTGCAACGCATTAAAAATGGGGAATCTGTTGCGTTGATTTCCGATGCCGGAACACCCGCCATTTCCGATCCCGGTTTTCTGCTCACGCGCGCCTGTTTGGAAAATGGCGTAGAAATTGAATGTTTGCCCGGCGCCACAGCTTTTGTGCCTGCTTTGGTGAATAGCGGATTGCCAAACGACAAATTTGTTTTCGAAGGATTTTTGCCCGTTAAAAAAGGCCGACAAACACGCCTGACTTTCTTGGCAGAAGAAACGCGAACCATCATTTTTTACGAATCACCCCATAAATTATTAAAAACACTCACCAGTTTTGCCGAGTTTTTTGGCGCCGACCGGCCGATTTCCATTTCACGGGAATTGACCAAACTATACGAAGAAACCTTAAGGGGAACCGTTGCCGAAATGATTGAACATTTTACCAATAAACCGCCAAAAGGCGAATTTGTGGTGGTGGTTGGCGGAAAAAAATAACCGGTTTTCCAATTTAAAAAAATATTCCAGCGTCTTTTTATGATAAACACTTGCTTCATTTTCAGCTAAATTTTAGCAAATCCAAAATATTTATGATGTTTCCAAGGGGTTATAACCCCTTGTTGAATGGTTTCCGTTGAATTTTTATCCAATTTGTAATAATGTTTCCAAGGGGTTAAAACCCCTTGTCGAAGGATATGCCCGCCCAAAAAATTCATTTTTGAAGCGATTTTTGTTTTTTGTATTGTAAAATTAGTTAATTTTAATTTCTAATTAACTAAAAATCAATATTATGAAAAGTATCTATGCAATTTTATTTTTGTCGATCCTCTTTGTGGGATGTCAGCCGAAACCCGACAATTCGGCAAACGAGGCTTTTGAAAAAAACTCAAAAACAGTCATATCCAATTTAGAAGGTTGGCAAAACGAAAACTTGGACTATTCCTTGTATTCAAAAGATTTCGTTATGTTAGAAACTGGCTTTGGGGCACCTAAAGATTCCTTAAATCTGGATGAAATGATGGCAAATGACAAGCAAATGTGGGCAATATTTAATTTTAAATTGCTTAATGCGCCTCCTGTTTTATTGCCGGGCGTTAATGCCGACACCAAATTAGCTGATGGTTCTGTGCGTTATTACAGCAGTTGGGAAGTTACGCTTCCAGCAACAGATTCCACCGCAGCCAAATCGGGTGTCATACAATTATATGAATCTTTTGATTTTGATGCAGAAGGGAAAATTAGATACCAACAGGTTTATGGCGATTTTGGCGGATTAATGGCGCATTTATTCAACAAAGAATAGTTTAACATTTGTTAAAATTGAAAAAGCCTTTATGTTTTTATAAAGGCTTTTTTTATGCGATCACCTAAAATAGGTCCAGCGATTTGCTGACGGGTTCCTCTTCCGTATCAAAAACCATAGTAGATAACTCCACTTGAAACCACTGTTTAAACATTTTATAAGTACGCTTTTGTGGCCATTCTTTTTTCTCGGTATGCCAATTGTCTAATTCAAATTTAAAGAATCTGTCGAATTTCTTTTTTAGCCACGCTTCTAAATCATCAATCTCATCATTTACCAAGTAAATATGACTCTCCATAAATTCAGGATATTCATCCTTAGGATATAAATTAAATAGCCAATCGGCAAAGGGTTTCAGCGGTTTTACAACAATGGCAAATCTATTGATGTAATTTTCTTCATATTCCCTAAAATCATCAATATCATCATCATCATCAAAGCCACTCATTTCAGAAAAACCACTAATTTCAGCAAAATAAGCTTCTTTTTCCTGTGTTTCTACCGTTAAAATAGCCTTTCCTTTTTTTTCGGTGAATTCAAAATCCTTAATAAAATTGGAATACGTTTTAAAGTTTGCTGCTTTATAATTAATCATTTTTCTTAATAACTGATAATGATCACTTCCTTCTGCGGCCAAAACCATTGTTTTTTCAAATTCTTCTTTTGGTATCAACATACTTATATTGCCAAAATTCCAAGCAGTTATGGCAAATTCAAAAATATCTTCAGGAAAAAAATCTTCAGGAAAATTGTTTTGAAAAGGCGCTATAAATTGTTCCAGTAATTTTGAATAGGAAACATCCTTGGTGTTCGGAATTACATTGTTATCACCGAACAAATTAATTACTTTATTTTTTTTGGCCATCGTTGAGGTGGTTTTAAATAGGTTTTAAAATCAATAGTTTGCTAAATGTTTTAGGTTATCAAATTTATTGAAATTATTTGAAAAAGCCAGATTAGATTAAATATTTTTAAAATAGAATTTCTTTGTGCTGGGGAGTGGATTGCTTTTGAAAACATTTTTTTTGCTGGCGCGAGCGTCCCGCTCGTGCCTTGTTCGTTCCGCTGGTGCCAAAATTATCAATTTAAATCAATTTTTAAAATGGTATAATAGTTGTTTACAAAATTTCTTGCGCTGCGGTATTTCCAATCTACAGCATCGGTTACAGAGCTACTTTCTTTTGGGTTTGTTGCACGAGCGGGACGCTCGCGCTAGCGGGGGATATCAATAAAACAAAACAAGCTAATATTGATGGCCGCAAAATAAAATATTAAATCAGGATTTCTTTTAAGAATTCAGCAATGCTTCTCCATAAAAAATTATAAAAAGATTTTTCCTGAACTCGTTCCAGTTCTATCTGTGCTTTTTTTGATCTGCCATCCGAGTCTTTTTTTAAGAGCAATTTGGTAACTAAATTTTTTAATTTAGCTTCTTTTTCAGGATTATTTTTTTTATAAAAAGTCACATCAAGATCTTGATATTTTAAATTAGCATTCCCGTAGGCACTTTTATCATTTCCTGTAATGTTAAAATAAAAGGAATTAAAAGTGCCTTTAAAAGAGGTGTTAAAGTAGGGTTTTGTAAATTGATATAGCGACCCAATATCGAAATTGTGTATGTTTCCTTTTATAGTAAAACCATCTTTTAGATCAAGTACATTAAAGATCCAATGTATTTTTAAGGGTGAATCTTTCATAAACCGACAATTGATTTTGATATCTACATCAGCCACTTTTTTTAAACCAAAACTACTTTGAATGTGGGTTGCAATTAAATCAAAATGATCAAAAGTTAATTTTGCAGAACCCTTTTTAAAATTGATTTCTTCCTCATAAACTAATTTAGAACGGCGAATCAAAAGAGTATCGACTTGTAAGGGAAATTTTATTTTTCGAAGCAATGCATTATACAGCGGTTTTTTGCTTAAATCATCCTTCGGTATTCTATTTCGGTAAATGTTTGCATTTACACCGTCAAGGAGCACGGAGTTGGCATTAAAGAAAAAAACATCATTTTTAAATCCCCAATTCATCGAATTTATGTCCAGCGAAGATGCTTTAATAGTAAAAAGATCTTTCTCTTTGGGTATCTTTTGTACAAATTCAGCACGGGTATACTCTGGTAAATATTCTAAATTTTTTAGGTGCAGTGAATGGTTTGTGGTTCTTATTTTATGGGCTTTAAGAGTATAAAATTCATTGGGTTTATAATACACGCTATCACAGGCAACAATATATTTTTGATATAAAAAAGGGATTGGACGGTCGAGTATCGCATTATCAATAACAATTCCTTCTAATATCATAGAAATGTTTCGGGTACTCAAAATAGGTTCGTTATCTTGTGTCGAAATAACATCTAGCGTTCCTTTATGAAGGTAAATATTAGAAACCACAATCATTTTCTCAAACGGTGTAACTACTTCTTTCCGAATATTATTGGCATTTTTGTCTTTTCTGTATAAAATTACATTTGGTTTATAAATAGTAATACTTCGGGCTTTTATAATATTCTTAAAAAGAAAACTCCAAACATTGAAGTCAGTTATTCTAATGGATTTGGCTTTAGCATAAACTCCGATTTTGTTGGTACTGTTTTTCGGCTTTATTTTAGGAATAACGACCACATCGGAAATATAAATATTGGATGGCAGTAACTCTATTGTTAGCTGGTCATAAGTTATATGATAAGGAGTTTTGTTATTTTCTTTTATGATTTTAGGAAGTTGATTTGTAAGCCAAAAATTTAAGCCAAAATTAGCTAAAAGCAATATTGCTAAAAAAGAAACAATTCCGAAAGCAATTTTTTTAGTTAGCGACATTTGTGAATATTTAATTTAAATGTATAAATTTAAATTTTTTTAAATGATTCTTTATTATGAATATAATGTTTTTATATATTTTAAGGTGGGTTAAAAATTGATTTTTTTTGATTTTTCGACAAAACGGCCCTTCATCAGTTTTGCAAAAAGTTAAATGGTTAAAAAACACACGATGTTATTTTGAATATTATTGTCTAAAACTGACTTACACATCTTTGTCTATTAATTTATTAGGCTAAAATATTTAATCTAACAACTTGTTCGTATCGGAATAAATTGTAGGTTAAATTGATTAGTCCAATTATTCCTGTAGCTCTTACTATTCCTATTGATTTCAATTTTAATCCGTTCATACTTTGTTCCATAAATCCAAAAACGTGTTCAACTCTGGCTCGTGTTCTTGATTTTTCGGTGTTACTTTTCTTTTGTTCATCGGTTAATGGATTGTTTCTATATCCTTTTTCGTGAACTTTATTTATCATTTTATGTTTTGCAATTGTTTCTTCTTGGATTTCTCCGGTATAAGCACTGTCGGCATACAGTTCTTGATCTTCGTCATTTTCGTCTAGCAAGTCGTCGGTGGCTTGAGAATCGTGGACTGATGCACTGCTTACAACAAATGTGTTTATAAATTTGCTTTTTGTATCCACTTTAGCGTGGTTTTTATAACCATAAAAAGTCTCATTGTTTTTCTTTGTC
>JAENXD010000012.1 GCA_016649745.1 Flavobacteriaceae bacterium | reverse complement strand
TTATTGGTTTCAGAACAGTTAAAATGGCTATACAATTTATCAGAAAAACTAGTTGCTTCAGCAAAAAAATACAATCCAACCCTTTAGAATCAGGATATAAATTTTGGCGTTCCCGCTGAAAAAGCGGTCGCGCTGTCATTACTCGCTTTTTGCAGTTGAGAAAAACAACTGCAAAAGAGCTCAAACAAACCATTCCATCGCTAACGCAAATTGAATTACGAATTACGAATTATGAAATACAATTTATTTTAAATCATTTAACTTTCAGCTTTTAACTTTCGATTTTGGAGTGCCTAAAGTGCCTAGAGTTGTTTTATGTATTGGTTCTTTTTGAGTTTTAACTTTTCGCTTTTCACTTTTGCCTATTACCTATTGCCCATTGCCCATTGCCTTTTGGCTTTTCGCTATCGCTCCATGATGCCACGCGATGACAGTCTTGCAATCAAAAAAGTTTAGGGTGCCTAAAATTAAAAGTGCCTAGAGCTGTTTTGTGTATTGGTTCTTTTTGAGTTTGAATTTTAACTTCTAATATCTAACTTTTGGCTTTGAGCTTTGAGCTTTTGGCGTTTCACTTTCGCCTTTCGCACATTGCCTATTGCCTATTGCCTTTTCGCTTTTGCCCATTGCCTATTCTTAACTTTCAACTTCCAACTAAAAATAGCTACTTTACTTTTTCTCCGCCAACATAAGTTTCATCAACATTTATGGTTGGAATTTTATCAGAGTCAATTTCCATAATATTTTTATCAAGTATAATAAAATCGGCCATTTTTCCAACTTCAATGCTGCCTTTTTCATTTTCTTCAAAATTAGCATAGGCTGCCCAAATGGTCATTCCTTTTAAGGTTTCTTCACGTGTCAGCGCATTTTCAATTTGAAAACCATTTTCGGGAAAATTATTTATATCTTTACGGGCAACTGCTGCATAAAAAGTTAAAATCGGACTTACTTTTTCAATGGGAAAATCGGTTCCCAAGGCTATTTTGCCATAAGTATTTAACAAATCTTTATAGGCATAGGCGCCTTTCATTCGCTCGGCACCAATCCGGTCTTGTGCCCAATACATATCAGAAGTTGCGTGTGTTGGTTGCACGGAAGGCAAAATATTTTCGAAATAATTAAAATCAGCAGTATCAATAATTTGTGCATGTTCAATTCTCCAACGGCGGTCTTTTTTATCTTTTAAAACTTCTTTATAGGTTTTTAACATCACAAAATTTGCGGAATCGCCAATGGCGTGCGTGTTCATCTGAAAGTCTGTCGATGCAATTTTTTCGGCATATTCCTTCAGTTTTTCTAAAGGAGTTACCAAAGCACCAAAATGGTTATGTTGGTCGCTGTAAGGTTTCTTCATCGCTGCGCCACGAGATCCCAAAGCGCCGTCTGCATAAACTTTAAAGGAACGCACGTTTAAACGATCGGTTTTAACAATGCCTTTTTTTGCATAATAATCAATGTTTTCATCACTTGCCGAAACCATGGCGTAAATTCTCATTTTCAATTCACCAGTTTGTTGTAAACTGTCTATTAACTGAATGGTTTCTTTTGAAAGCCCGGCGTCATCAACGGTTGTTAATCCCAAATCAAAACAAATTCTTTCGGCATCTTTCAAAGCTTCAATATTTTCTTTTTGAGAATGTTCAGGAATTTTAATTTCAATTAAATCCATTGGCGCATCGATAAATATGCCGGTTAATTTTCTATTTTTCTGAAGTATTTCTCCTCCCGAAAAAGGTATTTTTACAGTAACGCCTGCTAAATCTATTGCGGCTTGATTTGCCAATAATGCGTGACCGTCAATTCTGGTAACGGCAATTGGCGTAGTTGGAAATAATTTATCTAGTTTCTCTTTTGTTGGAAATTCTTTTACCTCCCAATCATTTTGATCCCAACCGCGTCCTGTGATATAAGCAACATTATTTTCTTTTTGAAAAGCAACAATCCGTTCTACAACTTCATCAAAACTTTTGGTGTCTGTTAAATCCACTTTTTGTTGTTGCAATCCCAAGCCAAAAAAATGGCAGTGTGCATCAATAAATCCCGGGACTATGATTTTCCCTTTTGCATCATTTATGTAGGTTGCTGCATATTTAGCCTGAATTTCCAATGAAGTACCCACCGCAACAATTTTACCGTCTTTTATGGCAAATGCTTCCGCCATGTCAAAATGAGCATTTACGGTATAAATAGTAGCATTGATTACCATGGTGTCCACTTTTTCTTTCTTTGTGCACGAAATCCCTGTAATTAACAAAAGAAATAAAATAGTTCTTGTCATTTTAAGGTTATTTTAAATAGTTATCTAGCAAATAAACTAATGATGCCATTGAAGCCGCTCCCAGTTCAAGTTCACGTTTATTTACCTTGTCAAAAGTATCATTTGCTGCGTGATGGTATTCGAAATAACGCTGAGAATCAGGTCTGTATCCAAATAGAGAAATGGTTTCAGATTTTAATGGTCCAATATCTGATCCTGTATGTCCTTCATTTATATCGTGCAATCCATAAGGTGCCAGCAATGATTTCCAACTCTTAATCAACTCCATATTTTTTCCGTTTGCATCAATTGAAAATCCTCTTGGTGTAAATCCTCCGGAATCTGATTCTAAAGCGGCAATATGAATTTCATTGTTGTTTTTGGCTTCCTCAGCATATTTTTTGCCGCCTCTTAATCCGTTTTCTTCATTCATAAATAAAACGGCACGAATGGTGTGTTTTGGTTTAATACCATTTAATTGAAACAGCCTTAGAACTTCAATAGATTGCACAATTCCTGCACCATCATCATGCGCGCCATCACCCAAATCCCAAGAATCTAAATGTCCGCCAACAGTAATATATTCATCAGGAAATTCACTTCCTGTGATTTCGCCGATTACATTAAATGAAGGTGCATTTGGCAATGTTTTGCAACTTTGTTTAAAGTAAAATTTCAAGGTCGGATTTTCTTTTAATTTTTCACTTAATAAATTTGCGGCTATTGTACTGATGGCAGCAGTTGGCACTTTTTCATTTTCCGGAATATCTCCATAATGCATAGCGCCAGTATGTGGAAAATCATCTATACTTCCAGTCATTGAGCGGACAATTGCTCCCAAAACACCGAATTTTCCGGTTACTTGTGCGCCAGCGCCTCTTTGGTCAACACAACCGCCGTAAGCTTTAAAAGTTTCAATCAGGGTATCGTCGAATGGTCGGTTAAAAAAGACTATTTTTCCTCTTAGTTTTTCTCCCAAAGCTTCGGCTTCTTCCAAACTTTTTACTTCAACAACTTCACCTGAAATTCCATTTTCTGGCGTTGCTATAGAACCTCCTAAAGCGCAAATTGCAACATGATACTTGATTTTATTATCGGTAAAATAAGCTTCTTCTTTTTCGCCTCTCACCCAATGTGGAACCATAACGGGCTGCAACCAAACCTTATCAAAACTTAAGTCGTTCATTAATTTTTCACCCCATTCAACGGCTTGCTGCGCTTCAGGTGAACCGGACAATCTTCCGCCAATATTGTTCGATAAATGGTCTAACCATTGATAAGATTTCCCATTATTTAAAGCTGTGTTAAACAGTTGTTTTATATGGATTGAATCGGCTTTATCTACTGGTGGTTTAGCAATTTTTATGGTTTTAAAGCTGTTAAAAGAAGAAAGTGCAACAAGTATGCTTATTGCAATTAAAAAATGTTTCATTTTATGTAGTTTTTTAAATGCCTAAAACTACATAAAAAAGTTTAATTTATTGGTTCTGGCTGTATTTTTATGGTGGAATTTAAGGTGAATAAAGCTTTTCTTTGTGTAGCTTAGTGCTCCTTCGAGAAACTTTGTGTTATGGCTATGGCGCAAAGACACACTAAAAAAATACACAAAGCCTCACAAAGTTTATCTTATAATATTTTAGATGCTTTAGTTTTTTTATAAATCAAATTTATAGGTGAGTCCTCCCAAAATTTGCAGGGTTTGCACCTGATAATTTAAAAATCTGTGATATTTTTCGCCTAAAGCGTTGTTGATCTTTGCAAAAACGGTGAGCCTGTCCGAAAAGACATAACCTCCATTCAAATTTAAATCCAAATACGATTCATTTTTTAAGATACGACCATCTTCAGATGTTAAACCATAAGGAATTACAAAATCGTTGGTTTCGCCATTGTAAAATAATTTTGCGCCTGCAAACCAATTTTTATTTTGATAGTCGGCTGAAATGGTTGCGGTCATTGTTGGCAAATTCCATGCTTCCAATTGTGAATCCATAGTATAATTGGCATAGTTTATTGTACCTGTAAAATCAAATTCTTTAGAAGCATCAATGCTAATTTCACCAAAAAATCCAAGGGTTTTCAGATTGTCATAAACCACTCCAAATGAATTTCCTGCTTCATAAGCTTTCTCAACAGCGATAGTTCCATCGGTTTTCGTTTGATTTTGAATAAAAAACGGTTTATTTTTTTCAGAAGTATGACTCACATTAAAATTATAGCCAATATTTGAAGCCAATTTGCCTTTTGTGCCAGCATAAGCCCTATACTGTTTGTCGGTTTGCAGAATATTTAACGTGGGAGAAATAAACGGATTTTCATCAGCAAAATCTTTATAGGAATTTTGCACCAAATCACCAGTAACGCCGGCAACCAAAATGAGCACATCATCAATCATTTTAACGGAAGCCTTAACGTTGGGGTAGGCGTAATAATCAGTATTTTTATGTTCCAAATCGTTCACATAAAATAATTTAGCGCCTAAATTAATTGTCAAATTTTCTCTGATAATCTCAAAATTCGGATTAAAACCTAAATTTAAAAAACTGTAATTTACATCTTTTCCATCTGTATAGCTTTGTTTGAATCTACCGGAAATAAGATCAATTAAAAATTCCCCGTTTATTTTTTCTGATGAAATTGGAAATTCTAATTTTGGTTTTACCATCAATCGTATTTCATTGGTGTTATAATCGTCCGAAAAATTTACAATTTCAGCAGTTGCGCCTTGAAAAAACGAATCTTCAAAACTAATTTTTCCTCCGCCATAAATGGTCTTATAAATTTGTTTTTCATCCATTGCTCCAATAAAAGCATCATTAAAAACGACATTACTAGGCAAACCGTAATAATTTTGCAGTTTATATTGACCGCCCGCATTAATTTGCCAGTTATAATCGCGGTCAAATTGTTTGTAGTAGATATCAATTTTGGAGTCCGAAAAATTATCGTCTAAAAGTAAATCTTTGATGCCGCCTTCTGATGAAAGGTGATTTAAGAAAATTCCGTAATCGTTATTTTTTTTGTCGCCTGAGTGCAGAAAGGCTTCACCAAACGGTGTATTGAAATTTCCATATCCTGCTGAGATATAATTTTCATACAAACGTTCTTTTGGCCCTCTTGCAATATTTTGCGCTTTTCCTTTTGAAGGGGTAAACGTGGAGGCTACGGGAACAGAAAAAATGCTATAATTGACTTTTTCCTTTGCCAAGTTTTTTGTTTCATTTTCAATAGATGGATTTGACCGTACCTTAAAAGCATCAGATATAGTTGGCGCATAAGGCTTTTCAACAGAAATTACCTCAGTTTTTAAGGTGTCTTTTTTTTTGGTTATCTGTGAAAAAGAAACGCTTGTTACTAAAATTAAAAATGAAGTTATAAGAAGTTTATGCATTGCTTTTATGTTGTTTAATCGTTTAACTGTTTATTTGTTTCCCTTCAGCTCCGCTCAGGGTGCCAAATTGTATAACTGTTTAATCGTTTATAAATTAATTTTTAACTTTTTCATTGGCTAATCGGCTAATTGCCTAATTTGAACTACTCAATTATTAATTTTTCATTGTTAATTATTCATTATTAATTGACTCATTGGTTTTTGCCTGTTCCGTTTTAATTTTTCTAAGTGCGGCAGTGGCTTCTTCAACAACATCATCAAACTGCGCAAAGTTTTTGATGACGCTCTCCAAAATATAAGTGGCTTGATAGGCATCTTTTAATTGGTAATTATTATCTGCCATCAATACCAATCCTTTTGCGCCCCAATATTTGTAGGCGGAATACTCAGCAGCTATTTTTTGAACGATTTCATTTGAAATTCTATAGCTTCCGTCTTTATTTTCAAAATATGCGCTGTAATACAATGCTTCGGCTTTTAACTCCCCCGAAGCAATTTTTTCAACTTCCTTATAAGCATTTCTCGCCTTGGTTTCGTTGTTTGTTTTCATCGCCGAGCGCGCAATAATTACTTGTGCATCCGATTTTATGCGGTCTTCCAATTTGGAATTTCGTAAAACCAATTCAGCATAATCTACTGCTTTGCCATAATTTTTATCGGCGTAATATCCTTTCATTAAGTTTGATTGCGCAAAAATAATGTTTTGCGGCAAGTTGGCTTCACTTTCCAATCGCTCTAAAAGCGGAATGGCTTTTTGCCAATTGTTATTTTCCAAATAAACCAACGATAAGCGTGAAAGCGCATCTTCGGTAAATTCATTTTGTGGCTGATTTACAACATAATTATAATTTGAAATCGCTTCGGAATGTTTGTTTTCTGAGAATAATGATTGCGCCAAATAAAAATTGGCATTCAAGGCATGCAAGCCATTTGGAAAACTTCCCAAGTATTTTTTAAAGCTTTCAATCGCTTTTTTATGATTGTTTTGCAGGTATTGTTTTTCAGCAGATTCGTATGTGTCATTGTCCAATTCGGCATCAGACACATTTATGAAATCTAAAGTTTTCACCCAAGAAGCATATTCGTCAACCCTTCCTAAATCAACATAAATTTGGCGTGCATTTTTAACGGCTTGTTTGGCATCATTCGAATTTGGGAACTGTTGCACTACAGATTTATATGTTGCCAAGGCTTGATCATTTTTGTTGCTATTGTAATAAATCAATCCTTTTTTGAGCATTGCTTTAGAAACCATCGGACTTCTTTTAATGTTGTTAATGAGCTTGTCATAATTTTCAATGGCAAGTTCATTTTGATTTTTTTCGAGATAGGAATTTCCTAAAATATAATAAGCATCATCTTTATAAGTTGATTTTACAGCCGAATTTAAAAACGCATTCAATGCTGTTATTTTGGCATTTTCATTGCCTGTAAGTCCGTAACTTATCGCTTTTTGGAATTGTGCGTAATCGGCGTCAATTCCTTTCATTTCAAGGGCTTTACTGTAATATTCTATGGCGTTTTTATAGCTGCTGGTCACAAAATAGCCATCGCCAATTCTTAAATAAGTGTCGTTATTCCTAACAGCATCATCCGTATTTTTGGCACTGTATTTTTTGAAGGCCTCAATGGCATTGCCATAATCTTTTTGCTTAAAATAAGCATAGCCCAAATTGTAATATAGCTCTTTAAATTCGGGAGTTTTTGAGGCTTCAGAATTTGATGCAAATTTTTGAAAATCTAATGCTGCTTCCCTAAAATTGTTTAAAAGGTAATTTGATTCCCCTTTCCAAAAAGTTGCCCTTGCTGTAAAATTGGCATCTAAAGGAACGGAAAGTGAATTCTCAAAACTTTCTTTTGCCAAATCATAATTTCCTTCAGCAAAAAGTTCGGTACCCCTATAAAACGCCACTTTTTGAAACAGTGCACGTTCTTTGGCACTTTTTTTGTCTTTCAAATAGTCCAGAGCACCTTTATAATCTTTAGAAGTGATATAGGCGCTAATAATTAAATCGTTGATTTCATCTCTATAAGTTGAATTTGGGTACAAATCAATATATTCTTTTAAAACATCAGGAACACTTTTATAAGGATTTCCAATTTCATAACTTAATTTAGCATAATTTAACCATGCATCTTTTTGAATTTCGGGTTCAAACTGCATTTGCGAAGCATTTCTGAAGGCATTTAAAGCTTCTTGTTTTTTGTCTTGTTTTAAGTAACATTCCGCCAAATGATAATAGGCGTTTTGAGCTACAGCATTGTTACCACCAATTATTTTATTAAAATTGCTTATGGCATTTTCATAGTCGTTTTGTTTGTAATAGGCATATCCCAGCAAATAATAATCGGTATTGTTCCATTTGCCTCGTTGACCTTTATAATTTTTTAAATGGGGAATTGCTTCTTCAAATTTTTGAAGATTGAAATAACTTTCGCCCACTATTTTGGAAATTTCAGAATGTTCTATTCCTTTTGATTTTGGAAGCAACGGCAAACCATTCTCAATGGCTTTGTCAAACTTTCCCAATTTAAAATTCATGTCAGCCAAATAGTAAGAAACATTTGTTTTATAGGAAGTGTCATCAGCCACTTCGCCCAAATATTCATTGGCAGTATCATAATCATCCTGATTGTAAGCTATATATCCATAATAATATTTGGCTTTCGCTCCATATTCTTGAGAATTCAATAAATTTAAAAAATATTGTTTTGCTTTTGCGTAGTTTTTGGTGGCGAATAAAGAATAGCCATAGTTAAAATTAAAGGTTTCTTCCTCTCTAATAGTTAAACTGGTTGTGTTAACTTTTGCATACCATTTTGCGGCAAAACCGTATTTCCCAACTTTAAAATAATAGTCGGCAACATCTATGGAGGCTCTGTTATGCTTTGTGCTGGTTGGATAATTCTCAACAAATTTCTGCATTAATTCATCAGAATTTGGTTGTTCTAACCGAATGGCACTATTGGCAATATAGTAATCGCAATTGGCTTTTAGCTCCTCGGAATTCTCGAATTGTGGTTTTATATCAATGAATTTTTCCTGAGCGGCTAAGTAGGCTTTGTTTTGGTATAATTCTATTGCGTGGTTATAATCTGCGAGCGAGTTTGTGTAAATGGTCGTTTGTTGTGCTGAAATTATGAGGGTTGTAAGAAACACAACTAAAGGAAGGACAATTTTTCTATAATTCATATGTAAGTATTATTTGTTTTTAATCGGTCAAATGAAATTGCTTCGCCTGTTCGCAAAAGCTCGGGTCGCATATTCCTGCTTTGCCAGCAGGCAGGTTCATTTCTAGTGGAAGCGTATTTCCGTTTTGCTCATTTCATATTAATAAAAATTGTAAAGTTTTAACTATTATATAATAACGTATTTTTTTTTTGAAATTGCCTTATCCATAATTATTTTTTAACAAAATGGTATCAATAAGTATTCTTCATTTGGAGTTTTGAAAGTTAAATATTATATTTTCAAAATCAGGGCTGTATTATTAATTATTTTAATGTTGATACTTTACTTTAAAATATTTAGTTTTGTCAAAAACAGCACGTACTATGTCAGAAGTCATTCTTTCCCTACAAAATGCACAAATATATCAAAGAGAAAACTTGGTTTTGGCCAATGTTAACTTGCAAATAAGCATGGGTGAATTCGTTTATTTAATTGGAAAAACCGGAAGTGGAAAAAGCAGTTTAATGAAAACTTTGTACGGAGATTTGCCATTAGACACAGGTGAAGGAAGCATTGTTGGATTTAATTTAAAAAGCTTAAAGGAAGATGAGATTCCTTTTCTGCGCCGAAAGCTTGGGATTGTATTTCAAGATTTTAAGTTGTTGAATGACAGAAATGTTCATGACAATTTATTATTTGTTTTGAAAGCAACCGGATGGAAAGATGAGGTGAAAATGAAAGAAAAAATTAATGAAGTGCTGTTAAAAGTTGGCATGGAAACGAAAGGTTTTAAAATGCCTTATTTATTATCGGGCGGTGAACAGCAAAGAATCGCCATTGCAAGGGCGTTATTAAACGATCCCGATTTAATTTTAGCC
Source organism: Flavobacteriaceae bacterium (assembly GCA_016649745.1). Taxonomy (GTDB): domain Bacteria; phylum Bacteroidota; class Bacteroidia; order Flavobacteriales; family Flavobacteriaceae; genus Lutibacter. The sequence continues at coordinate 19,183 of JAENXD010000012.1, read as the reverse complement.
GATGAACCAACAGGAAATTTAGATCCTGCAACTTCAGTCGATGTTTTAAATGTGTTGAAAGATATTCACGACAGCGGAAAAACCATATTGATGGGAACTCATGATTATGCACTTATTTTAAAATTCCCCTATAAAACCATCAAATGTGAAGGTGGGGAGTTGTTTGAAGTGGTACAGCATAAAAGCAATCATTAAAAACGATTTTAATTTTTTTTCCACGCTAATAACTATAAGGCTACAACTTTTCTTTTAAATGTCAAATAATAAATATTTGCCATTAAAATAAATCCGTTTGTAATAATGATTGGATAAGAAGTCTGCAGCATTATTCCGTAAACCACAAAAAGAATTGCTCCTAAGGAATTGATAATTCTGAGGGTATTTATGTTTTTCATCATAAATGATATAATTAGCGCTAAAGAGGCCGCGTACCCAACCCATTCTGTAATTGTAATTCCTAAAAGCATATTTTATATTTATTTGAGCAGGCAAAGATACTTATAAAATCTAATAGGAAAGTATATAAAAAAGAAACCTCACTCAAGGAGAGTGAGGAAAATTGCTATGAAAAAGATGGTAAGCTATGAAACTTACCAAGGCAAAGATACAAACTTTTTAGATATAAAAAATATTTTTCTGTTAAAATTTTCTAAAAAATAAGAGTTGTGTAACATTTTTGCACAATACTGTTTTTTGTTAAAATTTATTCAATAATTGCTTCATAAATTAAGTTATGAATTTCTGTTCTAATATTTTGTTCTCCTAGTTTATTGTTGCTCATTGATGGGAAAACCCTATTTGATAAAAATACATATAAAATCCCGGTATCTGGGTCTGCCCAGGTATAAGTTCCTGTAAATCCACTATGTCCAAAACTGTTTGCAGATGCATATTTACTTGCTGCTTCAATTTTTGGGTTTAAGTCAGGTTTATCAAATCCAAGACCTCTTCGTATACTGTCTTTTTCATAATATCTATGATTAAATTTATTAATTGTCTTGGATTCAAAATATCTTTTTCCACCGTAATAACCTTCTTGTAAATACATTTGCATCATTTTGGCAAGGTCATTTGAATTTGAAAAAAGGCCAGCATTTCCACTAACACCATTCATCATTGCAGCACCCATATCATGAACATCGCCTTGTAGAATTTGGTGTCTGTAATAGTCATCAATTTCAGTTGGTGCAATTTCAGATTTATTGAACTTTTTTAGAGGGTTATAGGTGAGTGATGTGGCTCCTAAAGGTTTGTAAAAAAGACTGTCATCTAACTCATCCATTTCTTTATGATAGGTGTCTTTAATGTATTTTTTGAACAAGTAAAAAACCAAGCCACTATATTTGTAACCTGCTTTTTTCAGTTGTGGAACATCTGCAATTTTTTTATAAATAGTATCTGTATAGGAATTAATAAGGTATAAATTTTCAGCTACTTTAATTGAAAATTCTTTACTTTTTTCTGTTCTGTATAAATTTGGAAAAGGTTTTTTGGTAATACTATCCATTGTTTTCAAATAATAAGGAATCCAAGGCATAATTTTTCCAACATGAGACAATGCTTCTTTTATAGTTATGGTATCTTTGTTTGTACCTTTTAAATAGGGCAGAAGTTGACCCAGCGTTTCATCTAAATTTAACAACCCTGTTTCTTCGCTTTTCATAATTAGCGGCAGTGCACCGATTATTTTAGTTACTGAAGCCAAATCGTACATATCTGTTAATTTTACTTCTTGCTTTTTATCATAGGTATGAAATCCGAAACTTTTGTGATAGATTACTTTTCCATAACGAGCAACCAAAACCTGTCCGCCAGGTGCCATTAAAGAATCTACCACTATTTTGGTGACAGAATCTATTTTAGCGAGTAACTTGCTGCTCATTCCAACTTCTTCAGGAATTGTATAAGAAAGCCTCATTAAATTTGTAGTCGTCAATCCTGTTCCTTCAGGAAAAACAGTTTTAATAGAAACAGGCAGTTTTCCTTTTGCTTCTAATGCTCCAAATATCATTTGAGCCGATATTTCTTGTGAAACTTCATTATTTTGATATGAAACCAAAATAGCATCAATACTCTTAAAATCAGAAATATCTAAAAGTGTATAAGGGCTCGCAAAAACATCTAAAATGACTTTATGTTTATTCCCAATTTCCTGCAACCAAGTTAGTTCTTCGGCAGACATTTTAAAACTTTTCCATGGAGTTTCATCGGATTTGTGATAACCAATGATAACAGTATCATACAATTTTAATTTTTGTAATAAACCAGTGATATTTTCATCAGAAATAATGTCAACTTGGGTATATTTTTTTAATGTAGTTGTAAAACTTAAATTATCTGAATCTCCCAATTTAACATAAGCTATTTTATTGTTGGTCAGTTCTTTTATTGGTAGTACTTCCTGATCGTTTTTTACAACTGTAATCGCTTCTTTCATTAAATTTCGATACAATAACTTATCTTTTATGGTGATAATGTCATCCTGTATTCCATCTATTCTTATTGGAACAAAATTATTTAACCCAGCCCAGTATTTTGCTTTTAGTATTTTTTTAACAGACTGATTTAAACGTTCTTTAAGAATCTTATCCTTTCTAACTGCTCTTTTTATTTTTTTTATGGCAATTTTTATGTCTTCTGGAATTAGAAGCATATCATTTCCTGCTTTAAAAGCGGCTAAGTCTATCTCACCGGGTTTTGCATAATTTGCAGCTCCTTTCATATTTAGCGCATCTGTAAAAACCAAACCATTGAAACCCATTTTTTCTTTTAAAAGTTTTGTAATTACATTGTATGAAATTGAGGTTGGAACTCCTGGTTTTGGTTCTAAAGACGGAACATTTAAATGAGCCGCCATAACACTTGCTAAATTAGTGTTGAATAATTTTTTATAGGGATACAACTCAACAGAGTCTAATCGCTGTAAACTAAAATTTAAAAAAGGAAGTGTTTTGTGAGAATCGGTTGAAGTATCTCCGTGACCAGGAAAATGTTTGGCATTTGCCAATACTCCTTTACTTTGCATTCCTTTTGTGAAGGCAATGGCTTTATCCGTTACATTGTATTTATTCTCTCCAAAAGAACGATTTCCTATAATTGGATTTTCCGGATTTGTATTGATATCAACAACTGGAGCAAAATTGATGTTAATTCCTATTCTTTTGCAATGTTCTCCTACTTGCTCACCAAATTGTTCAATTAATTGATTGTTTTGAACAGCTCCTAAAGTCATATTCCAAGGGTAACGAAAAGAATTTTTTAACCTCATATTTAAACCCCATTCTCCATCAAAACCAATTAATAAAGGGGTTTTTGAAGTCGCTTGAAACTCATTTGTTAATTCAGCCTGCTTTTCTGGAGTTCCCTGCATAAAAATAAGCCCGCCAATACGGTATTTTTTGATTGTCTTATTGATGCTTTTAATGTGTTTTTCATCTTTATTTGAATAAGCCTGAATCATAAATAACTGAGCTGCTTTTTGTTTTAATGTTAGCTTATTCATAATGCTGTCAACCCATTCTTCTTGGTTTTTCACATCAGAGGTAAGTAATGGATCTATTTGTTGTCCGTAGCCGATTGCAATGAATAAAAAGATACTTGTAATAATTAATTTTTTCATTTTTTATGAAGTTTTAGTTGTTTAAGAGTACTCCAGTACCGTTTAAATTTGAAAATATGATATTTCCATTTTTTAGTTTCACCCCATCAGCCATGTCATTTTTTAATAATAATGCGCCGTCCATATCTACATAATCCAACATAGGCGTTAAATGTGCAATGGCTGAAATTCCTATGGAGGATTCCGTCATACAGCCCACCATGGTTTTTAATCCCAAAGATTTGGCTTTGGCAATCATTCTTTTTGCGGGCGTTAAACCGCCACATTTCATGAGTTTTATGTTTACGCCGTGAAAATGATTGTAACATTTTTCAATATCGCTTTCTACAAGGCAGCTTTCGTCGGAAATTATGGGCAAATAGGAATTGTCAAACACTATTTTTGCGCCTTTCCAGTTGGTTGCGGCAAGTGGCTGTTCTATAAATTCAACGCCTAATTTTTGGAGTTCAATGGAGTTTTTTATGGTTTCGGTGACTGTCCAGCCACAATTTGCATCAATTCTAAAAACAGCGTCTGTGTGTTTTCTTAATTCAGTCACTATTTCAAGATCGTTTTTTGTGCCTAATTTAATTTTATAGATTGGCCATGGCGTTTCCTTCATTTTTGAAACCATATTTTCTATGGAATCAATGCCTATAGTATAATTTGATTGCGGAAGGTTTTTGGGCTTTAAATTCCAATATTCATATAATTTAACACCTTTTTTTCGCGTGTATAAATCTGTATAAGCTTCATCCAAAGCACACAATAAAAACATGTTGTTTTTAAAATGCGGATACAAATAATCCCAATATTCTTCTGAAGTTTTATCGGATGCAACTTCAATTAGTTCTCTCTTTTCAATTAGTTCTGCTTCAAATTGTTCTACAGTAGTTTTATAATAAGGGTTTGCTGTTGCTTCCCCATAACCAGAAAACTCATTTTCCTGAAGTTCTACTATTAATGAAGGAATTTCAGTTCTCGTGCCTCTCGAAATTGTAAAAGGATGTTTTAATTGTAGCTTATAGGTTCTGATTATTAATTTCATATTTAAATAAGGGCTTCTCGTAAAATTGTAACAGGGTGTTTGGAATTTCTATGGGTTCCATCTTTTATTTGATGTCTGCAACTGGTTCCCGAAGCTGCTATGATTGTACTTTTATTCGTATTTCTAATTTTTGGAAACAAGGTGTCTTCACCAACTTGCATACTTATATTGTAATGCTCTTTTTCATAACCAAAAGAACCTGCCATACCGCAACAACCCGAATTAATGATGGTAACTTTGTAGTTTATTGGAATTGAAAGCATTTTAAAAGTAGGTTCTATACTGCTCAATGATTTTTGCTGACAATGTCCGTGAATTTTTAATATTTTTTCCTGAGTTGTAAAGCTCGAAGCTAAGATGTTGTTTTTTTGAAATTCTCGTTTGACAAACTCTTCAATAGTAAAGGTGTTTTGTGAAATTTCCTTTGCTGAATCTTTATCGTCGGCAAGCCTTAAATATTCGTCCCTGAAAGTTAAAATAGCCGAAGGTTCAATTCCCACCAAAGGCGTTTCCTTAGAAATTAATTCTTTAAAATAATTCACGTTAAAGTCAGCTTTTTCTTTGGCTTTATTCAAAATGCCTTTTGAAATAAAACTACGCCCGCTTTCTTCATGCTGGGTTATGTTTACTTTGTAACCCAATTTTGTTAACAATTCAATGGCGTCAATACCAATATTGGCATCATAATAATTGGTGAATTCGTCCACAAAAAGATAGATTTCTCCAAAATTATTGGGTCGATTCAGTAGGTTGATTCTGTTTTTTTTATACCATTTAAACACAGTGGTATTGGCTAATTTAGGAATGCTTCTTTCAGGGGCAATTCCCATGATTTTTTTAGTAATTTTGGTATTTAAAACCAAATTGGTAAAAGTAGGGGTGAGGCTTCCCAATTTGTTCCATTTTACGTTATTGGCAAAAAGTTGCGTTCTAAAAGGAATACCATTTTCTTTGTAATATTGATATAAAAATTCGGCTTTTAAGGCTGCAACATCTACATTACTCGGACATTCACTTGCACAAGCTTTGCAACTTAAACATAAGTCGAAAACATCATACAATTCTTTGTGATTAAATTTATTTTTTTCTTCAGAATTTGTCAAAAATTCGCGCAAAGCATTGGCACGCGCTCGTGTCGTATCTTTTTCATTTTTGGTTGCACGATAACTCGGACACATGGTTCCGCCAGCGGAAGGCAATTTTCTGCAATCACCGGAACCGTTGCATTTTTCGGTGGCTCTAAGTATCCCTAAACTGTCGGAAAAATCCATAATGGTTTCAATCTCCGGTTCTTCTCTGTCTATTTTATACCGTAAACTTTCATCCATAGGAAAAGCATCAATAATTTTTCCTTTGTTGAAAATATTGTTGGGGTCAAAAGAATGTTTTATACGTTTTAATAATTCATAATTTTTTTCGCCAATCATAAGCGGAATAAATTCTGCGCGAACAATGCCATCACCGTGTTCACCGCTAAAAGAACCACCGTATTTTTTGACGAGTTTTGCAGTTTCAGTTGTTATTTTTCTGAATAAAACAACATCTTCTTTCTTTTTTAAATTCAACATCGGACGCAAATGCAATTCTCCTGCACCTGCGTGCGCATAATAAACCGCTTCTTGTCCGAACTCGGTCATCATTTCCGTAAATTCTGAAATATAATTTGGTAAATCGTTTACTTCAATGGCGGTATCTTCAATGCAAGCGACCGCTTTATCATCGCCCACAATATTTCCCAACAATCCCAATCCGGCTTTTCGAAGTTCTACAGTCTGGTTTATTTTGTTGCCAACCAATTTAGGAAACGCATAGCCCATGTTGTTATTTTTTAAATCTGCGATTAAAGTATCAGCTAATTTTCTGGATTCTTCATCAGAATTGGTACAGATTTCTAACATCAACAGCGCTTTTGGGTCACCTTCCACAAAAAAGCGATTTTTTAGTTGTTCTCGGTTATTTTTAGTACAATCTAAAACGGTTTTATCCATCAATTCACAAGTATATAAATTGTGTTTCATTGCAATAACCACCGCTTCCAAACTTTCCTGAATGCTGTTGAAATGAGCGGCAACCATGATATTTTTTGCGGGTGGCAAGTTATCTAACTGAATGGTGATTTCTGTAGTGAAAGCCAATGTTCCTTCGCTTCCTGTGAGTAAAGTTGCCAAATTTACGGTACTTCCTGTTCCGCCAAATAGTTCAAAATTCAATAAAGCATCAATGGCATACCCATTATTTCTTCGGTGGATTTCCTTTTTAGGAAATTCCTTTAAAATTTCATGCTGATTTTCTTTAATGGAAAGTTCATTGAAAATAGTTTGGTAAATCTTGTTTTCCAAAGTGCTTCCCGTTCTTTTTTGATTGAATTCGTTAGTGTTTACTTCATGAAACACGGCTTCTGAACCATCACTTAAAATAGTTTTCAATTCCAGAACTTTATCTCTGGTAACTCCATATTTTATAGAAGTTGTGCCCGATGAATTGTTGCCGACCATTCCGCCAATCATACATCTGTTGCTTGTTGAGGTATTTGGTCCAAAAAATAATCCGTAGGGTTTTAAAAAATTATTTAACTCATCTCTTATAATTCCTGGTTGAACCGTCACTGTTTTTTTATATTCATCAAAACCCAAAATTTTTGTAAAATGTTTAGAAACATCAACAATTAAACCTTCACCAACACATTGACCAGCCAAAGATGTTCCCGCAGTTCTTGGAATAAGTGTGATATTATTTTTTGTAGCGAAATGAATAATCATTTTTAAGTCCTCATTATTTCTTGGATAAGCAACGCCCAAAGGAATTTTACGATAAACTGAGGCATCGGTTGCATAAATACTTTTGTGTAAATTGTCAAAATGCACCTCTCCCAAAATCGATGTTGAAAGTTCTTCTAAGTTTAATGTTTTTAAATGCATGAAAATGATTTTATTGTGGTGAAAAGACAACACCGCTGCTGTGGTCTTTAATTGCTCCTGTTACACTTTTTAAACAATTGATTTTATCTTCGTCTTTTAAAAAACCAAGCAATGCAAAAACCAAGGCTTCCTTATAATTGATAATCGTTTCTTCAGGAATAATCAATTGCGTTTTTGTATACGACTGTAATCTTTCCATAAGAAATGTATTGAAAGCTCCGCCACCTGTAACCAGCATTATTTTATCTAAATTTGAATCAATTTTTTTTGAAATTTGTATGGCAACGTGCTCTACAAATGTTCTTAGAATATCTTTTATGTTAAGATTGCGTTTATCAATCATTGGGAGTATTGTTTCCACTACAAATTCGTATCCTAAAGATTTTGGCTTGGTATCACTATAAAATGCCAGAGAATTGAGTTCTTCCAGTAAATTTCTATCTAAATTTCCTGCGGAAGCCATTGCTCCTTTGTCATCATATTCGATTTTTAAAGCTGAGACGTAATGATTTAACACAATATTTACTGGGCAAATGTCATAAGCGATTCGCTGTTGGTTTTCAGAGAATGAAATATTCGAAAATCCCCCAAGGTTTAAACAATAATCATATTTTGAAAACAATAATTTATCACCAATAGGAACCAATGGCGCACCTTGACCGCCAAGTGCAACATCTTGAACTCTAAAATCACAAATGGTTTTTATTCCTGTAATTGAAGTAATATAAGGGCCATTTCCTATTTGAAGTGTGTATTTTTTTTCAGGATTGTGGTAAATTGTATGTCCGTGAGAAGCAATAAAATCAATCTTTGGAATGTTATTTTCTTTGATGAAATTTCGGATTTCATTTCCTAAATGTATTCCGTAATCGGCATCTAATTTTGTGAGTTCTTCTCCCGATAAATGAAAGCCATTCTTCAAAGCCGATTTCCATTCAACAGGATAAGGGATTGTTTTAGCAGTTAATATCTCAAAATGATATGATTTCGCATTTTCAATTTTAACATAGGCAATGTCAATTCCGTCCAATGAAGTTCCGCTCATTACACCAATAATATATTTGGTTGTATGTTTCAATTTATATGGATTTATTTTTATAAAGGTCTAAAACTTTTTTTACACTTTTGTGCTTTTTTAAAAGCATATTTGCTAAAGATACTTCAATATGAAGTTCTCCCACAAGCATTTCCACACCACGATTCACTAATTTTTTATTGGACAATTGCATGTTAATCATTTTATTGTCTTTCACTCTACCTAGTTTTACCATTACAGCAGTAGAGATCATATTTAATGCCAGTTTTTGGGCAGTACCCGCTTTCATTCGGGTGCTTCCTGTGACAAACTCAGGACCTACTATTAGCTCAATTGGGTAATCTGCATCTAAGGATAAGGGACTATTTTCGTTGCAAACAATACATCCTGTAATAATATGGTGTTGTTTGGCTTTTTTGAGTCCACCAATTACATAAGGAGTAGTTCCGGAAGCGGCAACACCAATTAAAACATCTTTGTCTGTAATGTTATATTTTAGTAAATCCTTCCAGGCTAAGTTTTCGTCATCTTCTGCATTTTCAACGGCTTTTCTCAGAGCTATATCTCCTCCGGCAATAAGTCCAATAATCCAATCATCTGAAACACCAAATGTAGGAGGGCATTCAGAAGCGTCAAGAACTCCTAATCTTCCGCTTGTTCCTGCTCCAATATAAAATAACCGTCCTCCATTACTCATTTTGGCATAGATAATATCTACTAATTTTTCAATGGAAGGAATGGCTTTTTCTATGGCATAAGGAACCGTTTTGTCTTCAGCATTTATATTTGAGAGAAGTTCGAATGTATTCATTTTTTCAAGATTGTTATAACTTGATGATTGTTCAGTTGTTGGTTTATTTTTCATTTTTGTTTTGTACAATAATTAAACTTAAAATTGTTAATAATGCGTTTACTAGGATATTCATAAAACCTAAATCGAATGAGAACTTGGTTATGAAAATATAATTTAAGTAATACGTTAAAATTGGCATTAGAATGCAGATATATGGAACTGCCGCATCTTTTACTTTTATTTTTGTGAAAATTCCAAATAAATAGAGTCCTAATAGTGGCCCGTAAGTATATCCGGCTACCGTAAATATTGTTGAAATTACATCTCCTTTACTTTCAGAAAAAAGCATTATTATTGTAAAAATTACTGCAGAAAACCCGAATAAAACGTAATTTTTTAGTTTCTTTTTTTCTTTTGAATTTTTATGCTGAATATCTAAAAAATCATAGGTAAAAGAGGTTGTTAAGGCAGTTAATGCAGAATCTACGCTTGAAAATGAAGCGGCTGTTATTCCTAAAATAAAACTAATGGCTGCTATTGTGCCAAAATGATTTAAGGAAAGCATTGGGAACAAGGAGTCTGTGTTAATAAATTTCCCGTTTTCAACCTCTAATTGAATACCAAATTTCTCTGCATATAAATAAAGCATAACACCTAACCCTAAAAAGAGGAATTGAGCAACAGCCAGAAATAAACTAAAAGTTAATATGTTGCTTTGGGCTTCTTTTTTGTTTTTGCATGTAAGGGTTTTTTGCATCATATTTTGGTCTAATCCTATCATTGCAACAGCAATTAAAATTCCCGAAATAAATTGTTTAAAAAAGTTGCTTCCTGAATTGAAATCCCAATCAAAAACTTTGAAATATTTGTGATTAGTCACGGATGTAATGGTTTCAGAAAAACTTAGATTCAAGGAGTCCTTAACAACATATATGGTGACAATTGCCGCCAGTAGCAAGAAAAATGTTTGAAGAGTATCTGTCCAAACAATTGTTTTAATGCCAGATTTATTTGTGTATAACCATATTAGTACTAAAATAATAAGTACAGTTAAATAGAATGGAATATGAAAGGCGTCAAATACGGCATATTGTAAAATTTTAGCAGCAAGCATTAACCGAAGTGCAGCACCAAAAGATTGAGATAGTAAAAAAAACAGTGAGCCGGTTTTATATGTTTTAATTCCAAATCTAGTTTCTAAATAGGAGTAAATGGATACTAATTTTAAATCGAAATAAATTGGAATGAGTACATAGGTTATAAATATGTATCCAATAACATTTCCAAAAACAAATTGTAAATAATAGAAATAATTGGTGCCAACCATACCGGGAATAGACACGAAAGTGACTCCAGAAATAACAGCGCCAATCATTCCAAATGCAACAACCTGCCATGGTGATTTTCTGTCGCCTGTGTAGAAAGATTCATCACTAGAGTTTTTTGAAGTGAAGTGAGATATTAGCATTAATACCCCAAAATAAGATATTATGATTATTAAGATTAGTGTAGAATTCATTTATAAATTTTGGGAGTTATTGATAGATTTTTATTTCGTTAAGTTGTAATTTATAATCGTGTAAGTTTTCAAAAGAATCTAACATATCGATATTTTCATTATTCTCAACCCAATGTCTTAATTTGTTGCTGCCATTAATAAGATCAATTGGTAGTTGAGTATAGTTATATTCAAAAGGAGGGTTTCTCCATTGAAAGTTATTTTCTAGATGATTATATAATTCACGCATTATGAATTGACCAACCCTCCAAGGTTTATATATTTTTTTGTTTGTAATATGAATTTGAAAGCCACCACAAACTTCATTTATATTCTTGTCAAAAGTAGGTAGAAATGTCATAGGACGAAGAACAAAACCTTCTAATTTTGATTTTTTTATACTACTCAATAAATGATTTTCATAAAATGAAAAAGGTTCAATTTTTGGATGTCCAACAATTTCTAAAGGTTGTGATGTGCCACGACCTTCACTTAAATTAGTTCCTTCAAATAATACTGTAGCTGGAAAGGTACAAGCACTTTCTGGTCTTGCAAGGTTTGGAGATGGTAATAGCCATGGCAACTTGGTGTCTTCAAAATACATATCTCGTTCCCAATTAAGCATTTTTATTACTTTTAGGTTTGTTTTGTCTTTTTTTCATAAAAATATTGATTTAAAATAATAATCTATTCTCAAATATAGGTTTATTTTTTAATTGAACGACAAATATTTGCATAAATATGCAATAAAATGCGTTTTTGTTGTTCAAATATGCATATATATTTTTTTATTAAATAAAAATCACAGTTTCTATAATAATAATATTGTTTATTGCGAGTATTTTGTCTAGATATAAAATCAAGATTATTTCCTTAAAGCTAGGATGGTTGATGGCAATCCTTTGGGGTGGAGAGGGATACTAAAACTTTTTTAGATATGTTGTTCTTCAAATGTCAGAAAATCAACTTTCTTACAAAATTTGAACTTAAAGAATACGCATCACTTTCTTAAATAAAGTAAAGCAGAATTCAAAACTGGATAACAATAATCCTAATATTACCAATATTTGAATTGAGTTGAAGTCTAAGCAATTTATGGTTGCCGTGAAATACCCGAAATGTTAATTTCATTAAAATTTATTAATTCAAAAACAATGGTGAAAGAAAAATGATTAAAGTTTTTTGAGTATTTTGAATAATGTTGTTTTTGAAATTTCGGCATGATACTTTTCAAAAAAAAACAAAATTATTTGGAATACGACCACGCTATTGAGTACATTTTAGTGCGATAAATTCATGTTACCAACTTTTTGGCGTTTATGATTATCATTCCCTTTCAAAACATTAATTAAATTAACCTTTTAGGTATTATTCATTGAATTTATATTTTATAAGATTAAACCCAAATCCATACCATGTTAATCTAGAAAGTGCGATATAATTCTATTTTGTTGCATATAAGTGCATATATTAAAATAAATATGCATTTTTAAATCAGATAAATTGTACTTATGTATAAAAAAGATTATATTTGAAAAAATCATTATTCATGTTAAAAAGGGAAAGGCAACTAAAAATAATTGACAAAGTTAGGGATAACCCAACTATTATAAAAGAAGGAATAATCCCTGCTGATGAAAATGAAATAATCGCCAAGGCGGCAACAATAGATAGTTTTAAGATGTGAGATTAATCTTGGGATGTCGGATTTTGAACCCTTTTTTCTGATTTTTAGTACATTTCTTGAACAAAAACAGCGTTATTCACCTGTAAAATTTGATCTAAATGAAAAACTTTTTTCGTGTCTTTTCTTTGTTTATTGTTATTTCTGTTCTGTTTTCCTGCGCGTCAAATCCGTATGCGCCAACGAACAGGATGTATAAAAAACAAGCCAAAGTGTTGACAAAACAGTTGCGCCAGATCCCACCGGAACAAACCGGAATTGCAACCACTTTGCCTTATGGGGAAAATTGGGTGGGAACCACCAATTTCAACCTCAGGAAACCCAACTATGTAGTAATTCACCATACCGCACAGGAATCTGTAGAACAAACCCTAAAAACTTTTACTCTGCCTCGCACCCAGGTAAGCGCTCATTATGTAATTGCAAAAGATGGCACGATCTACAATATGTTAAACGATTTTTACCGCGGGTGGCACGGAGGTGCCGGGAAATGGGGCAATAACACCGATTTGAATTCATCCTCCATTGGGATCGAACTGGACAACAACGGGAAGGAAGAATTTTCAAAACTTCAAATAGAAAGCCTGTTAAAGCTTTTAAAAGTCCTGAAGGAAAAATACAATATTCCTGATGCAAATTTTATTGGCCATTCGGATATTGCGCCCTCCAGAAAAGTAGATCCAAACGCGAATTTTCCATGGGAAGAACTTGCCGGAGAAGGTTACGGATTGTGGTATGATGAGGCGGTGGCAATCCCTGAAATAGCCGGTAACAGTATAATTTTAGATCTCCCAACTATTGTAGAAGAAGGAATAATCCCTGCTGATGAAAATGAAATAATCGCCAAGGTGGCGACAATAAACAGTTTTACCATGGACGTTTCTCCAGAAATTGCCTTGCGAATTATAGGTTATGATACCAGTGATGTGGAATCGGCAATAAAAGCTTTCAAACTTCATTTTATTCAAAAGAATATCAATTCGGTTTTAAGCGATGGGGAATTGAAAATCCTCGACAATTTGTACAAGAAATATTTCTATTAGAAAACCTCACAGGTTTGAAATATAGGAAGTTTAAATAATCTAAAAACTGAGGTATTATGATAAATATTTTCAAGTTCATTTTTTTAACGGCAATTTTCAGCACATTATCAGTTTCAGCACAAAATATGAGCGAAAGTGAGTTAGCCATTACCAAAAGAGAAGATTGGAATGCCAAAAATCCGGTAATGGAAATGAAACCTCATAAACCGCAGTTTATTACCATTCATCACACCGGCATGCCTCAAAAACCCGAATTTTCTACGAAAGAAAAACTCCTGGTACTTCAAAATTTCTCCCAAAACGATTCCCCAATGGCCGATGGAAGCATAAAAAAGGCCTGGCCAGATGTGCCCTATCATTTTTATGTAGCTACCAATGGCGAAATTGCCGAAGGGCGAGATATAAATTTCCAGGGAGATTCAAATACCGACTATGATCTTGAAGGCCACGTTTTAATAGTAGTAGAAGGTAATTTTAACAAAGAAAAAGTACTGCCCAGGCAATGGGAAAGCCTAAAAAAATTGGTTTCCTATATTTCTTCGAAATATGATATTTCCCGGGAAACCATCTCCGGCCATAAAGACCAGGCCGAAACCACTTGCCCCGGGCAAGACCTCTACAGAAAACTTTTTTTGCTTAAAAATGAAAACCGTGTAAAAATTGGTGCCGAAAATCTATTTGAAGAACCCTATTTTCAACTTATAAAAGATAAAAAAATAGGTTTAATTACCAATCATACCGGGGTTTTACCGGAAGGTGAACACTTGGTAGACTTATTACACGAAAACCCCAAAATAAAATTAACAACGCTATTTGGACCGGAACATGGCATTCGTGGTGAGGAAGACACACACGTTAGCGATTCCAAAGATATCAAGACTGGCCTTCCCATAATTTCCCTTTACGGAAAAAACAGAAAGCCCAGCCCTAAAATGTTACAAAACACGGAAGTTTTAATCTTTGATATTCAGGATATTGGCGTACGTTTCTATACTTATATAAGTACCATGCTCCTAGCCATGGAAGCCGCTGCCGAAAATAATATTCCATTTATTGTATTAGATCGTCCAAACCCCATCTCAGGAAATTATATAGATGGGCCTATAGGTAAGCCCAATCATCCCGTAACCCAAATTGACAACCTTCCCATTACCCATGGAATGACAGTTGGCGAACTTGCCACTATGTTTAATGAAGAACGAAAAAACAAAAACTTGCCGTATGCGAGTTTAACCGTAGTACCGTTAAAAAATTATTCGCATAAACAATGGTATGATGAAACTGGCCTGCCGTGGATAAAGCCGTCGCCAAATATGCTTAACCTTACTACGGCGACACTTTACCCGGCAACATGTTTACTGGAAGGCACCAATGTTTCTGAAGGTCGAGGCACACTACAGCCATTCGAGTATATTGCCGCTCCCTGGATAAATCCGGAAGAATTAATTGCCCAATTAAAAACGTACAATCTTGAAGGAATTGACTTTGAATCCTCGCAATTTACACCAAATAAAATGGTAGATGGAATTGAAATCTACTCACCAAAATTTATGGATGAAGAAATTCCAGCGGTGGAATTGATCTTAACCGATAGGGACAAATTTAAATCGGTAGAAGCAGGTATCTATATTCTTCACGCACTACAAAAACTTTATCCGAAAGAGCTGGAATGGCGCGAGGAACGATTGGACGGACTTTTAAAAAACCCAGAAATTCGCAAAGCCCTTGAAGCCGGGGAAAATCCAAAGAGAATCATTGAAGAATGGAAAAAAGACCTGGAATTTTTCAACATACGAAGAACTGAATATTTAATGTATTAAGGTTTTTCAGAAGCAATATAATTCTTAAAATCTATTAAAATGAATTACATAAAAAGTCTTAGTCTGCTTTTTATCCTTAACATTTTCTCCTTAACTGCCCAGGAAATCAACCTGATCTGGGAACTCAGGGAAGATTTGAATATTAACCTTCCTGGGTCGGTAAAAATCTTTGATGCCAAGGGAACATTACCAGATGGGAAACCCGTTAGGGCAATGTATGCCGAAGTAGATTTAAGCGACAAAAACCTGAAATTACGGTCGATAGGTAGCAACACAATTCGCGAAACTACCAAAGAAACCTATGAGAAAAGCAATGGAATTCTAGCAATAAACGGCGGATATTTTGCCACAAATTCATCGGTAAGTGCAATTATACAGGATGGAGAGGTTATTGCGCCTGGGCCAAATGGGGTTATTACCCGCGGTGTGTTTGGAATGAAAAACGGAAAACCTGAGATTACCTGGGTAAAGGCCGATAACGAAAATGGAATGCCGAAGAAATATAAATTGCCAGATATGGCTTCAACTTCTGAGATATGGAATGTAAGTCAGGGTGTGGGTGGGGGACCAGTTTTACTAAAAAACGGAAAAATAAACCTCACAGATAAAGAAGAAGGATTTGGTGGCAGCCACTTACAACGACATCCCCGAACCGCAATTGGCTATAAAGATAAAAATACTTTAATAATGATGGTGGTTGATGGTCGGCAGGAGGCCAGCGCAGGAGTCACTTTGCCTGAACTCGCCCAGCTGATGTTCGAAACCGGTGCAGTTGAAGCCGTAAACCTGGATGGCGGCGGTTCTTCGGCTATGGTAGCTGCCAATGAGGTAGTGAATATACCTACTGATATTACCGGTGGAAACCGAAACAGTTTACGAAAAAATGCAGGTGCTCTGGTAGTTTCAGAAATTCAGCCTTCAGAACAGCCAATATCAATAATATTTGATACTGATAGTAAAAATTATTCGGAAACGGGGATTTGGAAAAGCGGGAACCATGTTAATTATTATGGTGAAAGTGCATCCCGCATCGCAACTTCCAATAAAATTAACAAAGTATTTTATACATTTAAGGATATACAGCGCAACTCTTACCAACTTGGCGCCTGGATTACCGTGAATACTTCTGAAAATGCTGAAGAGGTAAATTATATCCTGCATTCTGAAGGAAAAACCGATACAATCAGTCTCGATCAAAATTCACTGAAAAATTTAGGAAAATGGAATGTGCTTGGGAATTTTGAAATCGGCCCAATAGATTCCCTTGAAATTATGGGTGCTTCCGAAGGAAAATTTACGGCAGATGCGGTGAGATTGATCGCTAAAAAAGATTTTCCGGAACTTCCAAAACGCGGTGATTTTCGCATTGCGGTGATATCCGACCTTAATTCAGGTCTTGGCGCGGCGAATTATGAGTGGCAGGTAGACAGCATTATAAAAAGAATACCAAAAATATGGAAACCTGATCTGGTAATTTGCGGCGGTGATATGGTGGCCGGGATGGGCATATCCAACATTGAACAATTATACAAAATGTGGGAAGGTTTTGATACGCATATTACAAAACCTTTAAAAGAAGCCGAAATCCCCTTTGCCTTTACCTTGGGAAATCACGATGGGCCTCGATCCTACCCTGTTGAACGGAATTTTGCAAAAGAATTCTGGAACAAAAATGAAAATAAGCCCAGACTCGATTTTGTAGACGATTCGCATTTTCCAAATTACTATTCGTTTGTTGCCAATAACATCTTTTTCGTTTCTTGGGAAGCCTCTTCTTCAAAAATTACTCAGGAAAACCTGGATTGGCTGGAAGGGCAATTTCAAACCCCTGAGGCGAAAAACGCGAAATTCCGTTTTGTATTGGGCCATATGCCGCTGTACAGTGTTGCGCAGGAACGGGATTTTAAAGGAAATGTGCTGGAAGAACCCGAAAAACTGCAAAGATTGCTTGAAAAATATAATGTCCATACGTACATCAGTGGGCATCAGCACGCTTATTATCCCGGAAAACGAGGAAAATTGGAGCTGTTAAATACTGGGGCGGCTGGCTCAGGTCCGCGAGTCTGGTTAACGCAAAACCAGAAACCGGTAAATACAATTACGATTATGGATATTTTTGAGGAAAAAGATTCCATCGTTTACAGCACATACAATATCAAAAAAGAAAAAGCTGCTGATATGCCTTTGTTTGATGAAAAAAAACTACCCTCGGCGATGTTTGGTGTAAACGGTTATATTTTGCGAAGGGATATTCAAAAAGTAAAAAGGGTAAAAGGTTTTCTTTCTTCATTCAATAGTGAAGGCAAGGATATTTCAGGGATAGGTCACGTTAAAGCTGAAATTGTTGGAAATAAACTGCATATTTCAGGTGAATATTTTAACCTGAAAACACAATTTTCCGAAGAAAAAATCATTGGAATTTACCGTGGAAGGCATACCGAAACCGGTGAGCTTCTAAAGGAATTAAAAATGGAGAATTCCGGCAATGGAAGTGGAAATTTTGAAGGTGAGCTAAAAGTCACCGAAGAAATTGAAGATTATCTGGCTATTGGTGCCCTTTACCTGAATATTAAGACTGAAAATGGAAATTTAAGGACACAACTTTATCCCGAGTACAATAAAGCGCCGGAGCCAGTTAAAATCACTTCCCATAATCCGAAAAATGCCTATGCTGTTAGAAATATTGATGCTCTATATGAATTGAATTGGAACCAATCCTTTGATGAAAACGGTGATTTTGTAAGTTATGTGTACCAGCTTTCAAAAAACGAGGATTTTTCTGAGTTGATTTTTCAGAAAAAAACCGGTCGCGAAACTGGCTTAAAAATGACCGAAAAAGAATGGTTTAAACTTCTTGGAAATTCTGAATTAGGTGAACCGGTAACATTTTATCACCGTGTTATAGCAAGTGATGGCAGCAACTTTTCGACTTCAAAAATAACAGAATTCAAGTTGATGAAATCTGATGAACTGCTAGACGATTTTGCTGAAATTCCCGCTCCGGAATATATTTTTAAAGGAAAAATTGAAGATTCCGGTGCCGGTTACGGCGCAGAATGGGATGCCGAAGGAAAACTCTGGCTGGCCGATTATAACCGGGGATTGATCATTAAAAATACTGAAAATGAAGAAGCCGATTTTTCACCGCTAACTTCCGTAGAAATAAGCGGTGAGGTTTATAACCTACAGCCTGTAAATGGAATTGGTGTGGACTTAGATGGAAATATTTTGGCGGGAATTAACCGTAGGTTAATTAAGATTGATGCGAAGACCGGAAAAGGTATTGCTGTTTGGGAAGTACCCGAGGGAGCGCGTGCAATTACATCTCCCCGTGCAACTGAAAATGGTGAGATATATGCTATGTCACTTTTTGGAGAAGATCCCAATTATGTATTAAAACAGCAAAGAGAAACTTTTAAATTGCTAAGGACTATTAAATTAAAAGACAGAAATATGTCGCGCACTTTTGATATGACTCCAGACGGGAAAATGCTTTATTTACCAGATCCAGGTAGTCCAAAAATTCAGGTTTATAGTAGTGAAAATGCGATAAACTATAAAAAGGAAAAGGGTATTTCCAGTATTTTGTCAGGGTCAAGTGCGGTACAGGTAAATGGAAATTCTATTTACTTGGCGGTTCGTTCC
Source organism: Flavobacteriaceae bacterium (assembly GCA_016649745.1). Lineage (GTDB taxonomy): Bacteria > Bacteroidota > Bacteroidia > Flavobacteriales > Flavobacteriaceae > Lutibacter. Next base: position 100 of record JAENXD010000012.1, on the reverse strand, counting down.
AGTGGGATTTCCCCTTCAACGTTTCATTACAGAAATGAAGAAAAACAGCAAATGTGGACGCTGGAGTTACCGGAAGTAAACGGTGCAGAACCTCGTGGCA
>JAENXD010000270.1 GCA_016649745.1 Flavobacteriaceae bacterium | reverse complement strand
TAAAAATAAAAAAGGCAATCAACTAATTTTGATTGCCTTTTTTATTTTTATGAAGTACCTTTGGGGAATGGGTAAATATTGGTTTATAATTTTTTTTCTGCTTGGCTTTGTTAAAGCGCAGGCTCAGGTTGATAATGATTCTATAATTGATTATAAATATTTAGAAGATCAATTATATTTGTCATTAACCTACTCAATTTTAAATGACAAACCCGCCGCAATTTTACAGAATGGATTTTCTGGTGGAATTTCAGTGGGATTTATAAAGGACATTCCTTTAAATGAACAAAGGAACCTCGGACTTGGAATTGGAGTTGGATATGCATACAACGTGTATGTTCAAAATTTAAAAATTTCCAGAGAAAATCAAACTACCTTATTTGAAGTGGCGGAAGATTATAAAACGAATAGAATCGGCATCAAATCCATAGAAATGCCGTTTGAATTTAGATGGAGAACTTCTACCCCTGAAAAATATAATTTTTGGCGGGTTTATGGCGGCTTAAAATTTTCATACTTATTAACTTCAAAAACTAAATTTGCGGATTCCGAAGTACAATTGGCCACAAAAAATATTCCCGAAATAAATAGAATTCAATATGGTGCAATTATGGCTGCAGGCTATGGGAATTGGAATCTGTACCTTTATTACGGTTTAAGTCCGCTATTCAAAAATGCGAAACTTAATGATAAAAATATTGATTTAAAAGATATCAATGTGGGTTTGAAATTTTACATTATGTAAATGAAGTAAACAACAAACTGCGCAGCAATCCCAATAACACCTCCCAACAGGATTTCATTTAACTGATGCGCACGCAACTTTAACCTTGCAGAGGCCACCAAACCTGCCAAAACGAATAAGGTCGCAAGAATGACTATTATATTTATTTTATAGAAATAACTAAAATAAATTAAAAATCCGATGAGACCAGAAACTCCTAATGTATGTAAACTAACTTTTATCTTCAAGTATAAAAACAGCGAGATGCAAATTAAGCTTAAACCATACCCAAAAAAGAAGAGCGATAAAATATCAACAATGGTTGATTTATAGAGCCAATTTCCTATGATAAATGCGATGGATATAAATAACAATAACGGGAATTTTCGTTCTTCAATAGTCACCATATGATAACTATTTATCATATTAAATCGTTTCAATAGCCATAAAAGCAATATTGGAAATATGTACGTGCCAATAAAAATAACTGTTATGATGAGATACTCTTGAGGTTTGAAAATAAATTTTGGCAGAAAAAGAAAAAATAAAATTGCTCCAATGGTGGGAAAATTTATTGGATGAAAGAAATAGGAAATAAATTTTGAAAATTTCATAGTCATTTTTAGGTGATTTGCTAAAATATTTTTCTTAAACGGGCCACGGGAATATCTAATTGCTCCCTATATTTTGCGATGGTTCTTCTTGCAATAGGATAGCCTTTTTCCTTTAAAATCAGTGCCAATTTATCATCCGTCAATGGTTTCTTCTTGTCTTCTTTTTTTATGACGGTTTCTAAAATGTTTTTTATTTCTCTTGTGGAAACATCTTCTCCCTGATCATTTTTCATTGATTCGGAGAAAAATTCTTTAATTAATTTGGTGCCATAAGGCGTAGATACATATTTGCTGCTTGCAACTCGGGAAACTGTTGAAACATCCATCGCAATCACATCCGCAATATCCTTTAAGATCATCGGTTTTAATTTGCGTTCATCACCCGTTAAGAAATACACTTTTTGGTGTTGCATAATGGCATTCATATTCAATAACAGCGTTTGTTGGCGTTGTTTTATGGCATCAATAAACCATTTTGCCGCATCCAATTTGTGCTTGATGAACATAACAGCTTCCTTTTGCGATTTCGATTTTTCGCTGGAATCCTTGTATCCGTGCATTAAATTGTTATATTCATTTGAAACGTGAAGCTCTGGTGCATTTCTCGAATTTAGCGAAAGTTCCAGCTCGCCATCCACAATTCTAATGGTGAAATCGGGTACAATTTGTTCTGTTATTTTGCTGTTTCCAACAAATGAACCTCCTGGTTTAGGATTCAGTCTTTCAATTTGCTTGATGGCATCTTTTAATTCATCTTCAGTGACGTGAAATTTTTGCAATAGTTTGTTGTAGTGTTTTTTCACAAAATGTTCAAAGCCAGTTTCTAAGATGTCGATAGCCAGGTTTACGGAATGTTTTTCTTCTTTTCGTTTCAATTGAAGAATTAAACATTCTTTTAAATCGCGAGCTCCAACCCCGGCGGGATCTAATTGTTGAACAATAGTAAGCAAACGTTCCAATTCTTCTTTGGTGGTAAAAACATTTTCAGTAAAAGCCAAATCATCCAAAATATCAACCAAATCTCTGCGTATATAGCCACTGTCGTCAATGCTTCCTATCAGAAAATCAGTGATAATTTCTTCTTCCTCCGTTAATCGATAAGTGTTTATCTGATTTTTTAAATGTTGCGTAAATGAAGGTCCGGAAGCAAACGGAATGTCCTTTTCTTCATCATCGGATGAATAATTATTTGCTTGCGTTTTGTAATTCGGAATTTCATCATCACTTAAATATTCATCAATATTGATGTCTTCCGTGTTGATGCTTTCATTTCCGGTGTCATCATACTCATCATAAGTGTCGCTTAATTGCGAATTGTCATAATCTTCAGCATTTTCATCTTTAACTTCTAAAGCCGGATTTTCTTCTAATTCTTGTTTTAGGCGTTGTTCAAATTCTTGCGTAGGCAATTGAATCAACTTCATAAGTTGAATTTGTTGCGGAGATAATTTCTGCGATAATTTGAATTGTAACCCTTGTTTAAGCATAAATTAAAATAGCTTTTTATAAAAATAC
>JAENXD010000042.1 GCA_016649745.1 Flavobacteriaceae bacterium | reverse complement strand
TTCATATGTAGATATTTATTGTTTTTTATTGGTCATATGTAATTGCTTCGCCTGTTCGCTATCGCTCGGGTCGCATATCTTCATTGGTGTTTGTATCGAGTTTCCGTTATGCTCATTTCATAAACTCAGTTATCTTTTAAATTTATTTATACTCATTTTTAAATAATATTAAAATTAAGATAAAATACTGTAAATCAATGAAAAATGTTAAATTCATTTTTCAATACTATCTTTTTGTTTGCTTAGCCAATCTATTAAATCTTTCTTATTGCGTTCTGAAAGTTTAGCATCTTTATGAATTAGCGTATAGGAGTAAAGTGGCATTTCATCATCTTTAATTTGATTAATGACCGCCTTTAACTTACTTTTTTGCCTTCGTTTTGAATAGGTGCCAAATTCACTAAAATTCAACTCTTTTTTTCCTTCTTTTATATGATTTTCTAACAACCAGCTCGCAGGCTGAATTTTATTATACCAAGGATAATTGGTGTTGTTGCTGTGACAATCATAGCAGGAAATTTTAAGTATCTGCTGAACATTGTTTGGAACTTCAAAAGTATTGTTGAAATCCGTTTGTAAAGTTAGAACGCTTTGGTTGCGTGTTGTGGGAATAAATTGTATTCCCACGAACACAACCACAATAAAAATCACTATTATTTTAAAAACTTTCAATTAGTTGATTTTTGATTTCACTTCTCCACAACTTAACATTTTACTACCAAGGTAAGGGTTTTTAATGGTTTCCGTTTCACTTAACCATGTTGCACCCTTTTTATTGTACATTGGACAGAAAGTTACATATAGTGTCTTGTTAGTGCCAACCAAAGTAATTAAATCATTTAAATCGGTGCTTAAATTTTCAAAATGCTCTCTTTGGTGATCAATTGGGCTATCACTAATATGTTCAGCATGTTCTTTGGCATCTTCAAGAATATCCATATATTCTTTATGTTGACTTTCGGATAATTTGTTCATATCAAAATTAGAAAATGCAGTAAGCATCATTTTTCCACCTTCAGCAGCTTTTTTACTGTCATCGTCAACCAATGCATTCTTTATTGAAAGATAAGCATCAATTATTGCTGAAGTTAAGCCGCTTTTTTGAGTAGTGGTATTCATATTTCCATCAGTATGTATGGTGTTTTCATCCATGGACGAATCATTATCTTCTTTTCCCATGTTCATTTCATTGGAATTCACATCAACGGAATCGACTTGTTTTTTATCGTTTTTACAAGCACTTAAAAATAGTACTGAGAATGCTAATGCATAAATTGAATTTTTCATTTTTTTGATTTTAAAGTTAATATTAGTAATTATTATTTATTTTGATTCTAATTGTTAATTTTTTTATTTTTCTAAAGAAACACTTCTTAACCGAAGCGAATTTGCAATCACTGAAACAGAACTGAAACTCATCGCCAAAGCTGCAATTATTGGAGACAGTAAAATTCCAAATATGGGGAATAATAATCCTGCTGCAATAGGAACGCCCAGCACATTGTAAACAAATGAAAAGAACAAGTTTTGTTTGATGTTTTTCATCACGGCGTGACTTAAATTTTTTGCTTTTACAATTCCTTTTAAATCGCCTTTTACCAAAGTGATTGCAGCGCTTTCAATGGCTACATCGGTTCCTGTTCCCATAGCAATACCAACATTTGATTGTGCCAAAGCTGGAGCATCATTAATACCATCACCCGCCATCGCCACAATTTTTCCTTCGGCTTGCAATTTTTTAATAAATGTCAATTTATCTTCGGGCAAAAAACTGGCTCTAAAACTGCTTAAATGGAATTCATCTGCTACTGCTTTTGCCGTGTTTTGGTTATCGCCTGTTAACATAATTACTTCTATACCAGCATCCATTAAAGCCTTAATGGCCGCTACACTGGTTGGTTTAATGGCATCTGTAATACTCACATAACCCAAAGCTTTTTTGTCAACAGCTATATAAGAAACAGTTTTCCCCAATTTTTGTTCGGCTAAAATTTTAGTTTCTAAATCGTTAGGAATTGATGCTTTTATTTGCTGCATTAATTTGGTATTTCCCAAGGCTATTTTATTTGAGCCAACAGTTCCAATAACGCCCATTCCTGAAATAGCTTCAAAATCATTAACTTTTGTCAATGTTGTTTTAGTTGCTTCGGCATAATTTACAACCGCTTGTGCCAATGGATGTTCGCTATATTGGTTTAAGGAAGCGATTTGTTGCAATAAAATTTCTGAATTACCGTCCAAGGCAAAAACTTTTTCAACAGATGGTTTTCCTTCGGTAAGCGTTCCAGTTTTATCGGTTATTAAAACATTCACTTTGTTCATGGTTTCAAGTGCTTCGGCATTTTTAATTAAAATTCCGTTTTGGGCGCCTTTGCCCACACCAACCATCACCGACATTGGTGTTGCCAATCCCAAAGCGCAAGGACAGGCGATAATTAACACGGCCACTGCATTTACAAAAGCGTAAACCAACGCATTTTTTTCCGGTCCGAAATTGGCCCAAATAATAAAAGTCAGTATTGAAACGCCCACTACAATGGGCACAAAATATTTGGAAATTGTATCTGCCAATTTTTGGATAGGCGCTCTTGACCTACTGGCATCGCTTACCATTTGTATTATTTGGGACAATAATGTTTCTGAACCCACGCGCACCGCTTTCATCACAAATGATTTTGTGCCGTTTATGGTTCCTGAACTTACTTTGTCGTCAACAGTTTTGTCAACAGGAATAGGTTCTCCGGAAATCATGGATTCATCTATGCTACTGCTTCCTTCAACAATAACACCATCAACAGGAATTTTTCCTCCCGGTTTTACACGTAATAAATCGTCCTTTTTTATGGAATGAATGGATACAATTTTATCTTTTCCAGCCACAACCAAAGTGGCTTCTGAAGGCGCCAATTTTAACAATTCTTTTATGGCGCCGCTGGTTTTGCTGTGGGCTCGTGCCTCTAACAATTGACCCAATAATACCAAAGTTAAAATAACGGCTGTTGCTTCAAAATATAAATCGACATTTCCAGAATGATTTTTAAATTCTTCCGGAAAAACATTGGGGAATACAAGTGCAACAATACTGAATAAAAAAGCGGCCGCTGTTCCTATTCCTACCAGCGTAAACATATTTAAATTCCAAGTGATTATAGATTTCCAAGCCCGAACATAAAACATCCAACAGGTATAAAATACAATTGGAAGCGTTAATATAAATTGCAGCCAATCCCAATTTTGTTGCGGCATTATATTTTCCAATGGGTTTGAAGGAAGATGCAGTGACATGGAAATGATAAAAACCGGAACTGCAAAAATGAGCGACAGCTTCATTTTTTTTAATAAGGTATTGTAGGTTTTGCTTTCAGCGCTTTCATCGGCTTCCATGGGTACTAAATCCATTCCGCAAATGGGGCATGAACCCGGTTCATCTCTAATAATTTCAGGATGCATAGGGCAAGTATATTGTATTGTTTGACTTGCTTTTGGCTGTTCAATTAAATCCATGCCACAAACCGGACAGTCGCCGGCTTTGCTATAAGTCTTATCGCCTTCGCAATGCATCGGACAGTAGAAAACACCGTTTCCTTCTTTTATAGGTTTAATGATAATTGGTTTTTCTGTTTTTTCGTTGGCAGTGGTTTCGTCAAAATCTGTAATTGTATAATGCAGTCCTGCTTTTAAAAATTCTTGCTGAAGCGCTTCTGTTGAAATGTGAATTTTCATTTCAATTTCTGCTTTGCCTTCATCCAAATTAACGGTAGCTTTTAAAACTCCTTTTATATTATTTAAGGTATTTTCGACATTGGTTCTGCAACCATTGCAGGTCATTCCGGTTATTTTATAAATGTGTTTCATAATAGATTAATTAACTATTTGAAGATTATTTTTATTAAAATTATAGGCTTGCTTTCTGTTTTCATAAATTTTTAAACACTTGAATAAGAAAAAGACGTGGAAATATATAATGATTATTTATTGGAATCGTTGTCTGCAAACGGTATTCCTTTTTCTTAAAACCGGTATTTTTTTGTTGTGCTTATTTTTTCTTTTCTATTTCTTTTAAGTCCATATTGCATTTCGGACAAGAGCCAACCTTGTCATAAGTTTTTTCGCCTTCACACTTCATAGGGCAGGCATAAGCTACTTTTTCCATTTTTTTTAAGTCCATTCCGCATTTTGGACAGGCACCGGGTTTGTCGCTTTTCACATCTGCATGCATTGGGCAAGTATAGGCATTGTCCATTTCCATTTCCATTTTCTTTAAATCCATTCCACATTTTGGACAGACACCGGGTTTATCACTTTTCACATCTGCATGCATAGGGCAGGTATACGTGGCTTTTTCCATGTGTTCATGGTTCATCTTGGTTTGTTCTTTTTCTTGGGCAAACATAGTTGATGCTGAAAATAGTCCTATTGAAAGAACTGCAATTAAAATTTTTGTTTTCATTTTATGCTGTTTTTAAATTATTGCTGTTTATTTATTTGTAAAGATATATTATCCAATTATCATTGGTATTTTTTAATTAAAATTTTTCAATTAGAGCAGTTGTTTCTTCACGATGACCTCCCATACATCATATTCATCCATATTATTTTCTCCGTCCTATTATTATCGACATTTATACAACCATCATCCTGCATTTCATTTTAGATAGGTGGGTATGAATTACCTTCTTTGATTTTTCTTCAAGAGACAAGGGACAAACTTTCTGCATTAATATTATATTTTCACATAATTGTTTAGGTTATCCACAACAACATCCACCTTTGTTTTTGCTTGAAGTTGTTGGTTCATCTTCACCAATGCTGTAATCACCGGCCTTTGATAAAGCGGAATTAAGTTGCTTGATAGTTACAGAATCGGCTTTTTCAATAATAGCTTCTGGCGGACTCATGCTAACTTGCACTGAGGTAACACCCTCTACTCCCTGTAAAGCTTTTTCTACTGTTTGCCTGCAGCTTCCGCAAGACATTCCATTTATTTTAAATTTTTGTTTCATGATTTTAGTTATTTATAATTATTAGTTTTTGGTATTCTTCTCCATTATTTTATTTCCAATCCTTTGTCACCCATTATTTTTTACCTAATTTTCTTTTTAATAATTGAGCATTGACGGCAACAATCACTGTACTCAGGCTCATAAGCACGGCGCCAAAAGCTGGTCCTAAAACAAATCCTGAAGAATAAAGTACTCCGGCAGCCAATGGAATGGCAACTACATTATATCCAGTTGCCCAAATAAGGTTCTGGATCATTTTGTTGTATGTAGCCTTGCCGAACAAAATCAAGTTTGCAATATCCTGTGGATTGCTGTTAACCAAAATAATGTCTGCGGTTTCGGCAGCAACATCTGTACCTGAACCAACTGCAATACCAACATTTGCCTGAGCCAAAGCCGGAGCATCATTTACGCCATCTCCGGTCATCGCAACAAATTCATTTTTACTTTGGAGTTCTTTTACTATTTCCACTTTTTGGTGTGGGAGTACTTCGGCATAATAACCATCCAATCCAAGTTTGTCACTTACTGCTTTGGCAGTTTTTTCATTATCTCCTGTAGCCATAAATACTTTTATATTGTTCCTTTTGAATATTTTAATAGCTTCAGCGGATTCGGGTCTTATTTCGTCGGCAAGGGCAATGTATCCTGCTAATTTTCCGTCAATTAACACAAAAACAACGGTTTCTGCGGCATCGCTATAGGCATCTTCAGGAATGGTTATTTTTTCACCCCTTAAATAGCCCGGGCTTACTACTTTCACTTTTCTATCTTCAACATCTGCTTCCACGCCTTTACCCGTAATGGCATTGAAATTTTCAAGTTTTGGGATGGAGATTTTATTCTCCTTTACTTTTTTAATAATTCCAACGGCAATTGGGTGTTCTGAACTTTGTTCCAAAGCGCTTGCAAGCCTTAAAACTTCATCAGAAGTGTATTTTTTATCAACAGATTCCACACGGGTGACTCCAAAATCTCCTTTCGTCAATGTTCCAGTCTTGTCAAATAAGAGAGCTGATATTTTTCGAGATTCTTCAAAGGCCGTTCTATTACGAATCAGCAATCCGTTTTGGGCAGAAACTGCCGTGGATATTGCCACAACCAAAGGAATTGCAAGCCCTAAGGCGTGGGGGCAGGCAATAACCATTACCGTTACCATTCGTTCCAAAGCATATACAAACGGAAATCCTAGAATTAACCAAACAGCCAATGTTCCAAATCCAATAGCCAATGCAATATAAGTCAACCATTTTGCAGCCCTGTCCGAAAGATTTTGCATTTTGGACTTGGTTTTCTGTGCTTCCTCAACCATTTTGATTACTTTGCTGAGATAACTGTCTTTTCCGGTATGCTCAACCTTTACCTTTAAAGTACTATTCCCATTTACTGAACCACCAATTACTTTATCGTTCAACGCTTTTTTAACGGGTTTAGATTCTCCCGTAAGCATAGATTCATTTAAGTAACTTGAGCCTTCAACGATGATACCGTCAGCTGGAACTTTCTCTCCTGGTTTTACTAATATTACGTCATCTTTCAACAAATCTTCGAGTGAAATATCTTCAATTGTATCACCTTTTACCCGATGCGCTTCAGCTGGCATCATACTTACTAAAAGTTGCAATGCTTTTGATGCACCAAGGACACTTTTCATCTCAATCCAGTGCCCAACGAGCATAATGGCGATTAGCGTAGCAAGTTCCCAGAAAAAGTCAACTCCTTTTAAGCCAAAAACGGTAGCAGAACTATAGAAATAGGCTACTGTAATTGCCATAGAAATAAGAGTCATCATTCCCGGAGCACCTTTTTTTATTTCAGACCAAAACCCTTTTAAAAATGGCCAACCGCCATAGAAATATACAATAGAGGACAATGCAAAAAGAATATAGGAATTACCGGGAAGCAAAAATTCATAACCAAGAAATTCCTGAATCATTGGTGAAAAGAATAGTATTGGGACGGTTAGGACCACGATTACCCAAAACCGTTTCCTGAAGTCGGCAATCATCATCTTATGATGGTCATGGCCTGCCATTCCCATTGGTACATTACTTCCATGATCAGAATGTTCCATTTTTGAGTGATCCATCTTTTCGCGCTGTTGATGCTCTTTTTCACGATGTTTGCTGTGGTTCATAATTTGCGTTTTTAAAGTTTAAAACATTTCTAATTATAACTCATGGTAAAATAACTTCCATCCTTTGACCTGAATTCCTGACTTATCAGATTACTGTTCTTATCAAAAATTTCCGTCACCTTATACCTGATAGTTTTCATCTTTACACCCAGCAAATACGCCTCAATGACAACTTGTGAGTTAAGTGTTTTTGTGTTTGAATCTGTTACCATCTTCCGATTGAAAATTTTTATGTCATTTTTAGAACCAAAAAAATTAAGTATGCCCGAGTCGAAGCTTAACTTCAAATGAATATCTTTTAGATTGTCCAAGTCATAAATACCCTTATAGTCAGGTGATTGGGTTTTTATTCCAATCTTTTTTGACTTAGGGGCAAATAATGGAAAAACCATCACTATCACAGAAGATTCACCTGGCTTACATCTGTAATAGGTCTTATATTTTTCGACAATTGAACCCTCTTTATTATACAATTCAGAAGTTAGTTCGACGGAATAAGAATCTGAACTTTTTTCAATAGTGCCTATCCTGAAAATTTGCTTGCCAACAAGCTCTCCATCTTTATCAAAATTTTCCCTAAGCACTGTTTTTCCAGCAATCTGTTCAATTAGCATATCATTCTGTGCATAAGCGAAATCAGTTGTTTGTATAAAAATAAATGTCAATATTGTGCAAATCGTTCGCATGATAATTTTTTAAATTAATCCATATCTTTTGTAAGTTTCCATAAGGGTTTATTTGCTGTCTATGTTTAATTAAGTAAAATATTTTCCATTTTTTTTAATTTTAATTGAAATGATTCTATAATTGGTTAATCCTTTTCAGGCAATTCATTATTTTTGATTTTTTATTTCATCAATTAATCCTTGTAGGCTTACAGATGCTACCCCAATGTATTTATCTGCAGCACCATAATAAATAAACAAGTTGTCACCTCTCAAAACTGTAGCTGAAGGAAAAACCACATTACTCATCACTCCCTGTTTTTCCCAATCATGTTCAGGTGAAAAAAGCGGATATTTTAGTCGTCCGATTTCTTTTGTAGGGTCATTCAAATCTGTAAGTGCTGCGCATGCATGGTAAATGTATCCGTTGGGAGTGTCTTCCACGCCATGATAAATAATCAGCCATCCCTCAAGAGTTTCAATAGGGGGGCAACCGCCACCGATGTAACTTGCTTCAAAAGACATTTTGCTTTTGAGGACTATGTATTTATCAATGTTGTGCAAATAATTCATCCAATACCCGTAATTTAAATCTTTCACTTCATTAAAATAGACAATCTGTATATCCGGATAAAATCGATGGAGGAAAGCGAACTTTCCATTTATTTTTTTTGGAAAGAAGGCAATGTCCTTATCCCATATAAAATGGCTATGTGGTGTTTCAATGCCTCCATGTCGGGAAAAATATTTTACAAAGCGGAGGTATTTATCATTTATTCCTTCGCAGTGTTCAATACAGGACTCAAATTCCTTATAGGTCATTTGCGCGGTGATGATTCCTTTTCTGTCAAAGGTTTTCATGTCTTTGGATGTTGCCAAAGCACCCAGAGCATTAATCCCATCATAAGCGGTGTAAGTCAAGAAATAGGTCTCCTCCATATTTACAATGCGCGGATCTTCCATCCCCATTGATTCGTATTTTTCCTGCGGAGTGAGGATGGGCTTGTCATTCCTTTTTACAACTTCAGTAGGGGTATTCAATTTACAATATCCCAGAGAAGAAAAGTTCTCTTTGTTGGTCGCCCTGTAAAAAACGTGAATTTTACCATCCACTTCAATGCAAGCCGGGTTAGCCACACCCTGATTCTCAAATTTGAGTTCAGTGGGATTAAGCAGGATTCCGTGTTTTTTTACTTCAATCATTTTTGTTTACTGAATTTGGTTTTTTGTCATAAAAATGCCTGTTAGAGACCTAAACCAACATTGCCCATGTGAACGGAGTCTATATATTTTTATCCCTATTTTAAAGATTTTCTTCCGTAGGCATTACAAATGCCTTTATTTCTTTTTATTGTACAATGGTTTTAAAATTGAACAGCCTTTAAAACCATTGCAATATTCAGATGTTTTAATTGTTTGCATGATTTTTAAATTAACCAATGAGAATGTTTACTGTTTTATATAATCTATATATGTTTGTTTTGATTCAAAGTATAAAACATCATTATTGCCTGAAGGACTTAAGACAATATATGCTAAAGCCTTATCAACTTCTTTTCCCGTATGAGGATCTTTAGCAACACGTGTTTCACGCATTGTTTTTAATTTTAAAACACAACCTTCACAGCATCCATAATATGTTTTATTTTCAAATTCTACAGGTATTTGATCAATCCCCATAAATTTATTATTTACATAACAAACCTTGCTAGATTCAACTTTCGCAACCTCAGCAGCATTTGACAGCGTTTCTTCAGAAACTTCAATTTTATTTGAACTTACCGAATCATTTTTTTGTTTATTTTTATTATTACAGCTGCTAAAAAATACACCGATAATTAATAGACTTCCCATTAAAAAGAACTTGTTTGTTTTCATATATAGATTCTTATTGTATTTTATTGGTCATATGTAATTGCTTCGCCTGTTCGCTATCGCTCGGGTCGCAAATCTTCATAGCTGTTTGTATCGTGTTTCCGTTATGCTCATTTCATATAAAAAAATAGTTTTTTATTGTGCCTGATTAAGAAAAGTGCAAGAATATAATATTTGAAAAGCGAACAATTTAATACACATACTCTGCTCTTTTCTTAACAGGACTTTTAATTAATGGTGTTTGTGAGAATTATCTTTTTTCATTTCCGTTTTCTTCTCAATAAGATCCATACCACATTTTGGACATTCTCCTTTTTTATCACTTATAATTTCAGGATGCATTGAACAAGTATATATTGTTTTCATGTCCATTTTAGAATGATCCATCTTCATTGAGCCATTTTTCATGTCCATTTTAGAATGACCCATCATCATTGAGTCATGTTTCATGTTCATTTTCATTGAGTCATGTGTCATGTCCATTTTTGTTGAATCCATACTCATGTCCATTTTCTTTAATTCCATTCCACATTTTGGACAAGTACCAGGTTTGTCACTTTTAACATCTGCATGCATTGGACAGGTATAAGTAACTCCTATTTGTTCATGTTTAATTTGTACTTGCTTTGTTTCTTGTGCTTTTACTGTTGATGCTGAAAATAGTCCTATTGAAAGAACTGCAATTAAAATTTTTGTTTTCATTTTATTCTATTTTAAATTATTATTTATTCTATTTTAAATTATTATTTATTCTATTTTTATCTTTGATTTTATTCGATTTTATCAGGTTTTAGGGTTTTTACTTTTACAGGAATTGAAACTTCCGTAGTGTATATAATTCCGTCCCCGGGATACCCTGTTTTACCGTTTTCATGAATGATTTGCATCGCTTTATTGACCTCCTCATCAGGAATAACCATTTCTATCTTGGCTATTTTAGAATGTGAAAAAGGATGTGAAAGTGTTGACCATTCTTTTCTGTTGTCTGAAAAATGCCCCATTCCTTCCCCTTCAAAAACCGTCAGGCAGCAAAAGCCTCCCTGCCTAAGTTTATTAACGATGTCCGTGAGTCTTGAGAGCCGCACAAATGCTTTTATTTCTTTCATAATTTTGGTGGTTTTAATTATTAATTTTTAAGGGTTAAAGAATTGATTAAGTGCCGCTCCAATAACTATTAGCGCAATAATTCCCCAAAGCACCCTTTTTCCCCATATTTCTATTTTTGATCGGGATTCAGTTCCCGTTTTGCAACAATCTTTCATTTTATGGTTGTTTTTGTTTCTCCACAAGTTGGCATGGCTTTACCGAAATAAGGGTTCTTGATTTCTTTTGAAAGGCTCAACCAATATGCTCCTTTATTATCGTTGGCCATTGGGCAAAATTGTTCATATACCTGTTGATCGACACCAAATAATTTCACCGCTTTTATTAAATGTGCCGATAAATGTTTGAAATGATTTCTTTGAACTTCTATATCTGAAGTTTTTGAAATTGAAGTTGCAGAGGCGTTAATCTCTTTGCTTATTAACATCCAATGATTATGGGCATCATTATCCGTCAACAGTTTCATATCTATCTTTGTCATTGAATTTACCAGTTCTTTAGCCGTTTTTTGAACGGCATTGTTATCGTCATCCGTAAAAGCATCTTTTAAATTCAAGTATTGCTCAAACACTTTTTTAAATTGATTTTTAAACGCTGTTGAAACAACAATTCTTTTCTCCATTTTAGTGTGATCTGTGTCGCTTTTAATTTTAGAATTGTCCATATTTTTCATTTCCTCAGCGCTCATTTTTGCCTTAGAACTTTTTTTGCTTTTATCGCCACCCATATCCATCCCGGGCATAGAGTTGCCACCTCCATTTCCTTCAGGACTCATCATACTGGGTTTTCCCGCCAATTGCACAGCCGCATCTACCGTAAAAGTTCCGTTGGAAACAATTTCTTCACCTATTTCCAATCCGTTTTTTACGATATAAGCATCCCCAAGGGCTGGTCCCAAAGTAATTTCGCGCATTTTGAAACCTTGGCCTTCTTTCATATAAACCACCGAACGTTTTCCTGTCCACAATACCGCCGATTTCGGAATAACGATTTCCTGAGAATCTACTTTTCCTATATCATTTTTTACAATTCCTGAAGCAAACATTTCGGGTTTCAATCTGCCATCTTTATTGCTTACCTCAACACGGGCAGAAGCTACTCGTGTTTGGGAATTGATTAAAGGATCAATAAAACTTATCTTTCCTTTAAAGGTCTCTCCCGGAAGAGAATTGATGGTATACTCAATTTCACTTCCTTCTTTAACCCAAGCGAGTTCACTTTCATATAAATCGAATAATACCCATACTTTTGAAAGATCTGAAATCTCATAAATGGGCATCCCACGTTCAACATAATCTCCCAAGTCAACCATTTTTTTGGTCACAACGCCGTTTACATCGGCGCGTATGGCGAATCGTTGGATGGGTTTTTTATTGGCAAGGATTTGATTGATTTGTGCTTGTCCAATCTTCCAGTTGCGCAGTTTTTCCTGTGCAGCTTCAAACAATTCCGGTTGACTTTCCTTAATGCTTGCGGCTTGAAGCAATTCTTCTTGGGCAGTGACCAATTCCGGGGAATAAACGGTTGCCAATGTTTGTCCGCGCCCTATTTTTTCACCTGTAAAGTTGATGAAAATCTGCTCAATCCTTCCAGGAATGTGGGTAGATTGAGAATACGCATTGCGTTCATCTATCTGCACCTTTCCGTTTAACCTTATTTCTTTATTGGCACTGCTTTTTCCAATAATCATGGTGGTGATATTCGCCAATTTCATGGCGTTTTCGCTCATTTGATAACTGTCGGGATCTCCTCCTTCATTTGCAGTTTCCAGTGGAATTAAATCCATGCCACATATAGGACAGAGGCCGGGTTCATTCTTGCGAATTTGCGGATGCATGGAGCAGGTCCATATTTGTTCAATTTCTGCATCGGTATGGTTGTGATTTTCCGCTTTTGTTTCGCCTCCACCAAATAATAGCCATCCCAATAAGATTCCAATAACCAGAATCCCTGCGGCTTTCAGTAATTTTTTATTTTTTGCTTTCATTATTCCTCTGTTTTAGAAATTAAATAATCCAACTTTGCTTCTGCTGTAAATCCTTTTTTTATCGCTTCCACTTTTTGGGTTTGTAACATTAATATATCTTGGTTCATTTGTAAAACCTCTTCAAAATCGATGGTGGCATTGCTAAAGCCAGAAATTAGTAATTTGTTTGCCTGACCCGAACTAACCAGTTGCTTTTCATATAAAGCAATGAGTTGTTCTGCTTTTTTAAGCTCATAAATTGTCATTTCATAAGCGCTTTGCAATTCATTTTCTTGGGCTTCCTGTTCCTGTTCCATGCTGCTTACCATAAACGCCGCTTCTTTTTTTGCCGCATTGTATTTTTTTCTGAAAATGGGCAGGGTTACGGTAAACATCGGCATAATTATATCTTGTCCGTTCATTTCAGGGTTGGCATCAGTTCGTTTCGAAATGATGGAATATTCCATCCCCAAACCAAGCATCGGTAAACCCTCTTTTTGAGCCACTATTTGCTGAATTTCATAGGATTCTTTTTGCTTTTCCAAACCTACAACACTGGGATGGTTTTTAAATAAATATTCAGAATTCAGCAAAATTTCCGGTTCTTTAAACACTAGCGTATCTTGAACTTGCACCATCACCTCCGACTTTTGGTTCAGCATTAAATTGAACTCAATTTCCAGAGGTTTCATAATATCCTCTAGCAATTTAATTTCAGTTTTGGCAGCTTCCCTTTTAATATCCACCTTGATCACATTTACCATTGGCGCATTTCCGCTTTTAAATCGGCTTAATGATAATTCGCGGTAAGAATCCAAAATAGCCAGATTTTCCTCTTTAAGCTGAATGGTTTTCTCGAGGGCATACAACTCGGCATAAACCGATTTTATTTCGAAAAACAATTGATTTCGCAGGTTTAAATAATTCTGAAATTTGGCTTCAGCCATTAAAACGGAAGCATCTTCCTTAGCTTGAAGCGTTCCAAACCAGGGAAACATCTGCGTCAGTGAAAACTTGGCTTCCTGAGCACCCAACCGGGTTTCTACCATTTGTCCAAAAGCGCTCATTGTAAGGGTAGGATCGGGTAAACTCGAAACTTGCGGAGCCTTTTGCATGGCAGCTTCAAACTGCGCATAAGCCGATTTCAATTTCGGATTGTTTTCTGCCGCCGTTTGCAAATAGGCATCTAACGTCTGTGCGGAAACTTGATAATTACTTGTTCCGAAGAAGAAAAGCACCAAGAAAAAGCCTCCAAACCCCCGAAGCGAGAATTTGGGCAGACTTTTAAATAATTTTATAGCTTTATACATATACTTTTAATTTTAGATAATACCTTTTTATTGAACCTCATCGAGTTCTTGCCCTTCTGGGAGGAGGATTGGTTTTGAGTTGTCTTTTACCGCATTTTCCCTCCAGATGGCCTGCAATACAGGAACCACAAAAATGGTCATGATTTGAATGACCATTCCCCCAAAAATCGGAATAGCCATAGGAACCATAATATCGGATCCTTTTCCGGTTGAAGACAATACCGGCAGAAGCGCTATAATTGCCACCGCGGCAGTCATCATAGCTGGCCGTACTCTTTTTGATCCGGCTTCCATTACGGCAGCCCGCACTTCTGGAACTGTTTGTGGATTTCTTTTTTCAAAAACCTGATGAATGTAAGTTCCCATTAAAACGCCGTCATCTGTCGCAATTCCAAAAAGGGCAATAAATCCAACCCAAACCGCCACACTTAAATTGATGGTATGTACTTGAAACAAATCGCGCATATTCTCTCCGGAAATCGAAAAATTCATAAACCAGGGCTGGCTATATAACCAAATCATAATAAACCCGCCTGAAAAAGCAACAAATACTCCTGAAAAGTGAATCGAAGAAGCAACGATTGTTTTAAATTGGAAATACAACAACAGGAATATTAAAACCAAACTTATTGGAACCACAATAGCCAATCTTTTTACGGCCCTTACCTGGTTTTCATAATTTCCTGAAAACTTATAACTCACCCCAGCCGGGACTATTAATTCTCCTGAATCTATTTTTTTCTGAATGTAATTTTGTGCATCGTTCACTACATTCACCTCGGCAAAACCATCTCGTTTGTCAAACAGCACATAGCCCACTAAAAAAGTATCTTCACTTTTTATCATTTGCGGACCGCGCACATAATTCAATTTTGCCAATTCTCCTAAGGGAATTTGAGCACCGATTTTGGTAGGCACGAGTATTTTTTTAATGCTTTCCGGATCATCGCGCAACTCCTGAGGATAGCGTACCCGAACAGGAAAACGCTCTCTGCCTTCAACGGTAGTGCTGATTTCCATTCCGCCAATGGCCGTTTCCAAGGTTTTTTGTACATCTTCAATGCTTAGACCATATCGTGCAATGGCATTTCTGTCAATTTCTATTTCCAAGTAAGGTTTCCCCACGGTACGATCGGCAAAAACAGCTTCCGCTTTCACAGAAGGCACTTCTTTTAAAAGACCTTCCAACTGCAATCCAAATTCCTGAATGATTTGCAAATTCGGGCCATACACTTTTATGCCCATTGGAGCCCTCATCCCTGTTTGCAACATCACCAAACGGGTTTCAATAGGCTGCAGTTTAGGGGCTGAAGTAACGCCCGGAATATTGGTGGCTTTTACAATTTCATCCCAAATATCATCGGGATTTTTTATATGTTCGCGCCAGTTTCGGTAATAACTTCCGTCCTCATCTTTAATGAGATTTTCTTTGGAAACTTTTTGATTTATGGCTTCCTCATTGCTTAAAGTATCACCTGATTTCAAAATAAACCGCTCGTTTTTATCCACTTTAAATGCCAGTGGTTTTCCATCATCTGAAAGGATGTATTTTGGTTTGTAATTAATGATATTTTCATACATGGAAATAGGCGCAGGGTCTAGGGCGCTTTCAATTCTTCCCAATTTGCCAACGGCCATGTCTATTTCCGGAATATTCGTAATTGCAATATCCAGCTTTTGCAAAGTTGCTTTGGAGGCTTCAATTCCAACATGTGGCATTGAGGTAGGCATCAGCAAAAAGCTTCCTTCATTTAAGGAAGGCATAAATTCTTTTCCAACTCCGGGAAAAGTATCTGATATTCCTGTCCAAACTGATGTGGTTCTAATATTCCAGCCAACTTTGTCAAATCCGTTGGCAGCAAAACCGAAGATTTTAGGGAAGCCTAACCAAATCAAGATTCCGAAGAAAATGGTGATTAATGGCAGCAATAAAAATTTCTTTTTATTTATAAGGCACCAATTTAATATAGGTTGATAAAATTTGACCATTCCCATTAAAATGGCTAAAACACCAGTCAATAATATGATCACGAAAATATAGTTGAAAAACACCGAATTCTGATGTCCAAGAGGCAACCACTCTTCTGTTAAGAAAAACAGCGTTACCGCAACAATGATAAACAACGTAATTTGCGTGGAATACTTTCCTAAAAATTGCGGATTCCTATCTTCTACCAATCTTAATATCCCAATAACCACTAAAGCCAAAGGCAGCCAAAAGCTGAAGTAAATAGCTAAAAATAATCCAACAACAATCAGAATGATATTCCATATTCGGACCATTTTTGCCTTTTGAATTCTGATATTAAATGCAAAATAAGAAAGCATAGGCAGAATTAGAATTCCGATGATAAAAGATGCCCCAAGTGCGAAGGTTTTGGTAAAAGCCAATGGCCTGAATAATTTTCCTTCGGCATTTTCCATAAAAAATACGGGTAAAAAACTCACAACAGTGGTTAACAGCGCAGTGGTTACTGCGGGGAAAACTTCAATGGTGGCCTGATGAATTATCGCCAAAAGTCTGGCTCCCTTTGAATCCTTGTTTTCAGGCATTTCTAAATGCCTTATGGTGTTCTCCACAAAAATAATTCCGACGTCAACCATCACTCCAATTGCGATGGCAATCCCGGAAAGGGCAACTACATTGGCATCTACGTTAAAATAACGCATGGCAATAAAGGTCATAAGTACACCTACCGGCAACAAACTTGAAATTAAAAGTGAAGCCCTTAAGTTAAGCACTAACACTAGAATTACGATAATACTTATCAGAATTTCGTGTGAAAGCGCATTTTCCAGTGTGCCAATGGTTTCGTGAATGAGTTGTGTCCTGTCGTAAAACGGAACGATAGTAACTTTGCTTACGGTTCTGTCGGCTAAGGTTTTTTGAGGCAATCCAACTGAGATTTCTTTAATTCTTTCTTTGGTATTTTCAATGGCCTGCAACGGATTTGACCCGTAACGGGCCACGACCACACCACCAACAACATCGGCACCACCTTTGTCTAAAATTCCGCGTCTTTCAGCGGGGCCTAAATGCACCACGGCCAAATCCTTGACCAAAATAGGTTTGTTGTTGGTTGCCGTAACTACCGTATTTTCAATATCTTCAACAGATTTTATATAACCCAGACCACGAATCAGATATTCAACTTTGTTAATTTCCAAAGTTTTTGCACCAATGTCGCGGTTCGAATTTTTTACCGCCATCATCACTTGGTCTATACCAATATTGAAGGCTTTTAGCGCATCAGGATTTACATCAATTTGGTATTCCTGAACGAATCCTCCAACAGAGGCAACTTCAGCTACGCCGGCAGTACCACTTAATCCGAGTTTTACATAAAAATCCTGTATGGTACGCAGCTCATTTAAATCCCAGCCACCAGTTACATTCCCCTGTGGATCACGCCCTTCAAGCGTGTACCAGAATACTTGCCCTAATCCGGTTGCATCCGGGCCCATTGAAGGCGAAACGCCTTGCGGCAATACATTAGCGGGAAGCGAATTCAGTTTTTCCAAAACCCTGGTTCTGGACCAATAGAATTCAACGTCTTCTTCAAAAATGATATAGATAATGGAAAACCCAAACATGGAAGTACTTCTAATGGATCTTACTCCGGGAATTCCCAATAATGAGGTGGTTAAAGGATAGGTAATCTGGTCTTCAATATCTTGTGGAGATCGGCCTGACCAATCGGTAAATACAATTTGTTGGTTTTCTCCGATATCAGGAATGGCATCCACTGGAACGGAATCTTTTGGAAGAAAACCAATATCCCAACTAAAAGGTGCCGTAACCAGACCCCAGCCGATAAATGATGCCAATAGGAGTATGGTAACCAAGCGGTTGTAAAGAAAATATTTTATAAGTTTTTCGAACATTTTTTTGATTATTTAATGAGTTGATTTTGATAGAACATTCAGAAATGATTTAAAAAAAATCACAACAATGCTTCAACGCCGGAAGTTAAATGCTTCGGCGGTCAAAAAAATCGTTAAATAATCAAATAAGAAAAGTCTGATCCAGAACAAGGATGTCTGTGACCAGCACTGGCTGAGTATAATATTTAAAAGGAATAATGTTTACAGCTAACCCTTCAAATAAATTAATATAAGAATAAGCAAATGAAGCAATAAATAGTTGTTGTTCAAAATTTAAAGTTGAAAAAACAGTATTTAATTCATTTTGACCTGGGAATTGTTTCACTTCATCTTTACAGCAATCGCTTTTTTGGAGGTCACAATCTTTAGATGTTGATGGCTTTTCCATTTCCATCCCACAAGATTCCGCTTTAGAAAACAACGCACTATCTACCAAATAATCACCACAAAAGTGTTCACTAATGGTAAATGACATGGTGGATAGCAAGACCACAGATGCCATTATAATTGCTGATATTTTTCTAAAAACTTGCTTCATAAGAGTATGCAAAGATACAAATTTTTTAAAGAGCTCAGTTAATTTTTTGTTAAAACCCCGAAAAAGTGAGTTTTTGCATATATAAATATGATGGTATTGATCGATTTTAATTTCTATTCGGTACTTATTAAAATGTCTATTATCACTTTTGTTTTATTTAATTATGATATATTTGAAATTATTTTTTATGATGAATGAAGGTACTGAAAATTTTAATTTTAGGATTACTTTTTAGCATTCCAAGTCTTGTAAAATCTCAGGAAACGTTGCCAATTTATTCTGATTATTTATCGGATAATGTGTATTTGGTGCATCCTGCGGCTGCGGGAATTGGAAATTGCGGAAAAATACGGCTCACAGCGAGAAGCCAATGGGCGGGTATTGAAGATGCTCCTTCCTTGCAAACGTTGAGCGCGCATACAAGAATTGGTGAAAATATGGGAGTGGGTTTAATTCTTTTTAATGATAAAAACGGATATCATTCTCAACAAGGTTTTCAAGGCACATATGCGTATCATTTAAACTTCGGAAGAATGGAAGAAGTAGATCAACTGTCGTTTGGGATCTCTTTAATGGCCGTAAATAACAGTGTCGATGAAAGTACTTTTGTGATTCCTGATCCCGTAATTTCACAAATTGTGCAAAGTGAAAGTTATTTCAATGCCGATTTTGGCATGGCGTACCATAAAGGCGGATTCTTTTCCTATTTTACTGCAAAAAACATTATGCTTACCGCCAGAAATTTATACAATGATCGTTATGAATCACTAAATTTAAGAAGGTATTTGGTCACATTGGGCTATTATTATGGAAAGGGAAAAAGTTTGCAATTAGAGCCTTCTGTCATGGCGCAGACAATTGAACGAACAGGGGAGAAGTTTGTCGATTTCAATTTAAAAGTTTATAAAAACTTTGCAGATGCGCAACTTTGGGCGGCATTTTCATACAGAAAGGGTTTTGACAATGCAGATACCGAAGAGCTCAATTACTTAACCCCCATTGTTGGCGTTAATTATAAAAATGTTATGGTATCTTACACCTACACAAAACAAACCGGTGAATTTTTATTTGAAGATGCTGGTTACCATCAAATTACTTTAGGTTTTAATTTTGGTTGCAGAGTACCAAGAAGAGGAGGTTGCCCCAATATAAATTCAGCTTTTTAAGTTATTAATGCGAATTAAGGGTTAAAAACAACAAGAAAAAAGCAATAACTCAATGATAAAAAGCATCAAAATATTTGCATAAAAGCCTGACAATCAGTATATTTATAGTGAAATTCAAACATTATAGACAACATGA
>JAENXD010000051.1 GCA_016649745.1 Flavobacteriaceae bacterium | reverse complement strand
TGATTGAAGCGAAAAATAGGAATTTTTTGCTCAATTGAAGGCTTTTTTTAACTGCATAGCATCGCTACGGAGTTCAAAAAAGACAAAAAGTGAGTGGAAAATAACATTTTGTAGCCAATTGAAAAAAGTTTAAACCAGTTCGATATCTTAAATAATTACTTATCAATTTATATACACAAAGTTGCAATTTAATTGTTTTAATTTTTAGTTTAAAACCTATTTTTATTATTTCAGTTTATTTAACGCTGCTATTATTTCATCTGGTTCGGCTCTATTTCTATAATCTGCATCAAGAAAAGCATACTTAATTGTACCATTTTGATCAATAACATACGTTGCTGCCAATGGCAACTCATTACTCTCATCTCCGTTATAATCATTCATTCCAAAACCGCTCTCGTAAATTGATGCTACCTCAGTTGTAAGTTGATACACAACACCGTATTCTTTACCTACTTTATTACCAACATCACTTAACACTGTAAATTCTAAATTATGTTTTTCTGAAGTACTTAAAGATTTGTCTGGTAATTCAGGAGTTAAGGCAATTAATGTTGCTCCTGCCTTTTGAAAATCGGGAAGTCTTTCTTGCAAAGAATGTAATGTAATATTGCAATAAGGACACCAACCTCCTCGGTACCAAGTTAAAATAACAGGACCATTTTTTAATTCTTCGTATAATGATACTGGCTTATTTGTGGCGTTGTTTAAATTGAAATTAGGTGACTTTTGCCCAACATTTAAAGCTTTATCAAGAATCCCTGAATTTTTTACATCTGCAATTCCATCTGCATAAATTTGTCTTTTTTCTTCTGAAAAATTTTTAGCGGATTCTTCTCGTTTTACTTTTAACAAATCATCTAGTTTACCATGTTCTTTGTTTGTTTCCATTTTATTCACTTGTTTTTTAGTAGTTAATTCTTTTAGTTTTATGGATAATTCTGTAATTCCATTTATTATAGTTGTTGGTTCAATTCCCCAAGGATCAAATATTGATTCTTGAGAGCGTTGCACCCAAGCTGTATTCATGCCATAAGCAGTTGCGCCAATTACATCAAAAGGATTGCTAGATATTAACCAAGAATCTATTTTTGTAGAATTTGTTTTATCATTAAAATGTTTATAAACTAGCGGACTTGGCTTAAAAACTTGTACATCTTCTACACTTACAACTCCATCAAATAAATTGATTATTTCAGCATTTATTAACAAGTTTGAAACCGCATTGGCACTTCCGTTTGAAAATGCATATAGTTTATGTCCGTCTTCTTTTATTTTTTGAAGTCCTTCTTTAACATCAGGAAAGGCAGGTAATACCTTGTATTCATTCATTAACGCTATTTTCTGTGAATCAGTTAAACTAACCTTGAAAGTTTTACAACTAAATTCTAAAGCATCTTTTGTGCATACAGAAAAATCGACATACTTATTCATTAAACCTCTTCTAAAAGAATATTCTAATTGCTTGTTTCTCCAGGTATTCATCACTGGTTTTGCTTTTTCACCAATCATTTTTTCTAATGAATTAAAAACTCCTGATGTGTTTATTAATGTTCCATAAACATCAAATGCGATAGTGTATTTCATTATTATAGTTATTTTATTTCGCTTAATAACCCTGTTAAAACCTGCTTGTAAACATCCACTGGTTGTGCACCGGTTAAAGCACTTGTTTCATTAAAAACCATTGTTGGAACAGAAGAAACTCCTCTTCTTTGCCAAAATGATTCTTTAGCTATTACTTGATCAAGAGCTTCGTCATTCTCTAATCTTTCTAATGCTTCATTTTTATCAAGTCCAACTTCTTCCAGTTCTTTAATTAAAATTTCTCTTTTTGAAATATCTTTTCTTTCACTAAAAAAAGCTGTAACAAAACGTAAATTTAATTCTGTTTGTTTACCTTCTTCCTTAGCATAGTCCAATAAAATATGAGCATCTCTAGTATTTACCATTCTCATTTCATCAAAATAATCGAATTGAAATCCAAGTTCTGCTCCAAACTCCGTCATTCTTGCTTGTGAACGCATTTGATCTTCCAAACTAGAACCATATTTTTTAGCAATGTGCTCTTGTACATTTTCTCCTTCCGAAGGCATTTTTGAATTTAACTCAAAAGGTTGCCATTGAAGCTCGATTTTGTCTTGAATTCCCAGTTCAGAAATTGCTTTTTCCAAACGTTTGTAACCAATTATACACCAAGGGCAAACAACATCTGAAACGATGTCTATTTTAATTTTATCTTTCATATGTAGATATTTATTGTTTTTTATTGGTCATATGTAATTGCTTCGCCTGTTCGCTATCGCTCGGGTCGCATATCTTCATTGGTGTTTGTATTGTGTTTCCGTTATGTTCATTTCATACTAAAAAAAATTATAAATGTTTATAAAATTAATATCAAATTTGGTCTCTAAACCATTCAAATACATAACGGTTAATTTAATCATTTTTATTTTTTTTAATTTCTAAATTAATAATCAATTTTGAAATATCCTTTTTCCTCGAATATTTTTATCAATTCAGTAAGGTTATTTACTATATAATCTGGTTTTTCCACATTAGGATATAGCACTTTCCCTGGTCTTTTAATAAATGCCGTTTGTAATCCTGCTTTTTTAGCTCCTGCTAAATCCCAAGCGTGTGCAGCAACCATTAAAACTTCCGATGGATTAACACCTAAATCTTTCAAAACCATTTTATAAGTATCTAAATGGGGCTTGTATTTTTTAATGGTTTCAATGGAATAACGATGATCAAAAAAGTTCGTTAAACCGGCATTTTTAAATTGAGTTTCAACACCTTTTGCTGAAGAATTGGTTAAACTAACAATTCCAAAACCTCCTTTCCTAAGCTTTTTCAAGCTCAGAACCACATCATCATGCGCAGGAAGTGATCTTAATGGAGTTACAATTGATTCTTTTGCATCCTCATAATTAATGTCTATTCCTTGTGTTTCTGCTACCATCATTAAAGCCGCAGTTCCAATTTCACCAAAATCGTGATAATTTCCTGTTACAGTTTCAACCAATGAATAATGCAACATTGTTGAAAACCACAAAGGCAACAAATCTTCTCTTCCATTTAGCGCTTTACCAACCGATTTTTTTAAAGGAATCATATCTAACAATGTTTCATTTACATCAAAAATGATAACTCTTGGTTTTGGCAACAACTGAATGTTCTCATTTTCCAATGGCACTTTAATTCCTTTATCTTGTAACGCTTCCTGAGCATTCAAATTTGATAAAATTGCCATTAGAAAAGTGAGTGTTATTAATGCTTTCAAGTAAAACTTACTTCTAATTATTTCTTCTCTATTGGTAATTACTTTTGCTGTAGCCCTATTATTTTTTATTGAAATACTCATAATTATATTTTTAAACATTTGTTGTATTTTTTTTCCAAGCAAATTTTTCAAATGCCTTATCAACTGGTGTTTCTGCAATATGATTTACATAGTTGCTAATTACTTTTTGTGAAAGACCTAATATGATTTCTAACAACTGTCTTTGTTCATATCCAACAGCATAAAAAGCTTTCATTTCTACTTCTGAAATATGGCCACGATTTCTAACAATTGCCAACGTTGTATTTTGTAAAACTTGTAATTTTTGACCTGGCATTGAAGTGCCATTTCTTAAGGCTTCTGTTATTGCAGAATCAACTTTCATCATATTCGCTATTGCTGTATGAGCAGGAACACAGTAATTACATTCATGTTCTACATTTATTGTTTGCCAAACTACTGTTAGTTCTTCTTTATTAAATGAAGATTGTGTAAACAATTTACCTAAGGTTTGGTATGCTTCAAATAAACCAGGAGATTCTGCTAATACGCCGTGTAAATTAGCAATCATTCCGTTTGTTTTAAGTGAAGCCTCTAAAAATGGTTTGCTTTTTTCTGGTGCTGATTCTATTGTGTGAATTTTTAAAGTGTTCATAATTTTAATTTTTAATGATTCTGTATTTGTTTTTGCTTGTTTAAAATGAAGATGTTTATTACCGAAAATATTACAACTCCTAAGGCGATATAAACCAATAACCATTTAGGTTGCACTCTTAATGAAAACTCGGCTATATGCGCCTACCATTGTAAGTGCGCCGAAAAGGTTGGTAAAAATCGCCCAATTTATAAAAGGTATTTTAGATTTAAGGTCAGCCTTATTCCTGAATAAACTAAAAATGGCCGTTGATAAATAACCAATTACTACCGCCGAAATAATTATTCCTGTAAATACTCTGAAAAAGGTAGAATCGATACCTAGAGGTTTAGCCATTTCTATAAAGGTTTTAACCGATATTTCCCATCCTGCTAATTTTGAAATGGCAAATCGTGATAGCACCATTCCCATTAATAAGTTAGTGATAAATAATACTTTGTTCATGATTTTTTTGTTTTATTGATTCTTAAATACCTAAGCTATCGCTTAGTTATGGATTAAAAAAAAGGTTATATGTTTTTAAATGTCATTTCAATATAGTCTGCTATTTCTTGTTCTGTGTTTACTCTTGATGCTGCCGCTAACCCATGTTTTGCCAACACAAAATAGTTTGCTTGTTTTTGTATAGTTTCTTCATCTTTAGTGGTATCAAATCTTAATTTCTCCATGAATATTTCTTTCAAATTATTCATAAAACCAGCTATTTGTTCTTTTATCAATTCATCTTCACTTTCTGCAAATTCATTGTATGTATTTGTAACAAAACACCCTTTTTGACTTCCTCTAAATCCTGAAACTTTAATAGAATTATAAAAAAATTCTTTAATATCTTCCACTCCATTGTTTGAATTTCTTAATTTTTCAAACATCTCTTTCGTCTTACTTTTATAACTTTTTAAACTTTCAAGAAAGACACCGTGTTTACTTCCAAAACTAGAATATATGGAAAATTGATTGATACCCATTTCTTTTTCCAACATCCGAACAGAAGTATTTTCATAGCCATTGCGCCAAAACAAGCGCATTGCTTTTTCAATAACTTCTTCTTCAATATATTGTTTTTGTCGTGCCATTATTTATAATTATACTGCAAAACTAAGCAATCGTTTAGAAATAAAAAAATCTATTTGAGTTTTTAATTTTTTTATCACTTTAGAAATGAAGAAAATGTAGTAAAATCGGTAGCTAAAGCTATGAAAAAAATTATATAAGTTTTTGTATTTGAGTATATTGTAATAAAATAACCGTTTTAGCATCGTTTATTTCTCCTTTTGAAACCATTTCTAAAGCAGTGTCAAATTTAATTTCCAACACTTCAATTTCTTCATGTTCTTCCTCTAAACCACCGCCGTCACTTATTTTCATTTCATCGTTGTATTCAGCAATAAAATAATGAATTTTTTCTGTTACTGCTCCAGGTGTAGAATACAATTCAAATACTTTTTTAGGATTGCTTATTTTAAAACCTGTTTCCTCTTCAGTTTCTTTTATGATGCAAGCTTCAGGATTGTCTTCATCTAATAAACCTGCACAAACTTCAATCATCATTCCGGTTTGATTGCCGTTTAAATAGCTTGGCATTCTGAATTGCTTGGTGAGAATAACCGTTTTTTTTGTTGGATTGTACAATAAAATTGCCGCACCATCGCCTCTGTCGTAACATTCCCTGCTTTGAGTTTGCCAGTTGCCGTTTTTTGTTTGGTACTCAAAATCGACTTTGTCAAGTTTATAATGCGCCTTTGACAAATTTTTAATGGCTATGTTTTTAACCTTAGGATTGTTCATATAATTAGTTTTTTATCATGGCAATATGCGGAATGTCATCTTCTAAATAACCTTCGCCAATTTGAAAAAATCCATGGGATTCGTAAAATATTTTTAAATATAATTGTGCCGATATTTTTATGGAAGTTTCTTTAAAATGCTCCTTAACAGCTTCTACTGAATGTTGAAATATGACATGGCCATAGCCAAATTTACGTTCATTTTTGGCAACCACCACGCGACCAATACTTGCTTTTTCAAAATAATCACCAGATTTAAAAATTCGGCAATAAGCCACAATTTTGTCTTTTTTAAATCCGATTACATGCAATGCTTTATGGTCTTTCCCATCTATATCCTGATACACACAATTTTGTTCGACCACAAAAACTGCAGCACGCAATTGCAAAATAGCATACAATTCTTTGGTTGATAACTCAGAAAATGATTTTGTTAAAATAGTGAGCATTTTAATCTTGGATTATAATTTCTTTAAGGTCGTCTCTTCGGTATTCTGGCTGCAAATTACAATGCTGAATTTGAAATTTTTCAAGCAACAATTTTTCAACCTCTTCACAAATTAAATCAAATTCCGATAATTTAATATCATCTTTAAATTCTAAATGCGCTTCAAAATGACATTCGTGATCGTTTAATTGCCATAAATGAATATGATGGATATTTTTAATGCTTTCAACTTTCAAAACTTCATTTACAATTTTATCAATTTTTATATGTGGAGGCGCAAAAAGCATTAATATTTTTAGGGAATCTATTAAAATATTCCAGCTCATATAAATTAAATAGATTGAAATTAACAAGGTTAAAAAGGCGTCAATCCAATAAATTTGATAATACTTCATTAACAAACCGCCAATTAAAACCGCTATTGAAGTCAGCATATCAGACAATAAATGGAGGTATGCGCTTTTCATGTTCATGTTGTGTTTCGCATCATTTTTTAACAACAAAACACTTAAACCATTAGCGGCGATTCCCAAAATGGCCAGCCATATCACCAATTCACTTTTTATCTCATGAACTTCTGAAAAACGCTTAATAGCTTCAATTCCTAAAAAAACACCAATAACTATTAAGGATGCCGCATTAAAAAAGGCGGCAATCATTTCTGCTCTTTTATAGCCAAAAGTATATTCTAAAGTTTGCTTTTTTTTATGGGTAAGTAAGTTGGCGCCGTAACTTATGATTAAAGAAACAACATCTGAAAAATTATGAACAGCATCAGAAATTAATGCCAAACTTCCCGAAATAATTCCTCCAATAATTTGTGCAATGGTAATTACAATATTTAAAATGATGGAGAAAAGTAAATTTTTACCAGTTAAGTTTGGATGATTGTGGGCGTGATTTTGACTCATTTAGATTTACGAATTACAATTAATTTAAAATACCTTATTAGCAGTATTTTGTTGGTATTTTCTCAATTCTTGTTTGGTGCCGGCCGCCTTCAAATTTAGTTGTTAAAAATATTTCCACAAAACCTAAAGCTTGTTGTAATGAAACAAAACGTGCAGGAATACTTAAAATATTCGCATTGTTATGTAAACGCGCCAATTCAACTAATTCATTATTCCAACATAAAGCCGCTCTTATCCCTTGGTGTTTGTTAGCTGCCATTTGAGCGCCATTTCCACTTCCGCAAAGCGTAATTCCAAAATCTGCTTTACCGCTTTCTACGGCTTCTGCGACTGGGTGAACAGTATTAGGATAGTCCATGCTGTCTTCTGTATCGGTTCCAAAGTTTAACACTTTATACCCTTTTTTCTCCAGCAGTTTTACAATTTCAAATTTGTATTGAGTTCCTGCGTGATCGTTTCCTATTGCAATGGTCATAAAATAGCTTTATTAATATATTTATTATAGTTTACAAAAATACAAATTCATAGTTATTAACCTTGAAAAATAAAATTGTTAATAGCATTTTTTAATTTATTGATTTACACCTGTTTTATCATAAAGTTAAATTGTGAACAACTTTGGACTTAATAATGAAAACTAATTTTTGTAATGTAATTTAGATTTTGTAATGCTAAAATTGGAATTTACCGTGCAACTATTTTTATTATTTTTTAAATTTAGTTTTGAACATTTTTTGATGCCATTATGAACAATTTGAGATGTAATACTTATTAGTTAAACGATGAAATATTTACTTTTTAAGATTGTTTATAACCTATTTAATTGAATTGATTTTTAATGTGTTAAATTTTTAAAACTTGTTTATATCTTTTAATAAGTGAACTATGAAAATTTAATCCAGTATATTTATTGTACATGTTAACAGACTATCATAACCAACATTTTTTTTAAAATTTTTAAAATAAACTTTTTATTATAATATAGCGTGTTGATAACAATTTCATTCAAACTATTTATGGTCAGTTTTAACTATTGAAAAATTTTATAATTGTTTCTTTTATATCCATTGCATTTTTAAATGTTAAATTAAAAATTTAAGTATAACTTAGGCTACGGTTCCATTTCATGACGACAAATGAGCTAAAAAGAAAAGAATTTTAGGCAACATTTGAATGTTTAATTGGTATTATTTCTTCCGAAGAAAATAAGTTTTAAAATTTCTATTCTTCAGCAACAATAAAATGTAATGCTTTCGGAATAATTTCTGCTGTAAAATTTATTGAATCCACCAATTCTCCGTCGGCCTGAAGGTATATTTTTTTTGTATCCAAAACGCTTATCCTAATTTTTGATGTTTTATAATTTTTAACCAGTTTAATATTTGTTATTTTTCCTGAAAACAACCCGCCTATATTTCTTAAAAGCGTTGCTAATGATATTTTATTGATGTGTGAAATATCAAAAAGCCCGTCGGTTGGATTTACATTTTGAGTCAGTTGCATTCCTCCGCCTGAATATTTACAGATTCCAATTAAAAGCATTAATGTTTTTTCTTTAATTTCAATATCATTAAACTTTATTTTTAAGGTCGATTTTTTATAACTGGCTATACTTATCAAAGCGCCTGTTAAATATGCTAAAAAACCTAAATTTTTAAATCTATGCACTTTATTTACCACATAACCATCAAAACCAATACCAGCTAAATTATTAAAGTAAACTATGCTGTTATTTTCATGAAGAAGTAGTTTTCCAATATCTTGTTTTAAAGAAAATCCAGATTTAATAGTTTGAATGGCTTTTTTGTGATCTTTTGAAATTTTATATGTTTTTATCCAATCGTTTCCAGTTCCAATTGGGATGATTCCAATTTTTATTTCTGAAATATTTACCGGATTTAAATTTAAAATCCCGTTTACGATATTATGAAGCGTTCCGTCTCCTCCAACACAAATAAATTTTGTAATTCCTTGGTCAATAGCTTTTTTTATTAATACAGAGACATGTTTTTTGTATTGGGTTATTTCAAAGTCGAAAACAAAATTTTGTTTGGTTAATTCATTAAAAACAGGAAGCCATTTTTTTTTAGCAGCACCATTTCCTGCGGTTGGGTTTACAATAACAAACCATTTATTATTCATAATTATTCTAAAATTTAAAGTTCGAAAAATACAACTTGTAATTTATATAACCATTTAATAATCTGTTTAGGCTAAAAAATCGTACTTTTGAAGCAAATATAAGCGTATTAAACACATGTCGAAAAGAAAAGAAATCTACAAAAAGAAAGGAAACGTTATCAAAGATTTAACACAAAAAATAACAAAAATATTAAACCAATCTCCTGATAAAAGTTTCAATTACCGTCAAATTTGTGCAAAATTAGAAATTACGGATACCAACGGTAAAAATCAAATTATTCAAAAATTAGAAGCGTTAAAATCCCAAAAAAAGATTGAAGAAACTGAGCGCGGTAAATATAAAATGGCTGCGATTTCAAAATATTATATAGGTACCATTGATGCCACTGCAAATGGAAACGGTTATTTTATTTGCGATGAGTTGGAGCGTGATGTTTATATTCCTTCGAGAAATTTAAACAGGGCTTTACATAAAGACACCGTAAAAATTTATTTATACCACCGTCAAAAAAACAGCAGAGAAGAAGGTGATGTTGTTGAAATTATAAAACGCGCAAAAACCGAGTTTGTTGGTGTGGTGCAACTCAACAATAATTTTGGATTTGTAATTCCGGATGATTCAAAAATGTATGCTGATATTTTTGTTCCGAAAAACAAACTGAAAAATGCCGAACATGGGATGAAAGTATTGGTAAAAATGATTGATTGGCCTGAAAATTCAAAAAATCCGTTTGGAGAAATTTTGGAAGTTTTGGGAATACCTGGAGATCATGACACTGAAATTCACTCTATTCTCTTAGAATACGGTTTGCCTTATAAATTTGAGGAAAAAGTTGAAAATGAAGCTGCGAAACTACCTATAGAAATTACAAAAGAAGAGATTGGAAAACGCAGAGACATGAGAAATGACCTTACGTTTACCATAGATCCTAAAGATGCTAAGGATTTTGATGATGCTTTATCATTTAAAATTATGGAAAACGGGAATTATGAAATAGGAATCCATATTGCGGACGTTTCTCATTATTTGCATGAAAATACTTTTTTAGATGATGAAGCCTATAACAGAGCAACATCGGTATATTTGGTAGATAGGGTAGTTCCAATGCTTCCGGAAGTATTATCGAATGGCGTTTGTTCGCTGCGTCCAAATGAAGAAAAATTAACTTTTTCTGCAGTTTTCGAAATAAATACGAAGGCCCATGTCATCAATGAATGGTTTGGAAAAACAGTGACCTATTCTGATCAACGTTTTGCCTATGAAGAAGCACAGGAAATTATCGAATCAAAAAAGGGTGTTATTTCACAGGATGTTTCTTTAACAGGGAAACAATATACCGCTGAACTGGAAATTGTGGCCGCTGTTTTAAAGTTGGATGATTTGGCAAAAATTCTTCGTAAAAAACGATTGCAACAAGGTGCAATAACATTTGACAGGGCAGAAGTTAAATTTATTTTAGATGAAAATTCAGAACCTACCGGGGTTTATTTTAAAGAGGCGAAAGAAGCCAATAAACTGATTGAAGAATTTATGTTGTTGGCAAACCGAAAAGTTGCTGAATTTGTTGGCAGAAGCAAAGGTTTACCAACTAAAAATACATTCATATATCGTGTGCATGACGAACCAAATATCGATAAATTGGCAGCACTTCAAACCATTGTCAGTAAGTTTGGATATACCAATAAAATTGACATGTCAAGCAAAGAATCAACCGCAGCTTCACTTAATAAATTATTGAGTGATGTGAGCGGAAAAAGCGAGGCAAATATGATTGAAACCTTAACGGTAAGAACCATGAGCAAAGCGGTATACACGACCGAAAATATAGGTCATTACGGATTGGCTTTTGATTATTACAGTCATTTTACATCCCCCATCAGAAGATATCCCGATGTGATGACCCATCGTTTGTTGCAACATTATTTATTGGGAGGTAAATCTCCAAAGGCAGAAATCTATGAAGAAAAATGCAAACATTCTTCAGAAATGGAGCAATTGGCTACAAGTGCAGAACGTGATTCCATCAAATATATGCAGGTTAAATATATGGAAAAACACATGGATCAAGAATTCAAAGGTGTTATTTCCGGAGTGACAGAATGGGGAATTTATGTTGAAATTATCGAAAATGGCTGTGAAGGAATGTGCAGAATCCGTGAAATAAAGGATGATTTTTATATTTTTGATGAGAAACAATACGCCTTGGTTGGCCAATCTTCAAACAATCTTTATCAGTTGGGAGACCAAGTTTTAATTAAAGTAAAACATACCGATTTAGAACGCAAACATCTGGATTTTACTTTATTAGAAAAGATTAATAAATAATTAACTAAAGAGGTACAATTTTTGTTTGCAACCATGGTTATTAACAAAAATAATATTCATATGAAACGAGCCTCACAAATTTTGATACACAAAGGAATGATTAATGGCAAACCTGCCTGCGGTAGGCAGGCAGCAGCTGTTACCGCTAAAAAATAAAATTTAAACAGATGAAAAAATTAACTTTATTACTTATTTTATTTTCCGCAATACTTTTTGCACAAGAACCTATTACCACAAAGTTAGGTGATTTTAATACCGTGAAAGTTTTTAACGGTCTGACTGTTGAACTGCAAAAATCTCCCGGTTCAAAAATAGAAATATCAGGCTCACAAGCTAAGGATGTTTCCGTAATAAACGCAGATGGAACCTTAAAAATTCGGTTAAAATTTCCTGAAAGCTTTATTGCCGAAGACGTTATGATTGTTCTTTATTATGCCAATGATATTGCTGTTTTAGATGCAAATGAAGGCGCTTCAATAGTTTCGGATGAAACCATAAAACAACAACATTTAGAAGTTAAGACACAAGAAGGCGCGAAAATTAAATTGGAAATTGATACAAAATACCTAACGGTAAAAAGTGTTTCAGGAGGTATCATTTCACTAACAGGCATTACCGAAAGTCAAACTGTTGAAGCCACCACTGGCGGTATTTACAGTGCGTATGACTTACAAAGCAAACAAGCAATAGTTACTTCAGCTTCCGGCGCAAATGTTGAAGTGAATACATCAGAATTATTAGATGCAAATGTGCGTTTTGGAGGCTCAATTTATTACAAAGGAACTCCGGAAGTTTTAAAAACCAAGATTATGATTGGCGGAACCATTAAAGATAAAAATTAATGTTAGTTTTGAATTATTTACTATCTTTGTAATTCTAAAATTTAAAATTATGAATGCATTATATATTTTTTTAGGAATGGTTGGCCCTTGGCAATGGATAATTATTGGATTGGCAATTTTATTATTGTTTGGCGGAAAGAAATTGCCAGAGTTAATGAAAGGACTTGGCAACGGAATAAAAGAGTTCAAAAAGGCCACTCAAGATGAAGATAATAATGAAAAGAAAAAAGAAGAGGATAATAAATAGTTATATCATTAAACAAAAAAACCTGC
The DNA here is from genome assembly GCA_016649745.1 of Flavobacteriaceae bacterium. GTDB lineage: Bacteria > Bacteroidota > Bacteroidia > Flavobacteriales > Flavobacteriaceae > Lutibacter. The sequence continues at coordinate 5,729 of JAENXD010000051.1, read as the reverse complement.
ACATCTGTGCAGGTTTTTTTATGCTTTATAAATTTATTTTTTAGATTTTTTAGAATCAACTTCGCTAGAAGATTCATTTATTTTATTGGCAGCAATCATACCGGCAACCATATCATTTAACATAGAACTGGCTGCATTAGGATTGTTAGGTAACAATATTAAATTGGATTTAGAGTCAGATCCAATACTTTGTAATGTGTCATAATGTTGTGTGACCACTATTAAAGCTGATGCTTCTTGGCTGCTAATTCCAGATTTATTTAAAACATCAACACTTTCTACCAATCCGCGTGCAATTTCCCTGCGTTGGTCTGCGATACCTCTTCCTTGCAAACGTTTGCTTTCGGCTTCGGCTTTTGCTCTTTCAACAATTAAAATACGTTGTGCATCACCTTCATGTTGTGCTGCAATTTTTTCGCGTTCTGCAGCATTAATTCTATTCATGGCGATTTTTACATTTTCATCAGGGTCAATATCTGTTACTAAGGCTTTTATGATATCGTATCCATAATCAAGCATGGCCTCTTTTAAATCGCGTTGAATGGCAAGGGCAATTTCTTCTTTCTTTTCAAATACATCATCTAAAATCATTTTAGGAACCTCAGCACGGACAACATCAAATATAAAAGCTGTAATTTGTTCATGTGGATTTTGAAGTTTGTAAAAGGCATCATAAACGTGACCAGATCTTATTAAAAACTGCACCGAAATTTTTAAGTGTACAAAAACATCATCTTTAGTTTTGGTTTCAACAATGACATCTAATTGTTGAACACGCAAATTTACGCGTCCTGCAACTTGATCAAAAAGGGGTATTTTAAGTTGTAAACCCGGATTTCTGGTACTTTGAAATTTACCAAAGCGTTCAATAATGGCAATAGATTGTTGCTTCACGGTAAATAACCCGGAGGCAACAAGCACAACTAGAATAAAAATAGCAATATACGTTCCAATCATTTTTATTTTTTTTAAATTAAAATTAAATTTAAAGGTACAATGTTTTAGGATTTAATTCAAAGTATATCTGCTTATTTATGTTGATTAGTTGAAATTTTACAAATTATCATTGAAAATTAATATTATAGATTGAACTGTGTTATAAATAATGATTATAAATTAAGAAGACCAGTAAGTATTTTATAAAATTATTACTTAATTTTATAGATATAATATAAATAATAATCAAATGAAGCGTTCCATAAGTTTTAGATTGAACGGTTTACCTGTATCGGTAGCTGTTCATGGAGATGAGCCATTGTTAACTGTTCTTCGAACATATTTGGATAAAACAGGAACAAAGTATGGTTGCGGCATTGGACAATGTGGCGCTTGTACTGTTTTAATTGATAAAGAAGCAACGAGATCTTGTATGATTGCAATTGAAGACGTAGCAGATACTGAAATTGTAACCATTGAAGGTTTGGTTTCAAATGAAGAATTGCATCCCATACAAAAAGCTTTTGTAGAAATTGATGCTTTGCAATGTGGTTTTTGTACACCAGGTATGATAATGAACGCTTATGGTTTAATATTAAATAATCCAAACCCAACCAGAAAAGAAGTTATAGATGGGATGGATGAAAACCTTTGTAGATGTGGCTCGTATAATAGAATTATTGATGCCATTTTAAATGCTGCTAATGAAATGAACTAAAAAGTGAAAATATGAGACCTGATAAAATTGATGAGTTATATTTTAGTGATGTAAATAAACCTGTTTTGTTCGACAGAAGAAAGTTTTTAAAGACCTTAGGAAAAGGAATTATTGTTATTTTTTCTTTAAGCAAATTATCATTATTACAAGGTTGGGGGCAAACTTCAGCAGATGAAGAGGAGCTAGATTTCAATGCTTATATACGTGTAAAGGAAGATGGAAGAGTAGATTGTTATACCGGAAAAATTGAAATGGGGCAAGGAATTATTACTTCCTTAGCGCAAGTTGTGGCAGAAGAATTAGAGATTTCAATAGAATCAGTAGATATGATAATGGGTGATACAGAATTATGTCCTTATGATGCAGGAACTTGGGGCTCTTTAACCACACGGTTTGCAGATCCAGTTTTAAGGGCTGCGGCTGCTGAAGCTCGCGAAATTTTATTGAAATTTGCTTCAGAAAAATTAGGTGAACCCATTGAAAATCTTTCGATAAATAATGGAATAATTTCTGCCAATACCAATGAAACAAATAGTGTTAGCTATGCAGCGCTAACTAAAGGTAAAAAAATTGTACATAGCTTAAAAAATAAACCCGAAATTAAGAAAGCAAAAGATTTTAAAATTATTGGAAAACCTGTAATTAGTACCGATGCAATTGCAAAAGTTACTGGAAAAGCATTGTTTTCTGGTGATATAAAGCTACCGGGAATGGTATATGCAACAGTCGTTAGACCAAATATTTTTGGTTCTAAGAAGATAAGTGTAAATGCTTCTGAATTACTTGAATTTGAAGGAGTTGAATTAATTGAAGATGGTGATTTAGTAGCTGTGGTTCATCTTGACCCTGAAGTTGCGAATAAAGCGGCAAGAAAAGTTAGCGTAATATGGGACGCTCCTGAGGCTAAAGCAGACAGCGAAAGTATTTTTAAATATTTGGAAGACACTATAAAGGAAAGTAAGGTTTTTGAAGAAGAAGGTAATTTAGATACTGGAAAAAGCGTATCAAAAACCATCATTGAAGCTGAATATTACGATGGTTACAAAGCGCATGCTCCAATGGAAACCCATTCGGCAACTTGTTATTTTGAAAATGGTAAATTAACAATGTGGGCATCTACACAAACTCCATTTGGAACACGTGAACAATTGGCGAAAACATTTGATATGCCTATAGAAAATGTGCATATAAAACAAATTTTTCTTGGAGGAGGTTTTGGTGGCAAAATATATAATGAACAAGCTATTGAAGCCGCTAAAATTGCTAAATTATGTGATAAACCTGTTCAATTGGTTTGGAGCAGAAGAGAAGAATTTATGTATGATAGATTTAGACCTGCTGCCCTTATGAAAGTTGTTTCTGGAGTTGACGGCAGCGGAAAACTAAATTTGTGGGAATTTGATATTTATTGTGCGGGAACTAGAGGCACTTCCTTATTTTATGACATTCCAAATAATCGTACCAGAATGTTTAACAAGGATAATATTCATCCTTTCGGTACTGGAGCTTGGAGAGCTCCCGGAAACAATTCAACAACTTTTGCACGTGAATCTCATATAGATGTTACGGCACATGCAGTTGGTATTGATGTGTTGGAGTTCAGATTGAATAACTTGAAAAATAAAAACATGGCAGCTACACTTCAACTTGCAGCCGAAACATTTGGTTGGGATAGAAAAAAGGAAGATGGACATGGATATGGAATAGCGCTAGGTGAAGATGCAGGAACTTGTGTAGCGATAATTACCGAAGTTCATGTTGATAAAATAACGGGTATGGTTACACCAATTAAAATGATTTGCGCACAAGACATGGGGCAAATTGTAAATCCGCATGGTGCAAAGGTTCAAACGGAAGGGGGACTAACAATGGGATTGGGCTATGCTTTGTATGAAGATATTGAGTTTAATGGCGGAAAAATTAAAGCTAGAAATTTTAATAGTTATGCCATAACTAAGTTTTCTGTTACCCCAAAGATTGAATGTGTTTTTATGGATAAAATGGATTCAAAACCACAAGGAGGAGGAGAACCTGCAATTATTTGTGTTGGAGGCGCAATTGCAAATGCGGTTTATGATGCCTGTGGAGCCAGAATTAACAGAATGCCAATTACACCAAAACGAATTTTACAAGCTATTCAAAAAGGGTAAAAAAATGTTTTCAGAATAAAATTAAAAGTTATTTTTACCTTAGGGACTGGAACGAAATAACCTATCCATTTTGACTTGCTCTTTTGCACATTCACATCGTTAAAAAGCCTCACTTTAGCTAAGGCTATAGCTGTATTTTTTGCCTCGTTAATACACAAAATAGTATCGTCAATTCTGGTCACTTTATTTCATCCCAAACCCTTAAAATATCATTTAGTTATACCCATTGAATGGTTAATTGATATAAAATATACAAGGAGCAATTATTGCTCCTTTTTCTATTAAAGAGTTGCTATTGCTGTATTAATTCTGAGAATTATTTCTTGTTTCCCAATCATTTCTGCAATATCAAACAAGTGCGGCCCTTTTAACTCACCAACCAGGCTTATTCTGAATGGTTGCATCACTTTTCCAAAACCAATTTCTTTGGCGGTTATCCACTCTTTAATGACGGTTTCTATGTTTTGAGCGTTAAATTTCTCTACAGTTTCCATAACCTCAATTAATTCTTTCATTAGATCGGAAGTATCTTCTTTCCAGTTTTTCTTTGTTGCTTTTTCATCGTAGGAGGCCGGAGCTTCAAAAAAGAAATTGCTTAATTCCCAAAAATCCGCAACAAAAGTGGCGCGTTCTTTTATTAACGAAACAACCTTAATCACATATTGTTTGTCTTTTTTGATGCCTTTTTCAGCTAAAATCGGCATATAAAGTTCAGCCAATTCTTCATCAGATTTTAACAACATATATTGCTGGTTAAACCAGTTTGTTTTTTCCGGACTAAATTTTGCACCGCTTTTGCTTACGCGTTCTATGGTAAATGCATCACAAAGTTCTTCCAACGTAAAAATTTCCTGTTCCGTTCCGGGATTCCATCCTAAAAGCGCCAGCATATTTATAAAAGCATCAGCAAAATAACCATCTTCTCTATAGCCACGGGATATTTCTCCTGTTTCTTCATTTTTATAGGCCAAAGGAAATACCGGAAATCCTAATTTATCGCCATCGCGTTTGCTTAATTTCCCTTTTCCTACAGGTTTTAATATGAGTGGTAAATGTGCAAATTCAGGTGCTTTCCAACCAAATGCTTCGTACAATGCAATATGAAGCGGAAGTGAAGGCAACCATTCTTCACCACGAATAACGTGGGTAATTTCCATTAAATGATCGTCAACAATATTTGCCAAATGATAGGTTGGCATTCCGTCACTTTTAAACAATACCTTATCATCTAAAATGTCTTTTCTGAAGGAAACATCTCCCCTTATCATATCGACAGTTTCAATAGTGGATTCTGTTTCTTCAATTAAAGGTTCATGCATTTTAAAACGCACAACGTATTTATCTCCATTTGCCAATCTTTTTGCAACTTCTTCTTTTGATAAAGAGATGGAATTTGTCAGTTTTGCCCTATTGTGCCAGTTGTAAATGAACGTTTTTCCTTTTTCTTCGTGATCAATTCTGTGAAAATCCAGTTCTTCATTCGTATCAAAAGCGTAATAAGCTTTGCCTTTTTCAATCAATATTTGAGCATATTGTTTGTATATATCTTTGCGTTCGGATTGGCGATAAGGTCCAAATTTTTCGTTTTTCCCTAGGCCTTCATCAAAAGGAATATTGCACCAGTTTAAGGCATCAATAATATATTGTTCAGCATTCGCAACATAACGGGTTTGATCTGTATCTTCAATGCGTAAAATAAAAGTGCCTTTATGTTTTTTGGCAAATAAATAGTTAAAAAGGGCAGTTCTTACACCGCCAATATGTAAAGGCCCTGTTGGGCTTGGAGCAAATCGAACACGAACATTTGTCATTTTATCAATAGTTTTAGTGTGCAAAGATAAATTATCAATGGCAATATGTGTATTTTATCATAAAAAAGGTTGATAGATTTTAACCCTAAATCACTTCAGTAGTCATTTAATTTA
>JAENXD010000053.1 GCA_016649745.1 Flavobacteriaceae bacterium | reverse complement strand
TTTCAAATTAAAACGGGGGATTCATTAAAGGAATATAATATATAACTAATGGACATAATAGAAGAAATATTTAAGAATAGTAAAGTAAAACCAACAGCAATGCGTTTGTTGGTTTTACAATATCTTTACAATAAGAATGTTACGGTTAGCCTTACGAATATCGAAGATTATTTTGACAATAGCGATAGAACAACCTTATATCGAACCTTAAAAACTTTTGTAGAAAAAGGGATTGCACATCAAATTGATGATGGAACTGGTATTACCAAATATGCATTGTGTGAAGAATATTGTAATTGCGAAATAGAAACAGATTTACATTTACATTTTCATTGCAAAAACTGCAATGAAACCGTTTGCTTAACAGAACATAAAATTCCACATATAAACTTACCGGAAGGATTTATTGCAGAAAATGTAAATCTGGTTGTTAAAGGTATTTGTGATAAATGTAATAAGAACTAATGCACTTCCATTGCATACACCATTTGTTTACTTTTGAATAAATATAATTTGAATTATGAGTAAAGAATGCGAAGAAGGTTCTGCTTGCGCCATAGATTATACAAAAGGCACTCCAATCTCAAAGAACACATTTTCTATTAATAAAGCATATGTAATTCCAGTACTTGGGTTCTTCTTTTTATTGATAGGAATTGTTATTGACTATTTTAATATAACATTTTTTAAAGCACCAATCCCATTAATCTGGTTTGGAATTATATATATGGCTGTTGGTGGGTCAATTGTCTTAAAAGCAGCAAAATTAATTGTCAAAGGAAATATTTATAATGAGTTTGTTTTAATGTCTGTAGCTACACTCGGCGCTTTTTTAATAGGTTCTTATGAAGAAGGTGTAGCCGTTATGCTCTTTTATGTAATTGGTGAGTTATTTCAGGAAGCGGCAGTAAACAAAGCAAAACGCTCTATTGAATCGTTGTTAAAAATTCAGGTAGAAGAGGTTTCAGTACTTGAAAATGGAAATAAAATAACAAAGCATCCCAAAGAAGTTGATATAGGGCAAACTATTCAAGTCAAACCTGGTGAAAAAATTGCTTTAGATGGTGAATTAATTTCAAATGATGCCATTTTAAACACGGCCGCTTTAACCGGTGAATCTGCACCTGTCACAAAAATAAAGGGTGAAAAAGTACTGGCAGGAATGGGAAATCTCCATAAAGTTATAGAGATAAAAGTGACCAGTAAATACGAGAACACCAAGCTTTCCAAAATACTAAAATTGGTTCAGGAAGCTGTTGGCAGAAAAGCCAAAACCCAACTATTGATCAGCCGTTTGGCAAAAGTTTACACCCCTATTGTATTTTGGTTAGCCATAGCCTTGGTTATAATTCCATATTTTTTTCTTGGTGGGGCGTATGAGTTTCAAATGTGGTTCCAACGGGCTTTAATATTTTTAGTAATCTCTTGCCCTTGCGCATTGGTAATTTCAATTCCATTAGGTTACTTTGGTGGGATTGGTGCGGCTTCACTCAACGGTATTTTATTTAAAGGTTCTAATTTCTTGGATTTAATGACCAAAGTTGATACCATTGTAATGGACAAAACGGGTACCTTAACCAAAGGTGTTTTTGAAGTACAGGAAATAGTTTCCATAAATTTTGATAAAAAAATACTGGTAGAATTAACGGCTGTTTTAGAGGCCAATTCTACACATCCCATCGCCGAAGCGATTGTAAAATATGCAAATATTGATAAAGCAACTTTCAAATCCACCAATGTTGAAGAAATTTCCGGTTATGGGATGAAGGGAAAAGTTGCTGATTATGAGGTGTTGGCTGGAAATACAAAATTATTGGACAAGTTTAACATTACCTACGAAAAAAGTTTAAATACAAGTTCAGACACTATTGTTGTTATCGCCATAAATGAAAAATATGCAGGCTATATTACCATTGCAGATATTATTAAAGATGATGCAAAAGATGCTATAGCAACGCTGCACAGTATTAAAAAGATAAAGGAAGTTGTTATGCTTTCTGGTGATAAACAGATAGTAGTAGATAAAATTGCAAAGCAATTAGGAATTGATAAAGCCATTGGTGAACTACTCCCTGAAGATAAAATAAAGGAAGTGGAAAAACTAAAAGCACAGGGAAGAACCATAGCTTTTGTTGGCGATGGCATCAACGATGCGCCTGTTATTACAATTGCTGATGTAGGAATGGCAATGGGAGGTTTAGGCAGTGATGCAGCTATTGAAACCGCCGATGTTGTGATACAAACAGACCAACCATCAAAAATTGCAATAGCCATAAAAATAAGTAATTCAACCACTAAAATTATATGGCAGAATATTACTTTGGCATTCGGTGTAAAAATATTGGTTTTAACTTTAGGCGCTTTGGGGATGGCAACTTTATGGGAAGCAGTGATTGCAGATGTTGGTGTGGCTTTATTGGCTATTTTGAATGCAGTGCGGCTTCAAAGAATGAGGTGGTCTTAAAACCCCCCATATAAGCATCCGAAAATTTATTAAAATTGGTTAATGGCATAACTTCAACTGTGGCAAATGCCGAAATCCAGGAGATTGATCTTTTACCAATTAAACATTCAAATGTCGTATAAAATTCAATTGGTATGACAGAGCTTCACCAAGGTTTTTTAACGGAACTGCTTACCCCTTGAATTTAGAACCAGCACTTACCATAGCTTGTTTGGTATTAATGGGGTTTTCTACCAGTCTCGTGTTTCTTTTAGCGTTTATGCAATTGTTCAAAAGAACTTGGAATAGTAATAAATCGCTAGGACACCACTCCTAAAGATTACTTTTTTATTTAATACTATTTTAACACGATTATGTAATGAAAGTTACACATTGAAATTATCCTTCCCCTTATTTTTGTGCCAATTGTGAAAGCCAAAACTTACATAGCGGTACTAATGACATTCATCTTTTTAACAAAATTTGTTGCCATGGATGCAGATGGATTGAACGTCCTATTCAGCGGAAGTGATATATCTTTCGTAAACTCGCATTGTAAAACGGAAAGTCCCCCAAAGCAGACAAAGAAGATAGCCAATTTTTCGCAAGCTGACCAGTTAGCTTCGCAAGTGATTGTATTAAGCAGCTTTTGTACTTCGCAATTTCAATTTGAACTGTTCTCTTGGGAAACGGATTACCCAGAACCTATTGCAGTTTTCAACGAACATTTCTCTTTAAGATTAAGTTATCTATACTTGGATAACGCTTCCCCGCCACCTCGTTTGGTCTAACTACCATTTTACAGAATTTAAAGTCGGTGCTTCCGTAATGATTCTTTGTACCTAAAGAAATACGGCCGAATGAACATTATGGAAAGACACCGCACAAAATCAAACATTCTTTTTTACAACACTTACAATGATGACCAAAATTTTAATCAATTGTGGTTCCATACAACTGTTACGCATATTTGTCAGCGGAATATTCTTAGTTGCGGGAATGAACCATTTACTGAATATTGAGAAGACCGCCAAAAAGATAGAGCAAGCAAGTTTTAAGGGCATCGCCTATTTTTTTGGAGAGCCCCAATGGCTTATCATCTTATCGGGTATCGTAATGGTTGCGCCGGGTTTTTTATTCTTAATAGGGTACGACCAAATGGGCGGCAATCTTTTTGATGGCGGTTTTGATCCCCGTCACATTAACAGTTCAAGTGGGGCAAATTACGACACTTGGACCCTTTTTAAAAACATAGCAATTTTAGGTGGACTTCTTTTTTTTATAATGAACAACATCGATAACCTTTTAAAATAAATCAAAATGAAAACACTTTTTTATAGTTCAATCTTTTTAATGCTTACGTTATTTAGCAACGCTAATTTACAGGCACAACAAATAGACGGTAATACCAAAAACAATTATGTAGTACTTACAAAAAACATACAACAATTACAGCCCATAATCCTAACTGCCGAAGCGCTTAAAGCTGAAGACAGCGAGAATTTTGGCGATTTTCAGGTCATTATCTGTGGCAAGGAAATAGGAGACATTACAGATACTGCGAAAATGAATGGCTTTATTGAAAAAGCCAAAAGAGCAGGGGTACAGTTAGTGGCTTGTGGTTTTTCACTTAACAAATTCAAGGTAGACAAAACAGATGTTCCCAAGGAAATGAAAACGGTCGAAAATGGTATTCTTTACAATTTTCAACTTCAGAAAAAGGGATATAAAAGTCTAAGCCTATAATTTCAATAATAAAATAATTCACAATATAAAACATAAGAAAATGGATAATAAGCAAAAGAAAAAGAGAACTTGGATACAGTACGGCATTTTTGCTGTAGTGGCCATTACACTTTATGCAACCGGTTTACATACTGAGGTTATTGGTTTCGCACAGCGAGGACTGCTTGCTACCGGGCTGATGACCCCTAACGTAAAGGAAATAGCGCAAGAACGAAACGATGAACACCAAATCACAAATGCGCCGACTAAAACCAAAGCAGATTTCAATCTAGAATTGATTGATGCACAGGGCAGAACAAAATCCCTAAAGGATCTTAAAGGTCAGGTAATATTTATGAATTTGTGGGCAACTTGGTGCCCGCCCTGTATTGCAGAAATGCCAACCATCGATAAGCTGCACGAAGAAATGGGTGATGATGTTGCTTTTGTAATGCTTTCGCTCGACCAAGATTTTGAAAAGGCCAAAGTCTTTAATAAAAGCAAAGGATACGACCTACCCATCTATGCTCCAGCAAGTAACCTTCCTGCAATGTACCAATCATCTGCCATTCCCACAACCTATGTCATTGATGCCGATGGAAATTTGGCATGGACACACAAAGGAATGGCCGATTATAGCGACCCGGACTTCAAAAAATTTCTAAATAGTTTAAAATAGTATTTTTCCTGAAATGGGATGGAAAAATTGCGAAGGTAAGTCCGTCCCTTTCGGGAACATCTAAAATCTATAGTATATTATGCGCTATTTAAAAATTATGTTGGTATTCATCCTTTCGCTATTAAGGTCACTGAATTCAAATTCAACAAAAGCGAACAATTTGAACTGTTGGGCGGTATTGAACCGATTGGACAGAAGAGAAAGTACGATGAACTGTTTGAAGGTGAATATACTTATTTCACAAAAGAAGCCAAATTTAAACAGCGGTTTAAAATCAATGCTGAAAATCCTGTTATCAAAGCATACGTATCCTACCGGATATGTTCCCATGTTAAAGGGCAACACCAACCCATGTCAATAAATGGTACAAGCTACTTTGATGAATTTTGTTTTAGAATCAATCGCTCACAGTTTAAACAAAGTATTTTTCATAAAACATTAGAGAGAATGATTATAGCTAAACCAGTTTTTCAAAAACACATTAAACAGATGATAAGTGTATAACTCAATTTAATTATTAAAATAAACGTAGACATTTAAGGAACTTGCCACAATGAGCCAAATAAAGTAAGGGGAGATTAAACAAATTTTTTGTTTCATTAAATTTCTGAAATACGCCAAAATTAATCACTAAAAAAACGATTAACCAGAGCGTCTTTTTCATTGGAGTTGCTTTGTGATTTTACTGCTCATCGGGTTGGTAAGGGAGAAATAATAATCCATAAAATTTCCTTGCTCATCTATCAAATATTTCTGAAAATTCCATTTTACCGAACTGCTTTTCACCCCAGTCAACCCCTTTCTTGTGAGCCATTGGCATAATGCATGTTGGCTCTCCCCTTTTACATCAACTTTCTCGGTCATTAAAAATGTAACGTCAAATTCATCTGACAAAACGACTGAATTTCTTGGGCATTTCCGGATTCTTGTCCACCAAATTGATTATACGACGCATCAATAATCACCAACTTATCCCAATACTTTTCATGCAATTTTTGTAAATCAGCATATTGTTTTGTGATACCAAATTAAATTTATAATGACGTATAAAGAAATTGAATTATTTTTTGATTAATTGATTTAAAAAATATTAGCATAGCCTTAGTTAGGGTAAAATTTTTTGATGAAAAGTAAATGAAAAAGAAACGATTTATATGATGAACTGGTTTAAATTGGTATAAATCCACATTCTGATGCTATATTCACAATCAGTATTTTTTTCCTTTAAATACTTACAAATCTATTTTTTCACCGTTAAACTGGTTATAGAAATATCATAAAAAGATGGTTTTGATTTCATAAATTATTCACCAGCCAATTTCCAACTTCACTGGTTTTATACGCTTTGTTTTTTCCGGCTAAATCTTCCGTAACAATTCCCTGCTCAAGAGATTTGTTCACCACATCCCGAATTGCTTTTGCTTCTTCTTTTAGGTGAAAGGTATCTTCAAACATCATGGCGGCTGATAAAACCGTAGCTAAAGGATTCGCAATGTCTTTTCCTGCAGCTTGTGGGTAAGAACCGTGAATTGGTTCATATAAAGCATTTTTTTCTCCTACGGAAGCCGAAGGCATTAAACCCATAGAACCCGAAATTACGGAAGCTTCATCGGTTAAAATATCTCCAAATAAATTTTCGGTAATCAACACATCATAAGAATTTGGCCATTGTACCAAACGCATGGCAACGGCATCAACAAATTCGTACGAAACAGTTACTTCGGGATAGTCTTTTTCCATGGCCTGAACGGTTTCTCTCCATAATCTTGAGGTTTCCATGACATTGGCTTTATCCACACAACACAATTTTTTTGTGCGTGTCATGGCTAGTTCAAAGCCTTTTTTTGCCAGTCGAACCACTTCTTCCCGTGTATAAGTACAAGTGTCAAAAGCTGTTTCTCCGTTATCTTTTCTTCCTTTTTCACCAAAATAAATACCGCCAGTCAGTTCTCGTAAAAAAACCAAATCGGTACCTTCAATGCGTTCTCTTTTCAAAGGTGAATTGTCAATGAGTGATGGAAATGTAAATGTAGGTCTGATATTAGCGAACAATCCCAATTTTTTGCGCATTTTAAGCAAGCCTTGTTCCGGACGAACTTTTGCAGAAGGATCATTATCGTACTTTGGATGTCCGATTGCCCCAAAAAGCACTGCATCGGCATTTAGGCAAATTTCATGTGTTTCATCGGGATAGGGATCTCCAACGGCATCAATGGCAGCAGCGCCGGTAAGTGCAGGTTTCCAAGTTATTTTATGGTTGAATTTAATTGCAACCGCATCACAAACTTTTACCGCTTGCGCTATTACTTCCGGACCAATTCCGTCGCCGGCTAAAAGAGCTATATTCAATTTCATAAATAGTGTTTTATTATTTTTTATTTGTTATATGGAATAATTTTGGATTTAAATTTTCAATTATTCTTCATTAATTTTAAATTATTCATTATTAACCGCAAAGTGCGCAAAGAAAAAATCGCAAGGTGCGCCAGAAAAATTATCATTATCCATTAGAAATTATTCATTATTAATTTTTTAATTATCAAACTTGCGTTAAGGATAGAGCGGCATGTTTGAGCACTTTTTTAGTGATTTTTCACCACTAAAAAATGCGAGTAGCGATAGCCTGACCCTCAGGGGAACGCCCAAATTTTTATTATTTAGATATTCAACATTTTTTGAGTGGCTTTAATTGCAGATACCGTTTGGTCGGAATCTAACCCCCTCGTAATAAATCTTTTTTCCTTATTTTCCCATGTGATAATGGTTTCACACAAGGCATCGGAAGTGCTTCCCGGCGGAATTCTCACGGCATAATCCACCAATTTAGGCAAAGTTATCTTCTTTCTTTTGTACAATTTGTGCAGCGCATTCATAAAAGCATCAAACTGTCCGTCGCCGTAAGCATGTTCTTCATATAATTTACCGTCAATTTTTACGGCAACTGTGGTTGAAGGCTTTAAGCCTTTAGAATGTGTAAGCACGTAGGAATCAATAATAATTTTTTCCTGATATAAATTACTGTTTAATACATCGGAAATGATATATGGCAAATCTTCCTTTGAAACCAATTCTTTTAAATCACCCAATTCAATAATACGCTTGGTCACTTTTTTTAAATCTTCCTCATTCAGTTCCAATCCCAACTCTTGAAGGTTTTTTTCAATATTCGCTTTCCCTGAAGTTTTACCTAAAGCATAAGAGCGTTTTCTCCCAAACCGCTCAGGCAATAAATCATTGAAATATAAATTATTTTTATTGTCGCCATCTGCATGAATACCTGCTGTTTGGGTAAAAACATTTTCCCCTGTAATCGGTTTGTTTGCCGGGACCCTTATGCCCGAAAATACTTCTATCAGTTTACTGGCAGCGTACAATGAAGTTTCTTTCACAGAAATTTCAACTTCATTTTTATAGAAGTCGTTTATTACGGCAACAACACTTGCCAATGGCGCATTTCCTGCGCGTTCCCCCATTCCGTTCACGGTAATGTGCAATCCTTTTGCGCCGGCATTAATGGCTTCCATCACATTTGCAACGCTTAAATCGTAATCGTTATGTGCGTGAAAGTCGAAATGTAAATCGGGATATTTGGCAGTTATTGCTGAAAAATACCGATAGGTTTCTGCAGGTGTTAAAATGCCCAATGTATCCGGCAATAAAATTCTGACTATCGGTTGCGTGGCTAAAAAAGCTAAATATTGAAAAACGTATTCCGGTGAATTTCGCATTCCGTTGCTCCAATCTTCCAAATACACATTGGTGGCTATCCCTTCTTTTTTCGCCGATTCAATAACCTCTCTTATTTCAGCAAAATGTTGCTCGGGTGTTTTTTTAAGTTGATGTGTTAAGTGATTTAAAGAACCTTTGGTCAATAAATTTTGAACTTTGGCTCCTGATTTTTTCATCCAATCTATCGACCTACCTCCATCAACAAAAGTCAATACTTCTACGCAATTTATAAATCCGTGATTACTTGCCCAATCCGTAATATTTTTTACAGCCTGGAATTCACCTTCCGAAACTCTTGCCGATGCAATTTCAATTCTGTCCACATGAAGTTCTTCCAACAAAAGCCTTGCAATAGTTAGTTTCTCTTTTGCTGAAAAAGAGACTCCGCAAGTTTGTTCCCCATCGCGAAGTGTCGTATCCATGATTTCAATTTTTCTTTTTTTCATGTTGCATAAGATTTATTGCAATTCCTTCCTTTTGAAGAACAACAATGGGATGTTCTCTATTACTTTAAATTATGCTGTTAAAAAGGTCTTGATTCCGCAAAATCCTGAATTTCTGCTTTCATTTTTGTTAAATAATCAATATCATCATAGCCATTTAACATATTTTCCTTTTTGTATGAGTTGATGTCAAATGATTCCTGTTCGCCACTTTCCAACAAAGTAATGGTTTGATCTGGCAGATTTATTTCAATTTCCGTATTCGGATTTGCTTCAATTGCCTTGTAAATTTTGTCTAAAAATTGGGCGCTCACCTGAACAGGTAATACACCGATATTTAAACAATTTCCTCTAAAAATATCCGCGAAGAAACTCGAAACCACGCATCTGAATCCGTAATCATAAATTGCCCAAG
Source organism: Flavobacteriaceae bacterium (assembly GCA_016649745.1). Classification (GTDB taxonomy): domain Bacteria; phylum Bacteroidota; class Bacteroidia; order Flavobacteriales; family Flavobacteriaceae; genus Lutibacter. Next base: position 8,392 of record JAENXD010000053.1, on the reverse strand, counting down.
CCGCATGTTCCCTTGAAGATCCTGAACCAAAATTTTTGCCTCCCACCAGTATTTTTCCTTTATAAATGGGATTATTCAATATAAAATCTGTTTTTGGTGTATTATCCGGATTGTATCTCCAATCCCTAAAAAGATTGTCACCAAAACCTATACGCTCTGTTGCCTTTAAAAAACGCGCTGGAATAATTTGGTCGGTATCCACATTTTCAATTGGCAAAGGCACTGCTGTGCTTTTTAATTTTTCAAATTTATCGTAAGCCATTGTGTTAGTTTTAAGTTGAAAGTTTAAAGTTTAAAGTTTTTTGATTTTCTTACTTTAACTTCTAACCTTTAATTGTTAATTTCTATTCTATTTAAAAACCTCAAAAAGTCCCCTTTGGGGATTTAGGGGATTAAAAGAGTTCTTGGATCGGTTAAAACGCCGGTAACCGCCGTTGCTGCTGCCACTAACGGACTTGCAAGCATCGTTCTGGAACCGGGACCTTGGCGTCCTTCAAAATTTCTGTTTGAAGTACTTACCGCAACTTTTCCTGCAGGAACTTTATCGTCGTTCATTGCCAAACAGGCAGAACATCCAGGTTCGCGCAATTCAAATCCGGCCTCATTGATAATATCCAACAAGCCTTCTTCTTTTATCTGTTTCTCAACAACATGGGAACCCGGAACCAACCAAGCCGTAATATTGTCTGCTTTTTTTCTTCCTTTTACGATGGAAGCAAAAGCCCGAAAATCTTCAATTCTTCCGTTGGTGCAACTTCCTAAAAATACGTAATCCACTTTTTTTCCAATCATCGTATCCCCTTCATGAAATCCCATATAATCCAGCGATTTTCGGTAAGAAGCAACACCGCCTTCAACCTCTTCTGCTTGCGGAATATGGGTTGAAATTCCTGTTCCCATTCCCGGATTTGTACCGTAGGTAATCATTGGCTCAATGTCATTTGCATCAAAGTTAATTTCCTTATCAAAAACCGCATCAGCATCTGTTTTTAGGGTTTTCCAAAAATCCATTGCTTTATGCCAATCGGCTCCTTTTGGGGTAAATAAACGCCCTTCCACATAGTTGAAAGTTTTTTCGTCAGGGGCAATTATGCCCCCGCGAGCACCCATTTCAATGCTTAAATTACAAACCGTCATGCGTCCTTCCATACTCATATTTCTAAATACATCGCCGGCATATTCCACAAAATATCCTGTTGCGCCTGAAGTTGAAAGTTTGGAAATAATGTATAAAGCCACGTCTTTTGGCGTAACACCAAATCCGAGTTTCCCATTTACGTTTATCCGCATTTTTTTTGGTTTGGGCTGCATAATACATTGTGAAGACAGAACCATTTCAACTTCTGAAGTTCCAATACCAAAAGCAATAGCACCAAAAGCGCCATGTGTTGAAGTATGTGAATCTCCACAAACAATGGTTGCACCAGGCAATGTAATTCCGTTTTCAGGTCCCACAACGTGGACAATTCCATTTTTTTGATGACCCAATCCCCAATGTGTAATTTCGTATTCCGCGGCATTTTCTTCCAATGCTTTTAACTGATTTGCGGATAAAGGATCTTGAACCGGTAAATGTTGGTTTATGGTTGGGGTGTTATGATCGGCTGTAGCGAAAGTTCTGTTTGGAAACATTACGGTATTATTTCTGCTTTTTAATCCCAAAAATGCCACCGGGCTTGTAACTTCGTGGATTAAATGGCGGTCAATAAACAACACATCCGGTCCGTCATTAATTTTTCGAATCACATGCGAATCCCAAACTTTATCAAATAATGTACTACTCATTTTTATTGTATTTTTAGTCTATTTCCTTTTTACAGCCAAGTTAAACGATTATGGTTGCAAGAACGGGTGCAAATTTAAAAAAAGTTATAAAAATGTAAATTTTATTATTGAAGAACTACGATACCCAAACTATTTTTAAGCTGGCTTTAATATTGATTTTATGTATTTATGTTTTTGCAAGGCCGTTCCGTTTTTAATTTTATTTTTTTTGATGCTTTTTGGAACGAAGGGAATATTGCTTTACGTGATTATTTATTTGATAAATTTTTATGGTTAATAAGCGACAGTTATAGCTATGACTTAATAAGAAGCTTATTTTTTAAAATAATTCGCAATATTTATTTCTATTTTTGGTTTTCAATAAGGAATCTATTTGTTCACATATTAGGTGAAAAACATTGCCTGTTTCACTTTGTGACATTCATTTTATCTGATAAAATACTACGACATTCAAAAAATTAAACTTACAGTATCCTGGTATTTTGTTCAATATTGAAATCAAAAATCAATCTGTTAATCTTGCTTTCCTTCGGTAAAATTCTTATCTTTAAGGTGAAACTAATGAAAATGCGATGAAATTAATTTCTGTATTTTTTATGCTCATTCTTCTTATTTCTTGTAAAGAAAAAGTACCTCCTAAAGTTATTATGATCCAAAAAATTGAAATAACTGAAGCGGGTAAAATTATCCCAATCGACTCGGCTAGAATAGCTTCCATAAAAGATTCGAGCATTATGGCCTTTTACAACGCCATTCAAAATAAAACTTTCTGGATGAAGGATTCGACTAGAATAAAAACCATTTCGCTTTTCAAGCATGTTGAGGAAGATGGATTATTTCCGAAAGAATTTGACCTAAAAAAAATACAAAATTCAGAAGAAAATATCGAAAATTTATCAAATTCAGATTTGGTTGATTATGATATTTTGCTAACTGAAAATTTGATCCGTTATGTTCAAAAAGTAAGCAAAGGAAGTTTAAATCCGAATAAACTATATAAGAATTGGGAATTGAAAGAAAACGATATCAATTTTAAAAAACTGCTGCTCAATTTTCAAAAAAAAGATTCCTTTGATTATGCTGTAAATGAAGCTTCACCAAATCACGTTGTTTATAAACGGCTAAAAACTGCCCTTAAAATTTTAAATGCCTTACCCGAAGACCATTTTAAAAAAATTGAAGTAAAAGCCAAAATTGTACTGAATGACAGCAACCCAGCATTAATTGACATCAAAAAAAAATTGATTTATTGGAAAGATCTTAAACCTTTGGATACCGTAACGCCTATTTATGACGAAGCTACAGAATTAGCCGTTAAAACATTTCAAATGCGCCACGGACTAGCGCCAGATGGTGTAATTGGCATTGGAACGATAGGAGCTTTAAACTTCACCAAAGAACAGCGAAAAAAGCAAATTATCACCAATATGGAACGCTGGAGGTGGTATCCGAGAGTATTTGAAAAGGAATATTTTATCATTAACATTCCGGATTACACTTTATGCGTTGTTAAAAACTCAGACACCATAAGAACTCACAAAGTAATTATTGGCAAAGCAACAAGAGAAACACCCGTGTTATCCTCTAAACTCACTCACCTAATTTTTAATCCGACTTGGACGGTACCGCCAACCATTTTAAGAAAAGATGTTATTCCTGCCGCAGCCAGAAACCCTGGTTATTTCAGCAGTAAAAATATTACCATTTACGATTCGAATAACAAGGTGGTAAGCGTTGACAATTGGAATAACAATAGGGCAAAAAACTACCGTTATGTTCAAAGTCCGGGCTCAACAAATGCTCTGGGATTGGTGAAATTTGTATTTCTAAACCGATTTAGCATATATCTTCACGACACCAATACTCGAGGATTTTTTGAAAAGGATATTCGCGCATTGAGTTCGGGCTGCATTCGTGTTGAAAATCCATTTGAACTTTCAGAATATCTTTTGGATGATCCGGAAAAATGGAATTTAGAACAAATTACGGAAGCTATAAATACGGGCAAAACCAAACAGGTAAATCTAACCAAAGATGTTTATATTCATATTTTTTATTGGACTGCCTGGAGTGAAAATGGCAGGTTACAATTTAGGGATGATCTTTACAATTTGGATATGGACTTGTATAAAAAGTTAGATTAAATTTTTAAGAAGGATAATAAACAAAAAGGCACGATTTGTCCTTAATAGCATCAATAATCTCTTTTGAAACTTCATTCGGCAAAGAAGGGCAACCGAAACTTCTACCCAATCGACCGTGTTGTTTTATGAAATTTTCCGACACATAATCTGCCCCATGAATAACAATAGCCCTATCTCTTGCATTGCTGTTAATTCCTTTTTCTTGTCCGTCTAAACGTAAAGAATACCCATGTTTTCCGATATAGGTTTCACCAGTTAAATATAACCCTAAACTGCTTTGATGAGATTCTGGTTTATTTGAAAACTCGTCTGCAAATTCATTACCTGAATTTCTCCCATGAGCCACTAAAGATTGAAATAAAATGGTGTTTTTATTTAAATCAATTACCCATAAACGGTTTTCTTTTGAAGACAAACTAAAGTCGACCAACGTTAAAATATTCTTTTGAATTCGCCCATTTTCTTTTAATTTATTAAAAGCTTGAAGGGCTTTGGTAAAACTTTCAATTTTAGGAAGTTTAAAATTATTTGTTACTAAACTATTGTATATAATTTCAGTTTTAGATGCCATCCTGTTAGAAACATTCACTATCTCAAATTTTGGGCTTCTTACTTTATTGGAAAATGAAGGGTTTGTTATAAAGGAAAAAAATCCTATCAACAAAAGGGAAATTGTTTTATAAGTCATTGTAAATCATTAAGTTTAATGTCAAAATTTAAGATGGCGCAAATTAAGAATTTATAATTGTTCTGCCAACTTATGTCAAGTTATTCATAAAAGTTTAACATTTTGGATTTTTGTGTGTTTTTAATCAATAACCTTTAAAATGTACAGTCATCAAGTTTGAAAACTCCTTTAAACGCATTTTATTGTATTATTTAATATGTATTTAAATACTGTTGCGATAATAATATTGAACTGGTTTAAAATTATTTTACAATGATTTACAATTTAATTTATGCTTCATAAAATATGATGTTATAAATGCTCCAAGGACTAAGCAGCTGCTGACTATTTGGTTTGTATGAATTTTGATGGAAATCCAGCAGACCAATAAATTAAATTTCCTCTAAATGTCGGCCCCGTGGGTTTCGAACCCACGACCTCCTGATTAAGAGTCAGATGCTCTACCAACTGAGCTAGAGGCCGAATTATTACTGTAAAATTAACGATAAAATTTAAATTATTCCTAATATTCGCCTAAAAAGGACACCTAAGAGTCTATTTTCTTCTTAATTTATAATCTGCTAATTTTATCAATCACTTTCATAATCCTTTTAAAATTCATTTGAAAATTTAATTGTTTAAATAAGCATAGGCATTTAAGGAGCTTGCCACAACGAGCCAAATAAAGTAAGGGGAGATTAACCATGTTTTTTGTTTCATTAAATTTCTGAAATGCACCAAAAAATAACCTACTAAAACTGTTAATAGCACAATCACCAACAATCCCAATAAAACCATATGCCGATTAAAAAAAATATAATTCCAAGAAGTGTTTAAAATGAATTGCATAAAAAATAACAACCAAATAAACAAAGTAGATTTTGCATGAATTAAATAAGTCATATAGATTGAAAAGCAGCTCATTATAGTGATCCATGCCATACCAAAAAACCATCCAGGTGGTGTCCAAGACGCTTTGTTAAGTGTTGCGTACCAACTGCTTTCGGGTCCGTTATTCATCAATAAAACACCAATTCCCAAAGCACCGAAATTAATCACTAAAAAAACGATTAACCAAAACTTCCTTTTCACTAGAGTTGTTTCGTGATTTTACTGCTCATTGGATTGGTAATGGAGAAATAATAATCTATAAAATTCCCTTGCTCATCTATCAAATATTTCTGAAAATTCCATTTTACCGAACTGCTTTTCACCCCATTCAACTCCTTTTTTGTAAGCCATTGGTATAATGCATGTTGATTTTCCCCTTTTACATCAATTTTCTCGGTCATTAAAAATGTAACGCCATAATTCACCTGACAAAACGATTGAATTTCTTGGGCATTTCCAGGTTCTTGTCCGCCAAACTGATTGCATGGCGCACCAATAATAACCAACTTATCCTGATACTTTTCATGCAATTTTTGCAAATCGGCATATTGTTTTGTAAATCCACATTCCGATGCTGTATTTACAATCAGTATTTTTTTTCCTTTAAATGCCGATAAATTTATTTTTTCACCAGTTAAACTGGTTATAGAAATATCATAAATAGATGATTTCAATTTCATGAATTCTGAATTGTGAGTTGTGAGTTGTTGAAAATGTTCCTAAAAACAAACCCATTAAAGTGGTTACAATTGCTACAGCTTTCATCTTTTAAATTGTTATCCGTAATTTTAATCTTTTTTCTATTTTCTGTTTTATAACCGTCAATCTTTTCATCAAATCCATTAATTCAGGATTTTTAGTTTCCTTGTATACTTCATTTAAAGATAAAATCAGTAATTTAACTTCTCTTGAAGCTAAAATACGATCATTGGTAGATTTTAATACCATTTTACGTTGCTCAAATTCTAATGCTTTTTGTACTAATTCCATATGTTGTTATTTTATATAATGTTGTAATTGAATAATTTTTAAGGATTTCTTAAGAGTTTTAATTTGAATATTGAAAACAATTTGCCTCCTTAAACGAACAATTCTTAGCAGTTTAATGATAAAATTAAACATTTCTGTTCAATCTTTAATGGGTAAATATAAACAATATAAGATGTTACATTAAATTTTTATGATTTTATATCTTTATAGTTCAATAAACATAATATATACTGGTGTAAATAAGTTCTTATTTATTTCAATTCCCGCATTAACAAAATTAATAGATAACAATGTTAGTGTTATTTTTTGCAATGAAAAACATATGCCAAATTCCATGTTACTCAATTTAGAAGGTCATCATTTGCAACAATCATTATTTTGCTTCTCAGTTAAATGCCAGCGAGCCTCTTAAAAAGCAATTGTGGCAACAAACCGTAAAAACGAAAATTAAACACCAAGCGCAACATTTACAACTGTTAAACAAGCCTTTTAAAGTTTTAAATTTCCATGAAGCAAAAGTTTTAAGTGGTGATACCGATAACAGAGAAGGTGTTGCGGCAGCCCATTATTGGAAACATATTTTTGATTTCAATTTTAAGAGAGAACGGTATGGCGATTATCCCAATTTATTTTTAAATTATGGCTATATTATTTTAAGAGCTGCGGTTGCAAGAGCTATTGTAGGGAGCGGACTTTTAAGTACGCTTGGCATTCATCATCACAATAAATACAACGCTTTTTGTTTGGCCGACGATATTCTTACAATGAATTATTATATTTTTTAACATAATATCATTTTCTCTAATCTTTAATCAAACCACAACGAAAAATCGTTGTCAGCAAAAAATCGAAAAAACGATTTTTCGTTGTAATTTGGCTATTTAAGGCTTTGAAGATCTTATGTCAATGAACGTTTTAATACTCTTGTCTTCCAATTATTGTAATGATTTTTACTTCATCATTATTGATTTTGTAATAAATGGTATCAACACCACAAACGCAATATCTTTGAACGTTTTGATATTTTATTACTTCTGGAAACATATAAGGGTTGGATGCTATTTTTTCAAAACAATCATGCATCATATTAAAATATTTTTCAGCTTGAGCTATTCCAAATTTATACACTCCAAACTCATAAATTCTCCATAAATCTTCTTTGGCTTCTCGAGTCAAAAAATAATTACGCATTTTCCAACCTTTTTTTAAATTCGGCTAACATTTCTTCTCTCGTTTGCTTTTCTGCAAACCCACCTTTCAAACCTCTGTTAATTTTCATTTGAACATAGTTGTGATATTCTTCTCGTTCTCTTGCTTGCTTGATCAAATAATTTACAGCTTCGCTTTTACTATTAAATTCTTGCTCCGCTACTTGATTTTTTAACCATTCGTCATTTTGCTTTGCTAAAGTTATACTTTGTCGTGTCATGATTCTATATTTTTATTGATGTAAATATACACCAAAGCTATTAAATTAAAAAATCTATTTTTCCTGATGAATGTATTATAAAATCTTTTCCTTCATAAATTGCTTTAATATTTCTCAAACTATAATGCATCTCTTACTAGTAAACCAACAACAGAAAATATCGTTTTCTCTAATCTTTAATCGAACCACAACAGATGCAGGGCAAACGCACCAGTTAAAATCTTTAAGAAACACTTTTAATCATCTAAAAATAAATCATTTAGTGCTTGCGAGACAACTTAAAATTTTGTATATTGATCTGGTAATCAACAGTTTAATGTATATTGTATGAATATTCTTAGGGATAAATTAAATCTTAAAGCAACAATATTAATTCAAATTCATTTTACAAAGACTCAAGTCAGGTTTAGTATTATAACTAACACCTATATAAGACTTCAAAATAGTAAATATAAATAATTTACATATTTTATAAACCACCAAATT
>JAENXD010000127.1 GCA_016649745.1 Flavobacteriaceae bacterium | reverse complement strand
TTTGTTAAAAACACAGAACGCGAAGTTTCCATTGAATATATTCAAAAAATTGTTTCAAACTATTTTGAATTGGATGTGGCCACTTTGCAATCAAAAACACGTAAACGTCACATAGTTCAAGCGCGCCAATTGGCTATGTATTTTGCCAAAAGAATGACAAAAGCTTCCTTGGCCAGTATTGGTTCTCAAATAGGAAAAAGAGATCACGCCACGGTACTTCATGCCTGTAAAACTGTTGATAACTTAACGGAAACCGACAAGCAATTTAGAAAGTATGTGGATGATATTACCAAAAAACTTACTTTTTAATACCTTAAAATGACTAAAATATTGATGGTCTGTCTCGGCAATATCTGTCGTTCACCATTGGCAGAAGGAATTTTAAAATCCAAACTTTTCAGGGCAAACGTAGTAATAGATTCCGCCGGTACCGGCGCCTATCATATTGATGAAAAGCCAGACAATCGTTCTATCGCTATTGCAAAAATAAACGGTATTGATATTACCGATCAGCGAGCCAGAAAATTTTTGGTAAAAGATTTTGATGAGTTTGACATTATTTATGTGATGGACAGTTCGAATTATCGAGATGTGATTGAAATGGCCAGAAATGAGGTTGACATCAAAAAGGTTAAAATGATTTTAAATGAAGTGTTTCCAAATGAAAATTTGGATGTTCCTGACCCTTATACCGGCGGGGATTTTGGATTTAAAAGCGTCTATAAAATGTTGGATGAGGCTTGTGATATTATTGTGAAAAAAATCAATCCAAATGGATAATAGTAAAGGTTTTTTATATTTAATACCAACAACTTTAGGCGACAATGAACCTATGGAAGTTCTTCCATATCTGGTTAAAGAAGTCATTGAAAAATTGGATTGTTTTATTGTTGAAAACGAAAAAACAGCACGTAAATTTATCAAACGAATTGCTCCTAAAAAATCACAACCATCATTAACAATTTTCAGCTTGGGCAAATATGCCGATCAACTGGAAGTTAGTACGTATTTGGATATTTGCGCTAAAGGCGTTTCAGTTGGTTTGCTTTCTGAAGCAGGTGTTCCTGCCATTGCCGATCCGGGTGCTGAAATGGTTAAATTGGCGCATCAAAAAAATATTAGGGTAATTCCTTTAGTTGGTCCGTCTTCCATAATATTAGCGATGATGGCCTCAGGTTTTAATGGTCAAAATTTTGCATTTAACGGATATTTACCAATTGAAGCTTCACAGAGGAAAGAAGCCATAAAAAATTTGGAAAAATTATCGAAAGATAAAAATCAATCACAGATTTTTATTGAAACTCCGTATAGAAATGAAAAATTATTTAACAATTTAAAAAGTTCGTTAAATCCAAGAACTAAACTTTGTGTTGCCTGTGACATTACTTTGTCATCGGAATATATTAAAACACTGGAGATTAAGGATTGGAAAAATGAACATCCCGATTTACAGAAAAGACCTGCTATATTTATCATTCATAAAGATTAATAAAAATAAGTCTAATTAAATACTGAGGGATTTTGATTTGACTCAATTATTGAAGTGTCATAACCACCAAATTTTTTTAGGTAATGCTGCATTGAAGAACCGAAGGCGTCTTTAAACCTATATTTTCCATTGGTTTTTAAATACCGATTGATGTTTCCTGCTCCTGCCAAATGTGCAGCGGCGAGAATGCCTGATTCCGTAATTTCAACACCATTTATTTTTTTGCCAACCTTTTTTTTAATCTCTTTTCTTAAGATCCATTTATTTAAGGAACACAATGCCATAAAGGTTTCTTCCTGTAATTCAGGACTGTCTATAAACAATTGAATGTCGTCAATGTCAAATCTGTCCAATGTGGATTTCCCGAATTGATATTTACCCAAATACCCGAATGAGCTAACAATATCATATCTTCCACCGGATTCTCTAAAAGCCAATGCTTCTTTGAATCCATTGAATGACTTACCTATAAAAGGGATATTGCTTTTAATGATAGGTGAAATTTCTTTTTCAGAAGGAACCAAAGTAATTTCTTTGGTTAAATTAACATCACTGTTGATGGCTTTTTTATCTTTGGTAAAACTCGATATAATAATTCCTATCGTCAGTAAAATTGTAATAAATATTGTTTTTTTCATAATTTAAAGGTGTTTGGCCTATTAAATTTTCAGGCGCAAATATATAACTTTTTTATGAATCAACAGAATAATTGGAAAATGAGACTTATCTTTTAGTAAAAATTTAACGAAAACCGCTATCTATTGAATAAAAATTAAAAGATAATTTGAATTTAAATAGGTGAAATGGTGTATGTCATAAATTACCTGTTAACGCCTTGTTTGTTAAGCCATAACTGGTACTTTGCTGCATTTCTATTGTGCTGATCCAACGTTTTTGCAAACTCATGAGTTCCAAAAGTCGTTACGCTGGCACACATATAATAATAATCGTGATTTGCTGGATTTAATACAGCTTCAATGGAAGAAATATCGGGCATGGAGATTGGACCGGGAGGCAAACCAATGTTTTTATAGGTATTATAAGAAGAATTAATTTCCAAATCTTTTGAGAATACTCTTTTAATAACCATATCATTTCCTAATTTGGCTTTTAAGGCGAAAATAATGGTTGGGTCAGCTTGTAATGGCCAGCCACTACTTAATCTGTTCAAATACAGTTTTGCAACAACGGGTCTTTCACTTACCGATGCTGTTTCTTTTTGAACAATTGAGGCGAGCGTAATGACTTCATTTTTAGTTAAGTTTAATTTTTTTGCTTTTTCTAATCTTTCTGAACTCCAAAATTTATGGTATTCGTTTAGCATTTTCGTTCTAAATTCCACGGCAGTTGTATTCCAGTAAAATTCATAAGAGTTTGGAATATACATTCCTAAAGCGTTGGAAGTTGTAAAACCCGATTCATTTAAAAATGTGCTATCGTTAAAAGCTTTGAGGAGTGATAAGGAATCAGCTTCAATTTGTTGGGAAATTCGGCTAGCCAGTTTTTCAAATGTATCCTGGTTGTTGAATGATAAGTTCACCGTGGTTTGTTTGCCGCTTCTAAGCATTCTAGTTAGCTCTAAGTTACTCATTCCTTTTGAAATTTTATATTTTCCTGGTTTAACGGCTTCCGGATAATTTAATTTTTCGGCTACCCAAACAAAAGGTTTTACTCGTTTTAGGAACGGACTAACTAAATTTTCAACTTCCTTAAAATCACTGCCGGTGGGGATGTATAAAAAACCTTCTTGAACAGTGTTGCCCTTAAATATTTTACTGTAAAGGCTGAAACCTAAAACGCTGACAATAATAAACAGGATGCCAATAATAAGCAGAAAAAGTTTTTTAGAATTCATTTTGGGTTTTAATTAATTGGTATAGAATTTCATCTTTATAGTTAGTATCTGCGAAAATCCAATCTTTTTTTATTCCGATTTTTTTAAAATTAAATTTCTCAAAAAGAGTGATACTGCTCTTGTTGTTAGCAGTAATATTTGCGAAAATTTGATGCACGTTTAAATAGGTAAAAGCATAATCAATGATCATTTCCAACGCTTCTGAACCAAAACCTTCACCCTGATATTCAGGAAGAATTAAGATTCCGACGCCTACTCTTTTATGTTGCGGATTAAAATCGAACAAATCAATCATGCCGACAGGAGTATTTTGCGTGTTGCAAATCACGAACCTGTATTGCTTTGCTTCATATATATCCTGATGCGCATTTTCAATATATTTTTGTAATATATATTTTGAATACGGAGTTTGCGTACCGCTAATTTCCCAAAATGATTCATTGTTTTCCGTAGAAAATAAAAAATCCAGATCTTCTGGTTCTAAAGCGCGCAGGTTACTATTTTTTCCGTGTAAAGTTGCCATTAAACAGTGATTTTTCCTTCAAAAACAAATTGAGCAGAGCCTTTTAAGAATACGTTTGTGTAGTGGTCACCTTCTTTTTTAAAAGAAACTTCTAAATTGCCACCTAAAACTTCAATAAAAATTCTTTCTTCAGTAGTTCTATTTGTTTTATTGGCAGCAATGGCAACGGCAGTAACGCCGGTTCCGCAAGCCAACGTTTCATCTTCTACACCACGCTCATAAGTTCTAACCTTAAATAAATTCCCTGAAATTTGTTCCACAAAATTCACATTTGCTCCTTCTTCAAAATAGGGAGCACCATATCTGATTTTAGAACCTAATTTAGGAATATTTAACGGTGCCACGGCATTGCAAAAATTAACATGGTGCGGTGAGCCGGTATTTAAAAAAGCATGCGTATCATAAATTTCAACATTTTCAACATCAGTCATTTGTAGATTTACGAATTCATTTTGAATTTCGGCGAAGTGGAGTCCGTCGGTGGCTTCAAAAGTGGTTTTATCATCAATAATATTTAATTTTTTGGCAAAAGCCACAATGCATCGTCCGCCATTTCCGCACATGCTTCCTTCTTTTCCGTCGGCATTATAATAAGACATCGTAAAATCCTGCATTTCAGAAGGTTCCAATAAAATCAATCCATCCGAGCCAATACCAAACCTTCTTTCACACAACTTGTGAATAAGTTCAACATTGTTTTTAGGAAAAATGAGACTTCTGTTATCTATGATAATAAAGTCATTTCCGGCACCCTGATATTTGTAAAATTGAATTTCCATTCCTGCAAATGTAATAAATTCGGAATGGTTTTATTCATAAAAGTGATCTGAAAATTTTAAGTGTTAAAATCAGTTAAAAGTGCGTTAACGAAGCGTTAAAGCAAATTTTTGGAAGCAATAAAATATTAATTTTGGTAATAATTTAAATGCAATTTGATTATGAAAAAAATATTGAGTTTGATATTAATTTCGGCATTGGGCGGTGCCATCACTTTAGGGAGTTATTTGCTTTTTTTTGAAAAGTCGCAATTTATAACGGATCAAACGGAAAATTCTGACCTAAAAACCATCAATACAAACTATAAAAACGCTTATTTGGCTTCCGTAGAAAATACCGATTTTACGATTGCAGCCGAAAAAACGCTGAATGCTGTGGTTCACGTAAAAAATACGATGTTCAAAACAATACAAGATCCGTTTGCAGATTTCTTTTATGGTCAGGGAAATGGAACTAGGCAATACTCACAAATCGGAATGGGAAGCGGTGTTATTATTGCTGCAGATGGTTATATCATCACCAATAATCACGTAATTAAAGATGCTACGGATATTGAGGTTACCTTAAATAATAAAAAAACCTATAAAGCCAAATTAATTGGAACAGATCCCTCTAGTGACATCGCTTTGCTAAAAATTGATGCCCACGATTTGTCATACATAACACTTGGTGACTCTGATGCTGTAAAAGTAGGGGAATGGGTTTTGGCCGTTGGAAATCCATATAATTTAACGTCTACCGTAACTGCAGGTATTATAAGTGCTAAAGGAAGAGATTTAGACGGAAACAGCAGTATTGACTCTTTTATTCAAACAGATGCGGCTGTAAATGCTGGCAATAGTGGCGGTGCTTTGGTGAATGTTAGAGGAGAACTTATCGGAATTAACACGGCAATTTCGTCAATGACCGGCGCATTTGTGGGTTATTCTTTTGCTGTTCCGTCCAATATTGCTAAAAAAGTGATTGAGGATTTGATGGAATTTGGAAATGTGCAAAAGGCCATTTTGGGAATAAACGGCGTTGAATTGAATAGTGAATTGGCAGATAAATTAAATATTGACAATACCAGTGGGTTTTATATTTCTGATGTAATTGAAAATTCCGGAGCACAAAAAGCCAAATTAAAAGCCAACGATGTTATCGTGAAATTAGACATGGTGAAAGTGGCAACATTTGCCGATTTAAATGGATATATAAGTACAAAACGACCTAATGACGTAATTAATGTTACATTTTTAAGAAATGGTAAATTAAAAAATACAAATGTGACTTTAATTAAGCAAGAAGTCACCAAAGTTTCTGCTTTGGGTTTGGCTTTGGAAAATCTGACTAACCAAGAATTAAAGAAGCTTAATATTTCCAATGGCGTAAGAATTACAGAAATTACCAATAAGGAATTATCATATTATGGAGTTAAAAATGGATATATCATCACTTCAATTAACAACAATAAAGTCTATTCTGTTGATGACGTAAACAATATGATTGCCAATAAAACGAGCGATGAAGTTTTGCGCATAGAAATGCTGAATTTAAAGGGTGAACAGGAGCGCTATATATTTAGATGATTTTAATCTAAATAATTCCCCGACGGCTTTGCGAGGATAGTCGGTTTCAAGAAATTTTTTATTGAGAAGAGGCTGCTTTAAAAAGTGGTCTTTTTTTGATTTTACTATTTAATTTTTTGTTGATAATTAGTTTGCGAAATCGTTTGAAATGGGTACTTTTGCTGAAAATTTAAACGAAACAATTTTAATATGTCATTTAACGAACTTTATGAAAAAGAACTTGCTTTTCAGGCTGAAAGAAGAAAGGCGGCAGTTGAATTAATTAGAATTATTAGCGATTTATGGTATGATGATACTGTGGAATTGGTTTTATTCAGAAATCAATTGATAGATCGAAACGTTAGTGAAATCATAAGTTTGATTGAATATGCCAGCGATTTTGTGGAAAAACCTATTTCAATTTTTGATGCTGTTGGAATTGCAAAGGAAATTAAAAATCAACACTTGCCGCCTTCAAAATTAGATATCGGTAAATTGGTGTACGAGTTTCATTTAAGTGATGAGCCGCGATCTATAAAAGATTTTATTCAAGACAAATTAAAAGAGGCTAAAAATGCGAGTAATATAGAACCAAAGGATGTGGTACTTTATGGGTTTGGACGAATAGGCCGCCTATTGGCCCGGGAATTAATGGCTCGTACCGGGAAAGGAAATTTAATGAGATTAAGAGCCATCGTTACCCGTGGTGAAATTACAGAATCCGTTTTGGAAAAAAGAGCTTCTTTATTAAGAAATGACTCGGTTCATGGCGATTTTAACGGAACCGTTAATATTGATTTTGAAAAAAACGCCTTAATTATTAATGGATTGACAGTGAATGTTATTTCCGCAAATGCTCCTGAAGAAATTGATTATACGGCATACGGAATTTCTGACGCTTTAGTTATAGACAATACGGGTGCTTTTAGAGATAAAGAAGCGTTGGGCCGACATTTGAAATCGAAAGGCATTTCAAAAGTATTATTGACTGCGCCGGGAAAAGGAGTGCCAAATATTGTTCATGGCGTAAATCACTTTGAGTACAATCCAAATGAAGTTGATATTTTTTCCGCAGCTTCCTGTACCACAAACGCAATCACGCCGGTTTTAAAAGTTATTGAGGACAATTTTGGCGTTGAATATGGTCATTTGGAAACCATTCATGCTTATACAAACGACCAGAATTTGGTTGACAATATGCATAAAAAATACAGAAGAGGAAGAGCTGCAGCTTTAAATATGGTGATTACCGAAACTGGCGCAGGAAGTGCAGTTTCTAAAGCATTGCCTTCTTTTCAAGGGAAATTGACATCAAATGCCATTCGGGTTCCAGTTCCTAACGGATCATTGGCCATTTTAAATTTGCGATTGGAAAATGCAGCAAGTAAAGAAACCATTAACGGAATGATGAGAAAATATGCTTTGGAAGGTGATTTGGTGGAACAAATTAAATATTCCTTAAGCAACGAATTGGTTTCTTCTGATATTGTGGGAACTGCAGCACCTGCAATTTTTGACAGTTACGCAACTATTTCCAGCAATGACGGAAAAAATGTTATTTTATATGTTTGGTATGATAACGAATTTGGATATACGCATCAGGTAATCAGATTGGCTCGCTACATTTCAAAAGTTAGACGATTTAATTATTATTAATAGGTCTTGCAGCAAAAGTTGCTTATTGTGATGGTTATTAAAACTACTTTTATTTGATGAAAATAACCAATACCGGCAAAGGATATTTATTGGCATTATTGTCCGTTGTCGCTGTAGCTAACGTTTATATTTTTAGTAAAGCTGCCCTTGCGGAGGTGAGTATTCCCCAATTTGGTGTATATTGGTTTTTTTTGGGCTTGGTTTGGATTCTTTTATACGCCTGGCACAAAAAAACATATAAATTTTTTAGGCAGCTCTCCTTTAAAAATTATCAGGTCTTAATTTTTTTAGGAATTATAGAAATTTTTAGCACTTATTATTTTTACAAGTCAATTCATGTGATTTCCAATCCGGCAATTGTTTCCTTTTTAGGAAATATCTCCCCAGTATTTATGATTGTTTTAAGTTTTTTCTTTTTGAAAGAACGATTCAATGTCATTGAATTTTTGGGAATGAATTTGGTACTGATTGGCGCTTTTGTGATTAGTTATAAAGGAAATATGGGCTTTCAGGATATGTTTATTGATGGCACCCGGGATGTTTTATTTTATAGCATGTTTTCTGCAGTTAATTATGTGGTGGTCAAAAAGAATATCGCTAAAATTCATCCTATCTTATTAACAATCAGTAGGTGTGTTTTTATTCTTATTTTTTCAATAATGGCAATGATTTACTTTCAAGAATCTCTTATAATTTCTAAACCAGCTTTCATTAATATTTTTATAGGGTCTCTTTTAGGGCCATTTCTAACAGTCATTGCGGGTTATTTGGCTTTGCAATACATAACATCATCTCACAGAGCAATTATATCAAGCACAAGAGGCCTTTTTGTGTTGTTTGGGGCTTACCTGTATTTTGGACAATTTCCTCAACCAATAGCTATAATAGGAGGTTTCATTACCATTATTGGTGTTTTAGCAATTGCTTATGGAAGCATAAGGATAAAAAAATTATCTTAAAATTAGGTTTATAAACTCGGCATAAAAAAACACTGCACATTGAATTAAACCAAAGTGCAGCATTTTTTTGTGATTTTTATTATTTTAACGTTAAGTACATGACAAAAAGCAGAATAGGTTTTTTTCCAAAGACTTGAATCCAGTCAAAAGAAATTTTGACAAGTAATCTAATCCGTATTTAAACACACTTACTGCTCTTCTACCATGTTTTTTTATTATTATTTTTTGGAT
>JAENXD010000199.1 GCA_016649745.1 Flavobacteriaceae bacterium | reverse complement strand
GATAAAGCATAGATAGAGTATGAAAAGGCAGAAAAGAACTTGTATATATCCAAAAGATATTCAAGTCATCACTGGAAGAAGTGAAAGGTATGGTCGTAAGTTATTGAGGGAGATAAGATTGTTTTTGGATAAAGAACCTCGTCAGTTTGTTACAGTACACGAATTCTCGGAATACGCCGGTATTGAGCTTGATGTCATAAATGAATACATTTTAGATTAAATAAAAAGGGGGCTGATTAGGGGGCAGTAAAAAAAAGACCTCCATTTAAATAGTGAATTAATAAACTTAAATTAAAAGTTTCCTATCGTAAACTTTATTATTTTTGCTGAAGATTTATTTTAAAATGCCATTAAAAGCAAAACAACGCGCTGCCTTAAGCACCTATTTCTTTTTATCGGGATTATGTTTTGCCACTTGGGCTTCCCGAATTCCAACAATAAAAGATTTCTTTAATTTCGATGAAGCGCAATTAGGCACCGTGTTGCTGGCAATGCCCATTAGCTCACTTATTGGATTGCCAATTTCAGGTTGGCTTGTTTCAAAATTCGACAGTCGTAAGCCTTTGATTGTGGCGATGTTGTTTTTAACACTGGCCCTAACGTTTATCGGTTTTGCCGATACCCCATTTTTACTGGTGGCTGCGCTTAGTTTGTATTCTTTTAGTTCGCGTATTTTATATATTTCAATGAATACTCAATCCATCACCATTCAAAAAAAATATACAAAAAAAATTGTGGGTTCTTTTCATGGTCTTTGGAGCACTGGCGGATTATTAGGCGTTGTTTTGTCAACCATTATGGTAAAATACAACATACCTTTACATATACATTTAGCTACAATAGCCATATTTATAGCGATCATTTCCTTATTTATATTTTCCTATACACTTAAGAATGATAAATCAACTTTTGGTAACAAGTTAATATTTGGAAAACCCGATCCTTTTATTTTTTATTTAGGATTACTGGTCTTTTTTGCCGCAATTTGCGAAGGAGGAATGTTCGACTGGAGCGGTGTTTATTTCAAAGAAGTCATAAATGAACCTATTTTTACCTATGGATATTTATTATTTACGGCAGCTATGGCTTTTTCCAGGTTTTATTCAGATAGATTGGTGGAGGCAATTGGCTTGGAAAAAATATATATTTTTAGTTCGCTTTTAATCGCTGTTGGCATTTTATTGGCAATAACATTCCCTTATTTCTATCCGGCATTGATCGGCTTTAGCTTGGTAGGTCTTGGAACGGCGGCTATTTTCCCAATGACATTTATGCTTGCGGGGACATCAAAAAAATATTCACCGGGAATGGCGATTTCAATTATATCAACCTACGCAACGGTAGGAATGCTTGTCGGCCCTCCATTAGTTGGTTATGTGGCCCACGCATTTGGTTTAAAAAATGCCTTTTATATTTTTGTGGTTGCGGGGTTGCTATTTATTCCTTTATCACAATTTTTTTTTAAACTTCAGAAAAAACAGTAAAGTACAGAATGCTTAATTTTTTTAATGACTATTAACTTCAAGTCTTCCAACTTCAGGCCAAATGAAACCTTTTCAATTCAAGCAATTTACCATTCAACAAGATAAAACAGCAATGAAAGTTGGCGCGGACGGTGTTTTGTTGGGCGCTTGGGCGAATTTGGATTTTTACCCCAAAAGCATATTGGATATTGGCGCCGGCACAGGTTTAATCGCTTTAATGATGGCGCAGCGTAGTGATGCGGAAACCATTGATGCCATTGAATTGAATGACGCCGCTTATGAGCAAACAGTTGAAAATTTTGAAAACAGTGATTGGGCCGATCGGTTGTTTTGTTACCACGCTTCATTGGCTGAATTCACAAATGAAATTGATGATAAATACGATTTCATTATTTCAAATCCACCTTTTTATAGGTCAACCTACAAAGAACTTTCAGAAGATCGTGCGATGGCGCGCCACTCAGAAAGTTTAACGTATGCTGATTTATTGAAATCGACTTCAAAATTATTGTCGGAAAATGGAAATTGCGCGTTTATAATTCCTTTTGAAGAAGCCGAAAACTTCCTTAAAATTGCTGAAGAGAACCAGCTTTATCCAAACAGAATCACAAGAGTTAAAGGCGCAATAAATACCGCAGTTAAAAGAAGCCTGCTTCAATTTTCATTTATGAAAACCGAAACAATCCACAGTGAATTAACGCTTGAATTGTCGCGGCACAATTACACTGAGGAATATAAAAGTTTGGTATAGGATTTTTATCGGAAACTGTAATGTTGAGTCAACTTTGAAAAGCTCCAACTATTAAAAATAAGTTTTTCCATTCCTAAATACATTCTCATTTTCAGCAAATTCCCCCTTTAGATACTATGGCTAAATCCTAATTTAATTTATTACTATAACTTTTTTTTATATTTTTGCCTTAACAAAAGAAGGCTTATCGTTAATTATATCCGATGTCTCTTAATTCCATTGATATTTTATGTCATATTCTTCATCTTTCTTCCACAAAATTAAAATTACTTCATTAAAAATTAGCTACAATTTTATAAAGTCCTTTTGATGCTTTTTTAGCACTTAAATACCATTTCTGATATAACGGTAGATTTTTACCAATTCCTCATCATTTGAGGAATTTTTTATCAGACTGCAGTAATTCTAAATATATTTTTTAAATTCGCAGAAACAGACAATTAGAAAATGTCATTATTAATGGCTTAATCCTTATTTAGGTTGAATAAAATGCATCATCAATTATTTTACGAATCAAAAACAGTTATGAAAAAAACCTATTATTTTATTGCAGTATTATTTTTAATTTTCACATCTTGTAAAGTCGAAAAATCGACAAATCATTTAAATAATGCGCCTGTTGCAAAAAAATATCCAAAATCATTAACCATTCATAATGATAACAGAACTGATGATTATTTTTGGATGCGTTTAAGTGATGAACAAAAAAACGCTAAAAATCCTGACAAACAAACCCAAGATGTTTTAAATTATTTAAATGCCGAGAACGACTATTTAAATAAAGCAATGAAACATACTGAAGCGTTTCAGTTAAAATTATATAATGAAATTATAGATCGTATAAAAAAAGATGATCAGTCAGTACCGGTGAATGATAATGAATATTCCTATTATACCCGTTTTGAAGAAGGTGGAGATTACGCTTTGTATTGCAGAAAAAAAATTGATGGCGATGGAAAGGAAGAAATTATGTTGAATGGGCCAAAAATGGCAAAAGGACATTCATATTATGGCATTGGAGATCAATCTGTGAGTCCAAATAACAAATTATTGGCGTATGGCATTGATACCGTTTCAAGACGTAGCTATGCCATATACTTTAAAAGTTTAGCATCGGGAGAAATGTTATCCGATAAATTAAGCAATACAAGCGGAAGTGTAACCTGGGCAAATGACAACAAAACCGTTTTTTATACCACTAAGGATCCTGAAACACTGCGTACAAATAAAATTTATAAACATTTACTGGGAACGGATCAATCTGATGATGTGCTTGTTTATGAAGAAAAAGACGAAACTTATAGTTGCCAAGTTTTTAAGAGCAAATCCAAAGCATTTTTAATGATTGGCAGCTCTCAAACACTTTCAACTGAGTTTCAATATTTGGATGCGAATACGCCTGATGGAGACTGGAAAATCATACAACCAAGAGAAAGAGGCTTAGAATATCAACCTGATCACTTTGGCGACTATTTTTACATCAGAACCAATTTAAATGCTAAAAATTTCCGTTTGGTAAAAACGCTAGTTAAAGCAACTTCAAAAGAAAATTGGGAAGATGTAATACCGCATAGAAACAGTGTTTTCTTACAGGATTTTGATCTTTTTAAAAATTATTTAGTAATTGGCGAAAGATTGAACGGTTTAAGAACAATTCGTATTATGAAATGGGGTGGTGATGAGCATTATATCAAGTTTAATGACCCTGCTTACTTGGCTTATGCAAATGCTAATTTAGATTTTAACACTGATGTTTTACGGTATAATTATTCATCTCTTACTACGCCAAATAGCACTTATGAGTATAATATGAAAACAAAAGAACAAGTGTTGCTTAAACAAGATGAGGTTTTAGAAGCTGGTTTTTCATCTGATAATTATACTTCTGAACAATTATATGCGACTGCAAAAGATGGCACAAAAATTCCGATATCCTTGGTCTACAAAAAAGGTATTGAAAAAAGTGCTGAAACGCCATTATTGCTTTATGCTTACGGTTCCTATGGCTACAGTACTGAACCTACTTTTGATTCGGGTCGACTAAGTTTGTTAAACAGAGGTTTTGTTTACGCAATTGCACATATTAGAGGCGGACAGGAAATGGGAAGAGATTGGTATGAAAATGGTAAATTATTAAAAAAGAAAAACACGTTTACCGATTTTATTGACTCAGGTGAATTTTTGGTAAAGGAAGGATATACCAGCAGTAAACATCTATACGCATTAGGAGGAAGCGCTGGAGGTTTGCTGATGGGGGCAATTGTAAATATGAAACCAACATTATGGAATGGCGTAATTGCTGCAGTTCCATTTGTTGATGTGGTTTCCACAATGTTAGATGAAACAATTCCTTTAACTACTTTTGAGTTTGATGAATGGGGAAATCCGAAAGACAAAGAATACTATGATTATATGAAATCATATTCTCCTTATGACAATGTTGAAGCAAAAGCGTATCCAAATATGTTAATTACAACCGGTTATTGGGATAGTCAGGTACAATATTGGGAACCTGCTAAATGGATTGCCAGACTTCGTGCCATGAAAACGGATAACAACCTTCTTATGATGGATTGCAATATGGAAACTGGTCACGGTGGCGCATCAGGACGTTTTGAGAAATATAAGCGAACTGCCTTGTCCTATGCCTTTTTATTGGATTTAGAAAAAATAAAAGAGTAAAAAATTTAAGCGAGATTTAAAAAATTATACATTGTTGAGAATCTAAATTTGAATCATCATTAGAACAAACTGTCAGACATTAAATAAA
This sequence comes from Flavobacteriaceae bacterium, assembly GCA_016649745.1. Taxonomy (GTDB): domain Bacteria; phylum Bacteroidota; class Bacteroidia; order Flavobacteriales; family Flavobacteriaceae; genus Lutibacter. The sequence continues at coordinate 518 of JAENXD010000199.1, read as the reverse complement.
AATTTAGTCAGAAAGTTAAAAGCTTTAGAAAAGTGTTTTTTAATCACTTTTAATTTTCAAATCTTCCAACTTACCAACTTCAGGTCAAATGAAACCTTTTCAATTCAAGCAATTTACCATTCAACAAGATAAAACAGCAATGAAAGTTGGCACTGATGGCGTTTTGTTGGGCGCTTGGGCGAATTTGGATTTTTGCCCGAAGAGTATTTTAGACATTGGTGCTGGAACTGGTTTAATTGCTTTAATGATGGCGCAACGCTGTGATGCAGAAACCATTGATGCCATTGAATTGAATGACGCCGCTTACGAGCAAACAGTTGAAAATTTTGAAAACAGCGACTGGAGAGATCGTTTATTTTGTTATTACTGCTCATTAAACGAATTCACCGATGAAATTGACGAGAAATACGATTTCATTATTTCAAATCCGCCTTTTTATAGGTCAACCTACAAAGAACTTTCAGAAGATCGTGCGATGGCGCGCCACTCAGAAAGCTGTCTCTTATACACATCTGACG
>JAENXD010000259.1 GCA_016649745.1 Flavobacteriaceae bacterium | reverse complement strand
TATTTTACACTCAAAAATTGAAATAAAAAAAAGCCTCTTCGTTTTGAAGAGACTTTATGGAGCCGATAGAGGGACTTCCTTCGGCTTTGCCTACCAAAAGGCGAGGCAAGCTCAGGATAAACTTCTCGTCCCTATTTTACAATCAAAAATTGAAATAAAAAAAAAGCCTCTTCGTTTTAAAGAGACTTTATGGAGCCGATAGAGGGACTCGAACCCACGACCTGCTGATTACAAATCAGCTGCTCTAGCCAGCTGAGCTACATCGGCTTTTGACAGTTGCAAATTAAGACACTTTTAAAATAATAAACAAACATTTTTTTTGATTTTTTTTAAAATAAATTTTGTAAAGCTGTAGTGGTATAAATTGTGTGAACGATGTTTCTTTTGTACAAAAAGATCATATATAATCTAAATTTTGAAAAATTAGTTGATTATTTATTATTCTAGTTTTTGTAGGTTTCCATAAAGTTCCTGCATTCAAGATTTTAAAACAACAAACGCTATTGGTTTCAATTAATCCTGAAAGTACTTTTTCTGTTATTTTTTAATGAAAATTAATTTTGTGGTAGGTTTAAAAATTTGACATGCTCTTTTATTTAAAAAGGAATGAGATTTAGTTCTTAAACAAGAATTATTTCTTAAAATGGTATTATATTTGAAATATACTCTTTTGAATTTTAAATTTATAAAATGAAAAACCGATTAATTTATAGTTTAACCTTAGTACTATTTTCTACTTTAACAATTGCCCAAAATTTAAGTAATCAATACATTAAGGATCAAATTGGAATTTATAAAAACGAATTTAGAGGTCCATATAAAGATATTCGCTGGTTTTGCAAAGATGGCAGTATAAGAGATCCAAAAGATCCTTGTCCTAAAGAAATTGGTCCTGGGATACAACATGCCAGATATAGAGATGTTGTTGAAAATATTGGAAAGAAAAATCATGTATTTCTTGGCCAAATATTGGCTTATACCACAAATCAAGAATTTTGGGATTCTCAAAATCACCATTCTCGCTTAAAACAATATCAATTAGATAAATACTTGCGAAGTGTCGATAATGGTTGGATTCTACAAAAAGCGCAATATTACAGAGGTGCAGTTCAGGTTGAAGATGAAGAAGCTTGGGGTGTGGATTTTTATAAATGGTTGTTAACGGGGGATACCAGTATTACTAAAAACTTCTTTTTAATTCGTCAGTCTTTAAATGATATTCCTCATAAAGGCGATGATAATATTGCGCAATTAATGCGAAGCCAATCGAAGGTTTTATCGGATTTACACCCTCAATTTATGGATTTGCGCGTTAAAATTCACGGACAACCTGAATTTTCGGATATTGAAAAAGTTAAACAATTTAAAACAAAAAATGCTGCAAAATTAACCACTGCTTTAAACTTGAAATTTGATGAATTGATTGTAACTATGAATAATTTTTACAAACCAATTGATATTAATGCATTGCCTCAAAAAACAAATTTGGTTAAAAATACTCCCATTGGAGTAACAATTAAAGAATTTGCAGAAAAAAATGGTAGCGAAACTAAACCTGCTAATTTGGTTTCAGAATCAGCCAAATTATTGTTAGAAATCAGAAATGCAATTTTGATTGAAAAAAGAGCAACTGCAAGAATACAATTGCTAGATGCTTCATTAAAATTAGAAGAAATTATTTTTAAAAACGCATCACAATGGCAACCAACAACCATACAAGAGTTGTTAGATAAAACCTATTATTTAGGAATGGCAACTGCAGGAGCAGGTTATATTGAGTTGTGGGAGTGGAATAATATTGAAGAAGTTTTAAAACCAAAAAATACAACTTCACTTACTTTAAATGAGTTAACTGCCGTTTTGCAATCGGCCAGGAGTGAAGTTGAGTGGAGTTCCTCTATGGTGAAAGCAACTTATGAAAATATTGTTGCTATTTACACTGGTTTTGAACCAAAATCTTATGGTTTTATTGATGATAAAATTAGAAGTTCCATTGCGCTACATTTGGGGAAAACTGTGGCTGATTTGGGGGATATTATTGCAACCGAATCTTCTTTAACCAACAAAGTTTTAAATATTTCAAACCAAAGTTCTGTGCGTGGTTTAAATCCCGGATATGCTTTTGGTGAGTTGGTTATAATTGATGGATCACCTGAAGGAATTGAGGTTTCTTCAAACAAAATTTATATTTTTCAAAAACCGCCATCCGATTTAAAACCGGTTGGAGGAATAGCTACTGTTGCTGAAGGAAATTTAGTTTCCCATGTGCAATTGTTGGCGAGAAACTTAGGAATACCAAATGCAGCACTGTCTGATGACAATCTTCAAAGTTTAAAAAAATTTGATGGTCAAAAAGTATTTTATGCGGTTTCAAATAAAGGAAACGTAATTTTGAAATTGGAAAAAGATATGATATTAGAAGAGCGAAACTTATTTTCAAAAAAGGAAAGAAACGAAACAAAAATAGCCGTTCCCGTGGAACAAATTCGCTTAGATGTGAATAGCATTTTAAATATGAGAAATGTTGATGCAAAGGATTCCGGTAAATTATGTGGACCGAAGGCTGCGAATTTGGGGCAGCTTAAAAAAATGTTTCCAGATAAAGTGGTTGAAGGGGTTGTAATTCCGTTTGGGATTTTTAAATCACATATGGATCAAACAATGCTTGGGCAAACAGTTTCATATTGGGAATTTTTAACTAAAATGTTTGCGGATGCTGAAAAAATGCGTTCACAAAATAGTATTGAAAGTGATGTTGAAAAATTTCAATTAAAGCAATTGGAAATTTTAAGTTCTGCCATTAAAAAAATGCCTTTGAAAGCTGGTTTTGTTGCTCAGATGGAAAAAGAGTTTCAAGCAGTTTTAGGAAAAAAGCTAGGGGAAATTCCTGTTTTTTTACGAAGCGATACCAATATGGAAGATTTAAAGGATTTTTCTGGAGCTGGTTTAAATTTAACATTATTTAATGTTGTTGCAAGAGATAAAATTTTACAAGGAATAAAAGACGTTTGGGCTTCTCCTTATACGGAACGTAGTTTTAAATGGCGTCAAAAATATTTGTTGAATCCTGAGAATGTTTTCCCTTCAATTTTGGTAATTCCAAGTGTTGACGTGGATTATTCTGGTGTTATGATAACAACTGGAATAAATTCGGGGAATTCAAATGATTTAACCATTGCTTTTAGCAGAGGTGCAGGTGGGGCGGTTGACGGACAATCGGCAGAAGCATATGAGTTAAGTTATAATGGAGTTACT
>JAENXD010000234.1 GCA_016649745.1 Flavobacteriaceae bacterium | reverse complement strand
TTTATTTCTAAACTGAACTAAAAATAATTCAAATTTTTAATACAACATTTACCCTTCGACTATACTTCGGCTACGCTCAGTAAACACGCTCAGGGGTAGAAAAATTCAATTGGTATAAAAAAGAAGAACCAAAATTTTTGATTTTACAATCAATATTTTGGTTCTAACTTAAACTACTAACTAAATTTTTATTTCAAAAAATACTAATTCTCTTAAATCAGGAATTTTCTTTTTGTATCATTTCTTTGACAAAAGTATAATCATTAAAGCAAATAAATAATGACATTTGTCAATTTTTTTAAACTTTTTTTAATATAATTTATGTTATGCCATTTTAAAAAACAATTAAAACGATGGCCAAAAATACTGATGCAAAAATGGTTACGGCCCATTTCCAAAAAATATTTGCTTTTTTAAGTTCCATAAAGTAAAATGACACCAAAAGAAATTTCAGCATAAAAAACGCCAAAATAATTGCTGCTGCAACATTTAATCCAATATCCAATTTAACAATCAATGCCGCCAATATTGAAATGACTAAAAGCACTAACCAAATTTTAAAATTCAATTGTTTTTTCATTTAAAAAATTAAGTAAATTACAGGAAATAATAAGAGCCAAATCAGATCGCACATATGCCAAAATGTGGCGCTTGCTTCAACATCATCCAGTTCTAAAACCTTGTTCTTTTTGTTTAACCCAACATAAATTGAACTTAATATCACCAACCCTACAATGACGTGAATGACATGAAATAAAGTAAGCATCCAGTAAAAAGTGAAAAATATATTGTGGTTAATGGTTAAACCGGCTTCCATTTTACCGTAATATTCAATACTTTTTAAAATTAAAAACAGCACACCTCCCAACATCGTTAATTTTAAATAAAATGTCGATTTTTTAATAGCTAAGACCTTAAAACTAATGACAACTTGTGTCATAAAAAAGCCGCTGGTTATTAAAAAAATGGTGTTAACAATTCCGAAAGTTGTGTTTAAAAGCAACCTGGAACTATGGAAAACCTCGGGTTCGTCTTTACTGTACATCACCATAGCAATCAAGGCTATTCCGAAAGTAAACAACTCTAAAAAAATAATAATCCACATTAAAATACCTCCCGGCGGATAGTAGATGTTTTTTGCATTTATTGACTGTGATTCCATATTTAAAAATGTTTAATCCCAGTCTAACAACCTTTGTTGGCCTTCCAGCTTTTGAATTTCAGTAATATCTTGTGACATCTCAATGACACCTTTATAATTTTTTTCGTTATCGCGGATGGCGAAATACCTGATATGGATAATTCTACCCTTGAAATTAAACCAAAACTCTGCAACGTCTTTAGTTCCGGCTTTAAATTCAGCTACAATTCTCAATACCATATCCACACTTTTTGGCGGATGGCAAAAACGAACCTCGCGACCAATAATTCCTTTGCTTCTGGTAAAAACCCTGTCATCGCCCCTATTGTAAAAGATTACTTTATCATTTTCATCGACGTAAGTGATATCAACAGGTAAAAAACGCAATAACAGATTCACTTGTTCCGGCGTCATATAACCCTCGTCATAATGAAAGGTATTATCCAAAGAAAAAGACAAATTGCGTGGGGTAAAATCTTCGCTGGGATGAACATATTTTGTTTCTTCAATTGCTGGATACGGTGTTGGTTTCACTAACAACATCCATCCTATTTCTTCATCTCCCTGATAAAACTCTTTCCACTCTTCTTCAGTTAACAATTCAAGTGAGTTTGGAAACAAACGCATATCTTCAATGCTTAATAAACGTTTAATTCCTTCCACCAAATAAGGAATATTTTCAATAATTTTAGTGGTGTTTTTTTCAGTATTGTAATCATTTAACAATCGGATTTGCGCTCTCAAATTGTCATGAAAAGACCACATTCCCTGACTTGGACCTTCCCAGCCTTTTTTTTCCAAATAAGGAAACAACTGATTTTCTTTACGTGCAAATCGTTTTTCAATAGTCGTTAACTGATTGAAAATGTTAAAATATTTTTGAAAATCTTCAACAGGATCTGCTTCAGTCAATTCCAATAATATATCCTGAATTAAGGCACTTTCTCTATAATATACTTCTACAGGATGTCCTTTTGGCAATTTTTCAACGGTAGATAAAAAAGAATTCATTTTGTAAAATTTTTGATTTTAATAAAGATGGTTGTTAAAAATTAGAGTTGCTTGAAATTTTGTTCGACAACATTTCAATTTCCTTTTTCAAAACTTCAAATTCAACACCGCTCTCTTTGCAGGCAGTTTCAAGTGTGGCACCTCCTCCACAACAAAAATCGATTTTATATTTACTAAAAACATGGTCAGCTCCCATATTTTGTGCAACTACCTCTGCCACAGTTTTTTCTTTTGTGATATTCATCATTTTATTTTTCTTTTAAATTATGGTACAAATATACTAATAAAATACCTTTTAGTCTTTTAGTCTTTTATTATTTTATTAATATTCAACACCTATAAAAAATAGTTGCAAAAAAGAATTTGACTTTAAGATTGATGCCTAATTTTTTCGAATAGTTGCACCAAAGATTTTAGCAATTCAACGGGCGTTGTTAAAATTTGATAATGATTTTGCCCAAACATTTGAGGTAAATAATATTTTGCAGAGGCTTCAATCGCCAAGGCATACGAGTTTATTTGGCGTTCATTTAACTCGCGCAAGGCTTGTTTCACATCATTAACACCATATTTCCCTTCATACTTATCGTAATCGTTTGGCTTTCCGTCAGAAATTAAAATAACCCATTTATTTTTGGTGTCACGCTTGTCCAACAACGCACCTGAATGTCGTAAAGCAGCACCAATTCTGGTGTATCCGCTTGGTTCAACGGCTCCTACCTTAAATTTTGCCTTGCTCCAATCTTCATCAAAATCTTTGATGGTAATGTAGGCAGAATGGTTTCTTGTTTTTGAATAGAAGCAATCAATTGAAAAATCGATATTAAATTCATTCAAAAGTTCTCCGAATAAAATAGACACTTCTTTTTCAACATCAATTACCCTGTTTCCGGCAGCATAACTATCACTGGACAAACTAATGTCCAACAATAATAAAACGGACAAATCCTTCTCTTTCTTGCGTTTGGAAAGGTATATTTTTTCTGAAGGTGTATGTCCTGAGTGTACATCAACAAATAAATCGGTTATCGCATCAATATCGAACTCCTCACCTTGTGTTTGCCTGCGCTGAAATTGGTATTTATTATTTACCGTCGTCAACATTTTCCGCAGTCCAATTAAGGTTAAATTATTTTTCAACAATGTTTTTTTATAATAGGAAACATTCGATTTTAACAATGTTTTTGGGTATACTTTACAGAAGTTATTTTTATAGGTGCGTTTGGAATAATCCCACTCATCATACATAATGTGATAACCGGCACTGTCATATTCGGCACTTTCTGAAACCGTCGTATTTTCAATGAAATCGGCCTGATAAACCGAATGTACCGTATCATCAACGCGAACAGTAAATTTCATATTAAGTTCATCCAACGCATTGGAATGATTCTCCAAATCATCATCGCCGTCAAAATCCCTAAAATTTCCGCCAAACTCTTCGGCAGTTTCCACTTTTTCAAATTGATGTTGCAATACCGCATCTTCTTGTTGTTTTTGATCGACCTGAACTGAAATTATTTCTTCAACAGCTTTTGATTTTAAGATGGTTTTTGGCTGATCTTCGTTGGCATTTTTAACTTTATCGGTAAAGTTTTCCAATGTTTTTTCCGAAGATTTTTCCAGGTTATTTCGCATCCATTTTCCGTAAATGAAAGTGTTGTCGGCTAACGATTCTTCTTTTACTTTTCCCTTATAAAATTGGATGAATTTTTCGTGGTAATTTCTGGTGACAGGAAACTGTTTGAATAGCGTTTCCAACACAATTCTTGAGGTTTGCAACGCTTTTTGCTGAGACTCCAACAAATCGTGTTCCTGATTGTCGTTCCAATTTAAGTTTAAATTCTTTTGAACCGACAAGTACAATATTCTGAATAAGTAAAATGAAATATTTTCCTCTTCTGAAGGAAACTCGGCAAACTTAACAGGGAGAAAAAAGTTGTTATTTTTGTATCCGCCTTCTCTTTCTGCCTCAAAAATTTCAATGGATTCTCCAGTTATTGCACGAGCAAAAATGGTTAATCTTGGTTTTAAGTCATAAAGATTTACAGAATGAGCGAT
>JAENXD010000112.1 GCA_016649745.1 Flavobacteriaceae bacterium | reverse complement strand
GCTTGGCTAACATAATTTTAAATTGCAAGGTTTACGATATAAATATACAAAAACTTGCAGATTTAAACAAATAAAATATCAATTATATTATTAATATATAGCACGTTAGATGCTTTTTAAGGATTGACTAAATAGTACAAATAAAGTCCGATTTTTTATTGGTGTCGGATTTCAATTTAACCGATCTAACTGATCATAAATCTCAATATCATAATAATTACTTCTTTAATGAACTTTTATTAAAAATAAATTCAGAAATTTTAGGGTTAAATTCAATCGTTTTAACTACAAAGTCTGTTCCTTCCCCTGTTTTAAGCATATCTTTATAATTCACTTTTTTAGGATACCATCTATTATCAATTTTAACTACATCACTCATGGTAGTTTTCTTTAACAATTGTCCGCTTTTAGCAAAAAGCTCCTCTTTTAAAGGCACAAAACGCTCTTGATCTATCCAAATCATACGTTTGTAATACGCAACATCATCTACTTTGGCAATCAACTCTAATTTATAAGTATTCCTTTCATCTATTACTTCTTCCGAAATAATTTTTGAAGTGTACATTTCAGTAAGTTTTCTGTCTTCCATCATATCCTCGTAAGATAAATCTGAACCCATAACTGATTGACGTAACATGTGACCAGACAATTGTATGGTTCTGTCTGTTGAAGGCGAATAAATCCATAACCTATCTTCTAGCTTTAACATTTTAGTTCCTTCTTCTCTGGCTGGTGCTAAATATTCGGTAAACGAATCATGTTTGCCTCTGGTATAACTTTTTGAGGTTATTGTTCTGCTGTCTCTTTTGCCATGAATAACCATATCAGAGACCGAGATTTGGGTATCAGAACTCATATTATCATCTACTTTTTTTATGATGGTTTTGGCATCTTGAGAAGAAGATTTTTGGGTGTTATTTTTTTCTTCTTCTTCTAGAGGTGCTTTTGCATCTCCCTTTTCTGTAACATCAGTTTTGGTTTTATTGGTATTTTCTGTTATTGGTGTCTCAATTTTTTTATCAGGAGTACTCACAATTACTTCAACAGGCTTTTCTTTACTTGTTTCTTTAGAATTGTTAGATATTTCCTTTTCTGTTGGAACATCCTTTTGTTTCGTTTTAATTGCTTCCAAATTAGGTTCAATTACGGATGAATCTTCATTATTGATGTATTCACTTTCTTTTTGTATGGTAGATTCTATTTTATTTTCATCTGTTTTCTTATCAGATTTACATCCTGAAAAGATAACTATTAAACTGAAAAGTAATAGACTAAAAATTATATTGTTTTTTGAATGTCTCATTTTTTGCTTATTTATAATATCATTTTTTTCTTAAACTTCTAATTCTTTAAATAAATTGGCTGTTTCACGTTTGTAAATTCCTATTCCTGCTAACATCGTTCCAAAAACCATGGCAAATACACCCGGAATAAAACCAATGTAAAACAAATTAGGCGTTACTTTTGCCTTTAAAACAGAAGGCATAAGCATAGATGAATTTTCTAAATAACTACTAATATCAATCCCAACAACTTGCATATAATATGTTAAACCAAGTCCAATAACAGTGCCAAGTATAGATCCTATAACTCCAATTAAAACGGCTTCTAACACCATAGACCAATATATTTGTGCTTTGGCTTCACCAAGCGCCAATCTAATTCCAAATTCCTGATAGCGTCTTAAGCCACCTAATAAGCCTGTATTCCAAAGTACAATAGACATCGCCAATACAAAAATGAAAATGAAAAGTGCAGACATGACACTGGCGTAATCGAGCAAACTTGCCAAATTGTTTTGCTCTCTTAAAGTGAGCATTTCCGGCGAAAACTCATCGGTACTATTTTTATATTTGCCATTAAAGGTTGTCGCAATATTATCTGCTGCTTCTTGATCGTACACACCACTTTTTAGATACCCTAAAATTTCACCAGAAGCATTATCCATATCCAACATTAATTGGGCGTCGCTAATGTCAATAATAAAGGCGCTTTTGTCCATGGCAGATGTGCCGAATCTAATAGTGCCACTAATTTTAAATGTTTTAAAAGTCATACTCCCATTCATAGTAGAACCAAAAAAGGTAATCTCATCGCCAAGTTTCAAATTTAATTTTTCAGCAAAATCATCACCAATAATAGCTTCTCCAGATTTTTTTGGGATCGTTCCTTTAACCAAAGAAGCTTCAATATTCATTCGTTTATTTTCACCACTATTTTCTGAAAATAATTCGAGCGCCATTCCGGTAGTTGGTCCTTGTGCTCTGGTGTTTCCGTTTTCGTCTGGCACATCAATCAATCCACCAAACTTAATACGTTGTATCCACTGCATTTGTGGAATTTCAGTACGTAGCGTGTCAATCCATTCCGAAGCGTCTAATAACGCTAAATCGTTAGGAATTTGATCTTTGTTTTCGGCATAAGCTTGTGTCATCACCTTCACATGGCCTGTGTCAAAACGAGCATTCTGATCTACAATATCACCAAACGCACCTTTTAAATAACCACTTAAAAAAACGGTTAAACCAACACCTAAAGTTATAATAATGATAGGAAGCATGCTTCTGCTTTTATCTCGTAAAATACCTTTCAATAAAAATTTTATCATTGTAATTTTCCTTTTAAAGCTAATACTGGATTCATTCTTGCAATCTTACGTGCAGGTAAATAACTTACAATTGCAGATGCTAAAATGATAAACAATATGGTTAATAATATAATCATTGGATCGTAAACAGGAAAAATGGCTTTATCCAATCCTATCCCCATACTTCCTGCAAATTCAGGCATTTTAATTCCTGATTGATTGAGATATATGAAAATTGGAATGCCATAAATAGCACCTACTAAAATGGCGAAAATACTATGCATAGTTCCTTCTATGGTAAATAAATTAACCACTTTTGGTCGCGTCATACCAAGTGCAATATAAGTTCCAATTTCTTTTTGTCTTCTAAAAATGGAAAGCACTTGTGTATCGAAAATTGCCAATAAAGCAATGAGTAAAAAGACTAAATACATCACTGCAGAACCGATGCTTTCTGTAGCAATCACATCTTCTATATCTTTTAAAAGTAATTTTTGGGTCACAAAGTTCCAGTTATCCAATGTTTTAATTTGATAGTCTTTATTAACTACAAACATGGTAGCCTGATTCTGCAAATCGGTCATTTCCCATAATTTATTTAATGGTAGCCAAATTTGATCCGCATCAACTGAGGCAACCGTCGTATCAAAAATAGCAACGATGGTAATGTTGGAAGCATCAAAAGTGCCATTTTTATCACGCCAACGTAATATAACATCATCTCCTATTTTAAGATTGGCAGAAGCAGCCATATGTTTACCTATAACAGCAGGAATTGCAGCCGAAGAATTTTTAAATACTGCTGAAGGAATTTTAAGAATATTTTGATTGGGATCTATCCCTTTTAAAAGAACTGACACCATCCTTCCACCTGGGAAAATAGAACCTTGTTGTATTAGTATAGGGGTTGCATTTATAATGTCTTTAGGGATTTTACCGTGCCCGTCTTGCAATGTAAATGCGTCGTAAGGATCGTAATTATTGTTTAAGATATGACCGTACCCATAATCCCAGGCAATGCCATCTTCTTTAGCTTGATTGTTCCAGCCTTGTAATAAGGCGTTAAAAAAGATAATGATAATAAACGCAAACGATAACACAGCTACATTAAGCCATGTGCGTAATCCTGCTCCTATTAAATTTTTGTATGCTAATTTTAAAGCTAATTTCATTTTTTATTGTAGTTTTCCTTTTAAAGCCAATACTGGATCCATTTTAGATATCTTTTTTGCTGGTAAATAACTCACTATGGTTGCCGAAATAGTCACTAATAAAATAGTGCCTATAATAAGTTGAATTCCAAATATTGGGAAAATTCTGTCAGCCAATGAAATCCCCATTTCTTGTGAAGCTTGTGGCATTCCAATTCCCGTTGTTGCCAAATAAATAAACAACGGAATACCATATAAACAACCAACCAGCATTGCTAACAAACTGTACATACTGCCTTCAACTGTAAATATTCTTACTACTTGAGAACGTGTCATTCCTAAAGCAATGTAAGTTCCTATTTCTTTTTGTCTTCTGAAAATAGATAGCACTTGTGTATCGAAAATAGCAAGCAGTGCAATAGCTAATAGCAATAGATATAAAATAGAGGTACTTATTTTTTTCATACCAATAATATCATCTAAATTTTGAAGCATCGCTTGTTGGCTTTCAAAATTCCAACTCTCAACAGGTTTGTGTGTGTAGTTGGAATTGGCAATAGCAATGGTTGCGTGCTCTTGTAAACCAGTCATTTCACAAAGAGTTTCTATTGGCAACCACAATTGACCACTATCCACTCCGGCAACTGTGGTGTCAAAAATTTTAACAATAGTAACATTGGTTGCATCGAACGTACCATTTTTATCACGCCAACGAAGTAATACTTCGTCACCTACTTTTAGTTTTGCAGTTTCAGCCATTCGATTACCGATAATAACTGGGATTTTTGCGGTACTATTTTTAAAAGCTTCCGTTGGAATTTCAAGAATATTCTGATCTGGATTAATTCCTTTTAATAAAACAGAAACCATTCTGCCTTCTGGATAAATAGTGCCTTGCTGAATTAGAATTGGTGTTAAATCTCTTTTTAATTCCGAAGGAAATACTGCGTGACCATCTTGTAAGGTAAAAGGATCGAATGGATCATAAGCGTTGTTGCGTAAATTACCATTTCCGTATTCCCAAGCAATGGTATCTGTTCTTGCTTGTTGATTCCAACCATCCATCAATCCGTTAAAAAAGATAATGATGACAAAAGCAAAGGACAATACAGCCACATTAAGCCACGTTCGCACGCCTGCGCCTATTAAATTTTTATATGCCAGTTGAAATGCAAGTTTCATTTTTAATATGCTTCTTTAACTAATATTTCATCTTTTTCAACCTTTCCATCACGTAATGATACCATTCTATTAAGGTATTTCATTACCTTTTCATCGTGTGTAGAAAATAAGAATGTGGTGTTTAATTCTTTGTTCAATTTTTTCATCATTTTTAAAATGATGTGTGCATTTTCTGCATCCAAATTGGCAGTAGGTTCATCTGCAATTAGAATTTCAGGACGTTTTACCATGGCTCTGGCAATCGCCACACGCTGACCTTCACCACCCGAAATTTTATCTGGCTTTTTGTTGGCAATATCTGTTAAACCAACCCATTCTAAAGCTTCCATCACCATTTTATGGCGTTCTGCTTTACTATGATTTTGAAGCAAAAGTGCAAATTCAACATTTTCATACACTGTATATACAGGCAATAAATTGTACACTTGAAATATAAAACCAATATGATGGTTGCGAAGCTGTGCCGATTCTTTATGAGAAAGTGTTGCAATGTCTTTATTCATAACTATAGCTTGCCCTTCAGTAGGACTGTCTAAAGAACCAATTATGTTTAAAAGCGTTGTTTTTCCTGAACCGCTAGGACCTACAAGGCCTGCAAATTCTCCTTTTTCAAATTCCAAGTTAATATCTTTTAATGCTGTAAATTCACCTTCACCTACTTTAAAGCGTTTGGTAATATGTTTTAAACTGATAATTTTATCATTCATAGTTCATGGTATTTAGTAATTATATACAAGCATCAGTCGGATGCCTGGACCTGAAAAATTAGTTGTTAATTCGTTATTTTGAATGCCTTGTTGAACTTCTGGATTGTAATACAACATCACATAACCGGATAAGTCTTTAAATTGATGCTCGTAATTTAAAAATACAGTACTATCTTTCTTATTCCAATTATAATAGTACATAGCACTGACATTATCGAAAAAATTAAGAGGGTAGGATGTTGAAATTGCAGTTGTATTATCGGTATTTTTAAAAGAAAAAGCATCTTTATTGAAAGATGAAATTAAATGTTCAGCAACTACATTCAATCCATTACCGAGGCCAAAAGTGTAATCCGCTCCTAAATTTAATAAACTCTGATTGGTTAAATCTCCCAAATCCTTATTTTTAGTAGTATAAGTTGCTTCAAACCAAATCCCAACAGTTACATCCCATTTTCCATCTAAACCAAATCTATTTTCTGCAATATGTTCATATTGTTGAATGGTGGCTAAATTTTCTGAATTGGCATTTCTATGATGATACGAAAATGCTATTTCCCCTTTTGGTACAGGATATTGAAAACGTCCTCCAAACTCTGGAATATTTTTATTGGTTTCCACCGCATCAAAACCTCTTGTTTTTTCATTGCCATATAATGCCCAAAGCCAGATATTAGCATTATTTGAAAAGTAATAGCGACCTAATGCACCGTAAACGCCATTTGTTAATTGCAAAGGATCTCTTGGGTCTATTTGATTAAACCACTGTAATGGTCTTAATAGCGTAGCAACACCAAAATCTATTTTTTGAAGCCCTAGGCGAACTTCATATTGTTTTCCAGTATAACGTGCCCAAATTCTATACGGCTCAATATTGCCTTCTGTTTCGGAAGCATCAAACGGATGAAATAAAACAGAACCCCAAATATTTGCTGCTACATTAAAATCAAGATTATGAATACTATCTAATGTAATATTATAAGAAGCTTCAGGAATAAATCTTCCGCCGGCAAACCAATCTAAATCATTATTTGGACTAAAACTAGTGATACCTGATAGCTGCCCTTTAAAATCAAATTTATTTTGAGCTAATATACCTGTTGAAAGCATTATAAATACTATTATGTAAATTTTTTTTATCATTAAATATTAGGGTAAAATACCGTAAAAAAAGAAATTGGTTAATTGCATAACCAAATCTTCTTTTTTCGGAAACATTTTATTGAGCTTTTCATCTAAAATTTTATCATTTATGTCATTAAGCATATAAAGCATAAAGTCTAAATTTAAATCTTTTCTTATTTCTCCTTTTTCCTGTGCTTGCTTAAATTCAAACATCATATCATTAATTACATTTTTTCTGAATTTTTCAAGTTTATTAACCAATTCACTATCGTCTTTTTGATAAATATCTTTGATAAATTCCTGGCTGATGCCGATAACTGTTTCATGTTCTAATGCTACCAGTTTTTGAGCTTTGAATTTAAAAGGCTCCTCATCATTCATAATCGATTTATATTTGCTCATGTAACTTTGAGTAAAGTTGTCAATTACTTTTTCGGCTACTTCATTTTTATTTTTAAAGTTTCTATAAAAAGTCATTTTACTGATGCCAGCTTCACTGCATATTTCTTCAACTGTTACTTTATGAATGCCATATTTCCAAAAGAGTTTTTTAGCAGATTTAATAAGTTTGCTATGGCTTTTACTATCTGATTCCATAATTTATTTGTTACTAAATATTTTCAAAGTTACAAAAAAAGTAACAAATACAATTATAAGTAATATTCTATTATTAATTATTTTACATTTTTGTCCGATAAAAATATAATAGGATGATTTTTAATTTCTAGCAATTTGTTAACTGGTCAATTAAATTTTCATATTTCGTTTTTAACAAAACAAGGTGTCAAAAATTATGAAAAAATAGGATCTGTCAGACAAGAGTCAAATGTTTAATCTCATTGGCTTTGTCTAATCATCAAAAGATAAAAGGATTTGAGATTAAACATTCACGAATACAAAAACCAATAAAAGAGGGATGAGTAACTGCGAAGCACATCACGAATACAAAAACCAATAAAAAGGGAATGAGTAAATGTTTAACCTTATTAGCTTTGGTCAAGCATTAGTTGACAAAAGAAAATGAAAAACCCACCTCAAAAATTGCTATAAAAGAGGTGGGTTAAAAAAATTGCTATGAAAAAGATGAGTTGCCTAGCGACAACTCTGAATTTCAAATATAGCATAATTTTTTTATAAAAGCATGTGAAAAATAATTCTTTTAAAACTATTAAAAACAATTCTTGTCCAATTTAATAAAAATGAATGTTTCTATTTTATGCCCTGTTTTTTTGTTACTTTTAACCTCGTTTAACAAACTTTTAAAATTCAATTGCTAATAAAAAATAACTATTATGGTGCTAATTGCTGTTATTTTATCTATTATTTACACGTTATTTATAATTAAATTTTTATAAAAATAAAACAAAGAATAAGCGTTAATTAAAATTATTAAAAAAAGCAATAAAAAATTAGTGGTAAAATTGAAAAATGAGTGAAACTAATCGCATAGAATACAAACAGGAACTTACAGAAGGATTAGAAAAAGAAGTGGTGGCGTTCTTAAACTACCACGGCGGCGGTGTGATATATATTGGCATCGATAAAAATGAAAATCCCGTTGGTGTGGCTGATATGGATGGTGATATGCTTAAAATAAAAGATCGCCTCAAAAATAATATATCACCATCTTGTTTAGGTTTGTTTGATGTGATTCATGAAGAAAGAGAAGGTAAAAATATTATAAAATTAAATTTGGCAAGTGGCTCTGAAAAGCCATATTATTTGAGAAAAAATGGAATGTCAGCAAAAGGTTGTTTCATCAGAATTGGGACAGCGGCTGAACCAATGCCAGTTAAGATGATTGAAGAACTATTTGCTAAGCGAACCAGAAATTCTATCAGTAAAATCAAATCCAACAAACAGGAATTGTCTTTTGAGCAGCTAAAAATTTATTACGAAGCGCTTGGTATAAAATTAAATGCTCAATTTGCCAATAATCTTGAATTAATTACACCCGATGGGGAATATAATTATGTAGCTTATTTGCTTTCAGACATTAATGGTGTTTCTATCAAAGTGGCTAAATATGAGGGCAATAACAGGGTCGATTTAATAGAAAGCAATGAATACGGGTACAGTTCTTTAATTAAGGCAACCAAACAAGTGTTGGATAAAATGGAATTGGAAAATACTACCACAACCAAAATTACTTCAAAAGAACGCCAAGAAAAACGATTATGGAATCCTATTGCGCTTCGCGAAGCCATTATAAATGCTTTTGTGCATAATGACTACTCAAAAGAGGTACCTCCTAAATTTGAGATTTTTTCTGATAGATTTGAAATTACCTCTGCCGGTGGATTGCCGGAAGGATTAAGTGAAAATGAATTTTTTGAAGGTTTTTCTGTCCCTCGTAACAAGGAATTAATGAGGGTGTATAAAGATTTGGATCTTGTAGAGCATTTAGGGTCTGGTGTGCCACGTATTTTAGAGAGTTACCCTAAAGAATGTTTTATGTTTTCGGAAAACTTTTTACGAATGAGTTTTCCTGCGGCTAAAACCATTACCCCCCAAGTCACCCCCCAAGTTATGGAGTTGGTAAAAGTGCTAAAAGATGAAATGAGCCGACAAGAAATTCAAGATAAAATAGGATTGTCCGACAGAAAAAACTTTATGGAAAACTATCTAAATCGGGCACTTGAATTTGGTGTTATTGAAATGATACTGCCTGACAAACCCAATAGCAGGTTACAAAAATATAAGCTAACCTTAATGGGGGAAAATTTAAAAATAAATGCAAAAACGAGGTAAGCTATTATAGCTTAAAAAGGAAAATTCACATTACCACCAACCTCAACGCCGAAGAACTGGAAGCACGCTATGGAGGCCGGGCTAGAAGTAGATTGAGGGAGATGTTTAATCTTGTAAGTTTTAATCAAGATTCAGTTGATAAAAGGAAATAAAAAACCCACCTCTGCTACACTATGAAATGTTTTTGAGGTGGGAAAAATTGCTTTGTAAATTTATAGAAGCTATTAAATTCTATAAATCACAGGGCCTATGAAAACCCTATAATTCAAATATAGTATTTTTATTGTAATGTCAGCTATTTTTTTAATTAAAGATTTTAGTACAATCCTAAACCCTTTAAATTAATTATATTTGTTCCACAAATATTTTAAATGCAATGTTGCTGCCGCAACATTATTCAATTTTACAATAAATGCAAATAGTTCATAAAATAGACGATTTCCTTTTTACCATTTTCCCGGAATTATTGGCAGGAAAAAATGATAACGCATTAATCACAAATATGTTGGAAAAATACTATACTTATGGCCCTTACAAACCAAAAGTAAGTATTGAAAACGATTGGGTAAAAATTGAAATAGACACAACTTCAATAATTTTACAAGAAGCAGACTAT
>JAENXD010000120.1 GCA_016649745.1 Flavobacteriaceae bacterium | reverse complement strand
GATACTTTATTTCTAAACACAATTTTATCGTCAAAAGCATCCAATAAAATATGACTATCAGCCGTTATTTTACCCGATAAAATTTCTTTGGACAATTCATTTAAGACTTCTTTTTGAATCACACGTTTTACAGGTCTTGCACCAAATTGGGGATCGTAACCTTTAATTGCCAATGTTTCAATTACCTGTTCAGAAAAATCAATATGAATGTCTTTTGTCAATAACATTTTAGCCAAAGCATCTAATTGTATTTTAACAATTTGATGAATCTCTTCTTTATTTAAAGGTGTAAACATAATAATCTCATCAATCCTGTTTAAAAATTCAGGTCTGATTATTTGTTTAAGCAAGACTAAAACTTCAGCTTTTGTAGCTTCAGTTATTAAATCGCGTTTATTCATGTCCATATTTTCAAACCTTTCCTGAATAATAGACGCCCCCATATTTGAAGTCATAATGATAATAGTGTTCTTAAAATCTGCAACCCTGCCTTTGTTATCTGTAAGTCTTCCTTCATCTAATACTTGCAATAAAATATTAAAAGTATCGGGATGTGCTTTTTCAATTTCATCCAATAAAATTACGGAATAGGGTTTACGTCTAACCGCTTCTGTTAATTGTCCGCCTTCTTCATAACCAACATATCCCGGAGGCGCACCTATAAGTCGGCTTACGGCATGGCGTTCCTGATATTCGCTCATATCAATACGTGTTATTGAATTTTCCGAATCAAATAAATATTCGGCCAGTGCTTTTGCAAGTTCGGTTTTACCAACACCGGTAGTTCCCAAAAACAAAAAAGTGCCCAACGGTTTTTTTACGTCCTGCAAGCCGGCTCTTGATCGCCTTACGGCATCTGCTACGGCACTTATTGCTTCTTCCTGACCAACAACTCTATTGTGCAGTTCCTCTTCTAAATTCAATAACTTTTCACGATCACTTTGCAGCATTTTTGTAACTGGAATCCCTGTCCATTTAGCCACAACTTCAGCAATATCCTCTCGGGTAACTTCTTCTTTAATTAAAGCAGAATCTTGATTTTCGGCTAGCTCCTTTTGAAGTTTTTCCAAATTTTGCTGCTCTTCTTTAATTTTACCATAGCGAATTTCGGCCACTTTGCCATAATCTCCTTCACGTTCGGCGCGTTCGGCTTCCAATTTATAATTTTCGATGGCTTCTTTGCTGGCCTGCGCATTTTCAACCAGTTCTTTTTCGCTCACCCATTTCGCATTTATTTCGTTGCGTATTTCTTTTAAATTGGCAACTTCTTCTTTTAAACTTGCTAATTTTTTTTCATCCTTTTCACGTTTAATGGCTTCAATTTCAATTTCAATCTGCATTATTTTTCGATCCAAAACATCTAATTCTTCAGGTTTTGAATTTATTTCCATTCTTAATTTTGCGGCCGCTTCATCCATTAAATCAATAGCCTTGTCTGGTAAAAATCGGTTCGAAATATAACGTTGTGAAAGCTCTACAGCAGCAATTATAGCATCATCTTTAATTTGCACTTTATGATGGTTCTCATATTTTTCTTTAATTCCTCGCAAAATTGAAATAGCACTTTCCGTATCAGGCTCATTCACAATTACCTTTTGAAATCTACGCTCCAGTGCTTTGTCTTTTTCAAAATATTTCTGGTATTCATCGAGCGTAGTTGCGCCAATTGCTCTCAATTCGCCTCTGGCTAATGCCGGTTTTAAAATATTTGCGGCATCCATAGCTCCTTGTCCGCCACCGGCACCAATCAACGTGTGAATTTCATCAATAAACAACACTATTTCCCCATTAGAAGAAGTAACTTCTTTTATCACCGATTTTAAACGCTCTTCAAATTCTCCTTTATATTTTGCCCCGGCAATAAGTGCCCCCATATCTAAAGAATAAATTTGTTTGTCTTTTAGATTTTCAGGAATATCGCCTTTCACAATTCTATGGGCCAAACCTTCAGCTATAGCAGTTTTACCCGTTCCCGGTTCCCCAACCAATATTGGATTGTTTTTGGTTCTACGCGATAAAATTTGAAGAATTCTTCTAATTTCTTCATCGCGGCCAATAACAGGATCTAATTTTCCGTCATTTGCCAATTGGTTTAAGTTGCGTGCGTATTTATTGAGGGCATTGTATGTTTCTTCTGCACTTTGGGAGGTTACAGAGCTTCCTTTACGCAATTCTAATATAGCTGCCATTAAGTTTTTTTCCGTAACACCCTGATCTTTTAAAATTTGAGAAGTCGTGTCTTTCGTGTTTAAAATGGCCAACAATAAATGCTCAACGGATACGTATTCATCTTTCATTTTTTTAGCTTCAATAGCCGCTGTATTTAACATTTTTGAAGCGTTGCCCGAAAGCGAAATTTCACCGCCGGTTACTTTGGCATAGCTTTCCAAAGTTTTGTCTATCAATGTCTTTAGTAAGTCCAGATTCAATCCTATTTTTTTAAAAATGAAAGGAACCACATTTTCATCCACCTCAAAAATAGCTTTTAAAATGTGTGAATTTTCTATTTGCTGATGCCCGTAACTTTGTGCAATTTGTTGCGCCTGTTGCACCGCTTCCTGTGTTTTTATTGTAAATTTATTAAAGTCCATAACATTTAATTTAGTTGTATATATTATCAGCAGTCAAAGAACATTCCACTTAAATAAAGCTGATGGAATAAGTCATTTTGTCGCATGAAATTAATATTATAACGACATTTTGTCTTTTTATGTAAGTTATAATTAGATTTGCAGTCTAAAGTTAAAACAATTAAAATGAGTTTATTTGATAATTTATTTAAAAATGCCGCTAAAGAAGAAAATAGTTTAAAAATAAATTGGGTTGCTCTAACTGATAAAGCACAATTGGAGGAAATAATAAAAATTTCGATTGCCAAACCTGTTTTAATTTTTAAACACAGTTCGAGATGCGGAATTAGCAGGATGGTGCTTAAAAATTTTGAGAGAGCGTATGACATTTCAGAAACTGAAATGGATAGGTATTTTTTAGATTTATTGGAATATAAACCATTGTCTAATGCTATTTCTGAAAAGTTTAAAGTTGTACACCAATCGCCACAAGTTTTGGTGATAAAAAATGGAGCAGTTATTTATCATGATTCACACAATTATATCAGTTTTGACAAGATCAAAGAAATTTTGAAGCACTAAAAAACTTAGTTAAACCTAAAATTTTATAATTTTACTAAAAAAGAGGCCGTCTAAAAATTTTTAAACGGCCTCTTTTTTTGATTTTATTAAAAGTATTATTTTATATGTTTTGGCTCAATTGACGGCATTATTTTACCGGTGCATTTTCCAAAACCAATTCTTACTTTGTCATCTTTGCAATACCCGCGAATAATAACATGGTCCCCATCGTTAAAAAAAGTTCTTTTAGTGCCATCTTTCAAAGTAATGGGTTCTTTTCCTCCCCAGGTTAGTTCAAGCATAGAGCCATAACTGTTTTTCGTTGGACCGGAAATGGTGCCGCTGCCCAGTAAATCTCCTGCTCTAACGTTACATCCATTGCTGGTATGATAGGCCAATTGTTGCGACATTGTCCAATATAAATGCTTAAAATTTGTCTCTGTCAACAAATTTAAATCTCCATTTTCTGTTTCAACACTTGCCTTAAGCTTTATGTCATAGCTATTTTCGGTACTTTCTTGCTGCAAGTAGGGAAGTGGTGTAAATTCTTGTTTTGGCCCGTTGCATTTAAAAGGCTCTAAAGCATCCATGGTAATAATCCATGGTGACATACTTGAAGCAAAACTTTTTCCTAAAAAGGGCCCAAGAGGAACATATTCCCATTTTTGAATATCTCTGGCACTCCAGTCATTAAACAAAACCATTCCAAAAATATATTCTCCAGCCTCTTCAACGGAAACACGTTCTCCCAAATTATTGACATCTGTGGTAATAAAAGCCGTTTCAAGCTCCATATCCATTGCACTTGTAGGCATAAAAACAGGTTGAGTTTCACCGGCTGGCAAAATTTGCCCATAAGGTCTTCTAATTTTTGTTCCAGAAACGACAACTGATGAGGAACGTCCGTGATAACCAATAGGCATATGCAGCCAGTTAGGCATCAATGCATTTTCGGCGCCCCTAAACATAATGCCTACATTGGTGGCGTGTTCTTTACTCGAATAAAAGTCGGTGTAATCGCCAACACTTATCGGCAACAACATTTCAACCTCATTAACGTCGAAAATAATCACTTCCTGGTGCTTCAAATTATTTTTTAAACGCTCGTTTTTTGAATCAAAGATTTCGGCAATTCTATTTCTTACCAATCGCCAAGTTTTTCTGCCGTCCGAAATAAAATCGTTTAAGGAATCTTGCATAAACATATCATCTGTAAGCGGAATTCCTTCAAAATAGCCCAATTGATGGAATGCGCCCAAATCAATGGCGTACTCACCAATCCGCGTTCCAATGGTTATAATGTCATCTTTTGTTATAAAAACCCCAAAAGGTATATTTTGAATGGGAAAATCGCATCCTTCCGCTACATTTAACCATGACTTATTATTTGGATTATTTGCTGCTATTTGCATATCTGTAAACTATTAGTAGTTATTATTTTCAGACCAAATATATAAGTTTATTGTTACATGCAAAATGAAATTAGTATTTTTGCAAAAATTTAACTTTTAAAAATTAAAAAATTAATGGAACGGGACCAAATTATCTTCGATTTAATACAAGACGAAAAAGAAAGACAAACCAACGGTTTGGAATTAATAGCTTCGGAAAACTTTGTAAGTGAGCAAATTATGGAAGCTACAGGCTCAGTTTTGACCAACAAATATGCAGAAGGATATCCTAACAAACGTTATT
Source organism: Flavobacteriaceae bacterium (assembly GCA_016649745.1). Classification (GTDB taxonomy): domain Bacteria; phylum Bacteroidota; class Bacteroidia; order Flavobacteriales; family Flavobacteriaceae; genus Lutibacter. The sequence continues at coordinate 4,618 of JAENXD010000120.1, read as the reverse complement.
ATGGCGGTTGTGAAGTGGTTGATGTTATTGAGCAAATTGCAATTGATAGAGCCAAGGAACTTTTTGGCGCAGAATATGTAAATGTGCAACCACATTCAGGTTCTCAGGCAAATGCAGCTGTTTATCAGGCAGTTTTAAATCCCGGAGATAAAATTTTAGGTTTCGATTTATCACACGGCGGACATTTAACGCATGGTTCTCCCGTAAACTTTTCAGGAAAATTATATAAAACATCCTTTTATGGTGTTGAAAAAGAAACCGGTGTTTTAAATTATGACAAAATTCAGGAAACTGCGACTAAAGAAAAACCAAAATTAATTATTGCAGGTGCGTCAGCATATTCAAGAGATATAGATTTTAAACGTTTCAGAAAAATAGCAGATTCTGTTGGGGCTTTATTAATGGCCGATATTTCCCATCCTGCCGGTTTAATTGCCAAAGGAATTTTAAATGACCCAATTCCTCATTGTCATTTTGTAACCACCACAACGCACAAAACATTGCGCGGACCACGTGGCGGAATAATCATGATTGGAAAAGATTTCGACAATCCGTTCGGACAAACATTGAAAAATGGAAGTCTGAAAAAAATGTCGGCTTTAATTGATTCTGCAGTTTTTCCTGGAAACCAGGGTGGACCACTCGAACACATAATTGCAGCCAAAGCGATTGCATTTGGAGAAGCTTTAACCGATTCCTTTTTACATTATCAAATTCAAGTGAAGAAAAATGCGGCAACTATGGCGGAAGCTTTTATGAAAAAAGGTTATGAAATTATTTCCGGCGGAACAGATAACCATATGATGCTGATTGATTTGAGAAATAAAAACATTAGCGGGAAAGAGGCGGAAAACGCCTTGGTGAAAGCCGACATTACCGTAAATAAAAATATGGTTCCTTTTGACGATAAATCTCCTTTTGTGACTTCGGGTATCAGAATTGGAGTTGCAGCAGTTACAACCAGAGGTTTGAAAGAAAATGATATGGCAGGCATCGTTGATTTAATTGATGAAGTTATTTTAAATTTTGAAGATGAATCTGTATTGGAAAGTGTTGCCGAAAGGGTAAATGATATGATGGCAAAATTGCCATTGTTTGCAAAGTAAAATATCTTTTTATACAACTTAAAATCCCGCAAAAGCGGGATTTTTTATGCCAATAAATTTTTTGTTAAATATCAATAAAGCGACCTTCTTTTGTGATTTATTTACTAACTTTAATAGATTAATCGTTAATTATTTATCTGCCGAAAATTATTGATACCCTTAACAGAATGGCAGTCAATTTAAATGCTGTTAACCATTTTAAACATTTAATTTATACTGAAAATAATTTTAAAAATAGAGATATGGAAACACAAGAAGGATTTACATCAATGCCAAGAATTGGAGACAAAGCTCCCGAATTTAAAGCAACCACAACACAAGGAAATATAAATTTTCCTGGAGACTATAACGGAAAATGGGTAATCTTATTCAGTCATCCGGCCGATTTTACACCTGTTTGTACCTCAGAATTTATAACTTTTGCCTCTTTAGAAGATAAATTCGCAAAAGCAAACTGTCAACTGGTTGGATTGTCTATAGATGGTTTGTATAGCCATATTGCTTGGCTTAGATCCATTAAAGAAAAAATTGAGTACAAAGGGATGAAAAACATTGAAGTGAAGTTTCCTTTGATTGAAGACATCACGATGAATGTTGCTAACAAATATGGAATGATTCAGCCAAATGAAGCTTCAACACAAGCTGTAAGAGCCGTATTTTTTATTGATCCAAAAGGAATTATCAGGGCAATCATTTATTATCCGTTAAGTTTGGGGAGAAATTTTGATGAATTATACAGGGTTATCATCGCACTAAAAACTGCCGATGAATTTGGTGTTGCAACGCCTGCCGATTGGATGCCGGGTGATGATGTAATTATTGGTCCAGCAGGTTCTTGCAGTTCTGCTCAGGACAGAATGGAAGGCAAAGAAGACATGGATTGTAAAGACTGGTATTTTTGCACCAGAAAATTAGCCAAAGACATGGTTTTAAGTAAGGTTTTAAAAAACTAGATTAATTAAAAAATCCCGCTCAGGCGGGATTTTTAGTATTTAACTATTCCTCAATATCTTCAATCTCTTCGGCGCGTTCTATAATATTTTGAGGCAATGATTTTTTAGATTTTGCACCCATTTTCTTCAGTTTTTCAACACTTACAATTAAATTACCCTTTCCTTCAAATAATTTATTCATTGCACCTCTATATTCCGCTTTCGCTTCATCCATTTTTTTACCAACATTGGTTAGATCGGAAATAAAACCTTCAAACTTATCGTACAAAGCGCCTGCCTGACGGGCTATTTCTATGGCATTTCGTTGTTGTTTTTCATTGTTCCACATACTGTCAATAGTGCGTAGCGTTGCCAAAAGGGTAGTGGGCGTAACAATCACAATATTTCTCTCAAATGCTTTGTTATATAACTGATTGTCAGTATTCAAAGCGATAGCAAAAGCTGGTTCAATTGGGATAAATAAGAGCACAAAATCGGGAGATTCAATTTTGTAAATATCTTCGTATCTTTTTTCGCTCAATTGCTCAATATGCCGTTTCAACGAATTTACATGTTCCTTCAAATATTGTAACTTTTCATGGTCATCATCCGTATTTACATATTGTTCATAAGCCGTTAAGGAAACTTTTGAGTCGATGACCATTTTTTTGCCATCTGGTAAATGGATCACCACATCGGGAAGAATTCTTTTCCCTTCCTCATTTGTAAAACTTTGTTGCACAAAATATTCCCGGTCTTTTTCTAAACCCGATTTTTCCAAAACGCGCTCCAACACCAATTCTCCCCAGTTCCCTTGCGTTTTGCTGTCGCCCTTTAACGCTTTTGTTAAATTGATGGTGTCTTTGCTCATTTGCAGATTTAAGTCTTTCAATCCAACTATTTGCTGACGCAAAGCGGCGTGGTAATCAATACTTTCTTTATGCGTATCTTCCACTTTTTTCTCAAAAGTCTGGATTTTTTCTTGTAACGGACTTAAAATATTTTTTAAGTTTTCTTTATTCTGCTCCGTAAATTTAACGGATTTCTCTTCCAATATTTTACTTGCCAAAATTTCAAACTCTTTGCTGAATTTTTCCTGTAATTTTTCAACTTCTTCTTTATGCTCATTTAACTTTTCTTCCAAATTATTAAACTCCGAAATCTTTTGTGTTAACCTGATATCTATCTGGTGTTTCTCTTCATTTAAAATTATTTTTTCCTGATTCAACTTATTAATGTATAATTCATTAAGTTGTTTCTCTTCAAGCAAAAGTTTATTTCGAACTTCCAATTCAGAAGTTACTTTTTCGAAGTTGCTTTTGGTTAATAATTTTCCAATAATAAAACCGATTCCCAAAAAAATAAGTGCAATTATGATAAATAAAAAATAGTCAATCATTTTATATTAAATTAGGTTATAAAAGTAAGATATTTATCTTTGCCGCCATAACCGGTATTTCAAAATTAAAAATCGAGTTATCAACAAACACAATGAAAATATTTGCCCGATTTATTTTGTATACTGTTTTAGGCTGGAAAGTTGTTGGAAGTTTTCCAAGAAATTCAAAAAAATATGTGATCATTGCTGCTCCGCACACACATTGGTTTGATTTTCCTTTAGGAATTGCAATTAAATGGGCGGAAGGTTTACCTGCAAATTATATTGGGAAAGCTTCCTTATTTAAACCACCATTCGGATTTATATTTAGATGGTTGGGCGGAACGCCCATTGACAGAAGTAAAAGCAGCAATAAAGTTGAAGCAATCGTTAACATATATAATTCCCGGGAAAATTTTATATTGGTGTTGTCTCCAGAGGGAACACGTGAAAAAGTAACCGATTGGAAAACTGGATTTTATTATATTGCAAAAGGAGCAAACGTGCCCATTGTTATGATTGCATTTGATTTTAAAAACAAAGAAGTTAAAGTTGCTGAACCTTATTATTTAACTGATAATATGGAAAACGACTTTAACTTCTTTCATAAATTTTATGCAGGCATACTGGGTAAAATTCCAGAAAACTTTTAAACTTTATAAAAAGGTAGTTTTACTACAACGGCCGGTATTGCTTTATTTCTGATTTGAATGAAAATTTTTGTGCCAAGCTTGGCATAGGCTGTTTTTACATAACCCATCCCAATTCCTTTTTTAAGTGACGGACTCATAGTTCCTGAAGTTACTGTCCCAATAACTTCTCCGGCTTCATTCACTATTTCGTAGTCATGACGAGGAATTCCTTTTTCCGAAATTTCAAAAGCCACTAATTTTTTTGAAATGCCTTCGGCTTTTTGTTTTTTTAAGGCTTCGGAATTGGTGAAATCTTTTGTGAATTTTGTAATCCAGCCCAAACCGGCTTCAATAGGAGAGGTGGTATCATTAATATCATTTCCGTAGAGACAGAATCCCATTTCTAAACGCAAAGTATCCCGAGCGGCTAAACCAATTGGCTTAATTCCGAATTTTTTACCTGCTTTAAAAATGGCATTCCAAATGTGTTCAGCATCTTTATTTTTAAAGTAAATTTCAAATCCGCCAGAACCTGTATAGCCGGTAGCGGATACAATCACATTTTCAATT
>JAENXD010000007.1 GCA_016649745.1 Flavobacteriaceae bacterium | reverse complement strand
TGATTATCTGGAACCAAATCATCATAACTGGGAGGGAGAAGACTAAATTGGTTCTCACTATTGGTCTTCAAAACTACTTTACTTTTCATACCATGAAATTAATGAATTTCACGCTCTTATCAAAATTATAAACAAAAAAAAAGACTGCCTTTTTAAACAGCCTCTTTCCATTTTCATAACTTGTTTTACCTTTTTCAAATAATCTTCCTGTGATTGAGTTGACTGATGCGAATGTACATGGAATATTTCCTAAATAAAACACCTCTTTTACAAGCGTTTATATTATAAACTTGAACGTGCTTTATAAATTTATAAGCGTTATATTTGATGTTTAAATGTTAGCTATAAATGCGTAAAATTGTTCATCTTTTTATTGTTTATCTGTTATTTCAAACATCTTTACTTGCCCAGATTCCCGGATTTACCCAATTCAGCAGCAATAATGGACTGCCAAGTAATACTATCTATGATATTACCCAAGATGAAAATGGTTTTATTTGGATTGCAACAGATTATGGATTAAGCAGATTTGACGGACTGACATTTAAAAATTTCACAATTGATGCTGGACTCCCAGATAATGAAATTTTATCATTATTTATAGACTCAAATAAACGTATTTGGTTAACAGGATTTAATGGAAGAATGGGGTATATTCAACATGAAAAATTCTACAACTACAACAATCAATCTTATTTAAAAAATTTAAGCTTTATTAGTTTTGTGGCCAATGTATTTGAAGACAGCCATAAAAATATTTGGTTTTTAGAATCATTAAATAATATCAAAAAATTAGATTCAGAAAATAATGTTACCAGTTATGATTTGGGTGGTTCACTTTTAAATATAAGATTTATAACACTTCAAATAGTTGAGGATATTAAAGGTACTGTCAAAATATTAATATACTTAAAAGAATCCGATGACACAGGCAAACAAATATTAAGCAGTTCTTTATTAAACCCAAAGTGGGAAGTACTAAATTTAGATTTATATAGTCAAAAAACAATTAATTCATTTCGAAAGGAAAAGTCGGAAGCTTTTAAAAACATTGATAGTATTTCAATGCAAACCTCAAACACTATTTTCAATCATTATCATTATAATGAATCAAGTAATTTACTTTATCAATCTCTCTCATTTGGTGATTCCTTTTTAATCACAAATTTAAATGAAGGGGTGTTACTTTTAAATTCAAAAGACACCTATAAAAATAAAAAAATACTCTCTTCCATTCATTCCACAAGGTCTTTTTTGGACGATGAAAATAACATTTGGGTCGGCAGTCAATCCAATGGCATATTTCTATTTCCAAATTTAAATATCAGCGGAATTCAATTTGATGATTCAAAAAGAAATGATTTCTATAGTGTAAGTTTATTTAAAAACAATTTAGTAGTTGGTAATGAGCAGAGTGAGATTACTATTTTAAATGCTGAAACTTTACAAGCGAAGGCTTCCATTAAATTGAGCGAAAACCAAAAAAGAATAATCAATATAAAATCTCATGAAAATCAACTCTATATTTTGAGTGAATACTCTATTTTTAAACTGGAGTCAAATTTAACTCCGAAGAAAATAAAAAATATGTATGATGCTGATTTTCAGAATATCAATTTAAAAAATTTTAAAGATATTTCCTTTAATGGCGATTTTATCTATACCGCAAATGCAAACGGAGTTGCTAAAATAAACAAAACATCATTTCTCTCAAAAAAATTACGGGATAAGAGAAGCACTTCCATTTGCTATACTGAAAAAGACTCTCTTTGGATAGGAACTACGAAAGGTCTTTACCTCCATATCAATGACAGCACTAAAAAATATGATTTGGGTGAAGAATTTAACAACAGTATTATTTATGCTTTGGAGAATTTTGAAAATGGTTTATTAATTGGATCAAATTCCTACGGTTTGGGTTTCTTAAGAAATGGAATATTTAAAAAAATATCGATAAAAGAAGGCTTATTAAGCAATTATATAAAATCCATTTTTATTGATGCAAAAAACACTATCTGGATTTCTACAAATTTGGGATTGAATAACATTGAACTTGACAAAAACAATAACATAAAATCTATAAAATCCTACACTACTTCAGATGGGCTTTACAGCAATGATGTTAGGGATTGCTATGTTGAAAATAATAAAGTATATGCAGCAACGTCAAAAGGATTGAATATTATTGATCTTTCTATGGATGAAAATTTAATTTTAGCACCTAGAATACATATTAATGAAGTTCTTTTGAATAATACTCCAATTGAAAAAACAAACAAGCAAACTTTTGATCATAATTTAAATAACATTCAGTTTAATTTCTCTGGAATATCTTTTAAAAGTTTGGGAAATATTAAGTTTGAATATCGCTTGCTAGGCTTGGAGCCCGATTGGATTGAAACCAAAAATAACACTGTCAGATATTCCTCATTACCACCAAACAACTACACTTTTGAGGTAAAAGCCATCTCAAAAAATAATTTGGAAAGTGCCAATATTTCCAAATTCATGTTTACTGTAAAACCTCCTTTATACAAAACTTGGTGGTTTATAAGCCTTGTAACATTCGCCCTTTTATTATTTATCGCTTATTTATTTTACAACAGAAACCAAAAAATTAAACGCAATGAAAAAATCAAAGAAAATATTTCCAATCTGCGTTACAAGGCATTAAATGCACAAATGAATCCCCATTTCATAAATAATTTACTGGTAAACATTGAAAATTTAGTGAATAAGGGAGAACTTGAAGAAGTAAAAGGCAGTTTAAGTAAATTTGCTGAATTGGTGAATTTAATTCTTCAGTCAACCAAATCAAATCTCATTAATTTAACGGATGAAATTGAAATGGCTAAATTATATTTGGAACTTCAAAAATTAAGATTCCATAAAAACACGTCCTATACAGTAAATACCGAATCCATTCCCCAAGAGGAATTGGAAAACATTTTAGTGCCACCAATGATTTTACAGCCAATTATAGAAAACTCATTTAAACACGGCTTTAAAATTGGCGATAAAACAAATCATATTACTCTGAATTTTTATATCGTAGATGAAGAATTTTTAATCTGTGAAATTTCAGATAACGGTACTGGAATTCAAAAAAATGAAAATTATTTAACAGCAGCAAGTTCAGGAATATCATTTTCCAATATTAACGAACGGCTTCAATTAATTAATGAATCAAAAAATGAAGAAAATTTAGTCATTATTTCAAATGTGACAGATGAATTTAATACCTTGGTAGGATTAAAAGTAACTTTAAAAATACCATTAATGAGTTTTTAAATTATCTCTATGATAAGTACCATAATAATTGAAGATGAAACCGCTGCGTACCAACATCTAAAAAACATTTTAGAAACAAATTACAGCTCTCAAATAACTATTGTCGGACATGAAACGGGTGTAGAAAAAGGAATTAAATTGATAAATGATTTAAATCCACAATTGGTATTTTTAGATATTCAATTACAAGACGGCGATGGTTTTGAAATATTGGACCATTTTTCAGATTCATCTACATTTGAAGTCATTTTCACAACCGGACTTAGAGATTACAAAGAAAAAGCAATGGATTATTTTGCTTTTTACTATCTCAATAAACCAATACAAGAAGAACAATTAATTGGTGTTGTGGATAAATTTTTGTCGAAACAAACGGCTTTTAATACCGAAAAATACTTCACTTTTAAAAATCAACTTGAAAACAAACAAAAAAAAATATCGCTTCCAATGATGAATGGTAATTTTGCCATTGTTGACATCGATGATATTTTATACTGCGAAGCCGATGGAGGCTACACTAACTTTTATACAACAGACGGTAAAATTTATTTCACATCAAACAACCTTAAAAAGGTTGAAAGTATTTTAATGCATGCCACTTTTTTTAGAATCCATCGCTCTACCCTTTTAAACTTAAAGCACCTTGTGCAATATAACAATTCGGGAGAAATTGTGTTGTCAAACAAAAAAAAACTATTGGTGTCTTCAAGAAATAAAACAAATTTTTTAAGAATTCTTAAATTGATGAATTATTCTATAAGTTAAGCTTTCTTCTTTCTTTCAATAAAAAGCCAACCTGCGGAAATAATCAGAAGCAATCCATACGAAATTAATGTTATGCTACTTCCTTGTTTTATTACTGTAGGTTCAAATTTAAATTCAATTTTATGTGTTCCTTTAGGAATTTCCAATCCGCGCAAAACATAATTGACACGATAATGCGGCGTTAAATTTCCATCAATATAGGCATTCCATCCATCTTTGTAATAAATTTCTGAAAATACCGCAAATTGCTTTGTGTTTGATGTGAAATCATAAACCAAATCATTTAGCACATAGGAAATTAATTGAATCGCTGCTGTTGAATCTTTTGGATAATTTGTACTAAATCCTTCTGAAATGAATCTTTTATCCATCACAGCTTCCGATTTTGTTTTTAAACTATCCAGTGCCAATATTTCTTTATTTGCATTGTCAACAATTTTCAGGTTATTTACCAGCCAAGCATTTCCATTGGGATTTGGATTTTGTTGTAAGGTTTCACGCCCGCTTTCATTTTCATAAATAAAATATTTGGTGTTCAACATATTTAACACTTCAATATTATTTTTGGCAATATGAAAATCGTACAACTCTTGATATCTTTCCATTTTTGCAGCATGATAACCACCTATGGAATTATGAAAATAGGAAGTGCTTCCGTCATTCATTGGGTTTACCATAAAATTGGCAACTCGGTAATAACTTTTATCTTTAAGTATTTCCCGGTCAATTTCAGAAGCCACAAAAGGTTTGTCAATTTCCTTTGCATTTTGAAAATCGGCATTGTTTACATAACGTTTATCAACAGAAACCAAATCAAACAAAATTAATCCTGCCAATATTAAAATCGTATAATTTCTATTCAATTTTTCTTTAATAAAAAGCCATAAAGCACCCGCAGTTATCACCACAAAAATAAGTGTACGCAAACTGTCTGAAAAGAAAATTGCTTTTCTGTCTGCTACAATTGCCTCCAACAAGCCTGGCAGCATTTGGTCATAACCAGCATCTCTTAATCCTTCAAAAGCAAAAAGGCTTGTGCCAAATAACATGAAAATAAATGCGATACTGCCAGTTATATAGAAAGTGTTTTTTAAAGCGTTTAATTTAATTTCAGCAGTATTGGTATTTTTGAAAAATTCATTTAATCCTAATATTCCCAATAAAGGCACCGCCAATTCCGCAATAACCTGAATGGATGAAACCGCCCTGAATTTATTGTACATGGGAACATAATCAATAAAAAAGTCAGTTAAAAAATTGAGGTTTTTTCCCCAACTGAGCAAAATTGAAAATATAACAACACCTACCAGCCACTTTTTTAGATTTCCTTTTACCAAAAAAATACCCAACACAAATAAAAACACAAGCACAGCGCCAATATATGCCGGTGCTTCAACTCCGGGTTGTTTTCCCCAATACATCGGTGCAAATTCAGAAAATTCCTTGGCCTGCCGAGGTTCGGTTTTATCTTTTAAAAAGTTATAAATATGGGAATCCATGCCAACATTCTCATAATTTCCACCACCCATAAACCTAGGAATGAATAAGTTAAAAGTTTCTAAAATCCCATAACTATAGTCGGTAATATATTCCTTTGACAATCCGTTGGAAGCTTCCTTTGGCGAACCATCCGGATTGATGGTCAATTCACTTTTTCCTCTTGTACTGTGCGCAACATATTCTTTTGTTGCCAATAAACTTGTTGCATTTGTGCCTATAGCCAAAACCACCGCCACAATTAAAATGGCAATGCTTTTAAAAAACGAAGGCAATTGTTTTTCTTTAAACGCCTCAATTAAATAGAAAATGCCCAAAATTAAAACCGCAAAAAACAAATAATAGGTCATTTGAGGATGGCTCGCATTGATTTCCAGAGACATCGTTACAGCAGTTAATAAAAACCCCCATAAATAATTGCGTTGCAACACCAATAAAATACCAGCCAAAACCATTGGCATATAAGCAATTGCATGCGCTTTTGAATTGTGGCCAACACCTAAAATAATAATGAAATAGGTTGAAAAACCGAATGCCAAAGCCCCCAGAATTGCTAACTTAACCTCAACTTTTAAAACCAACAGCAATATAAAAAAGCCTAAAAAATAAAGAAATAAATAATCTGCAGGCCGAGGTAAAAATCGTAAAAATTGATCTATTTTTTTAACATAATCATTTGGATATAAAACACTTAAATTATAAGTTGGCATTCCTCCAAAAGCAGCATTTGTCCAATATGGTTCAGCATCATTTTCAATACGAAAATCATTAATTTCTTTCGCCATTCCTGTAAAATGCTTGATGTCGTTTTGGAATATTTTTTTTCCTTCAAGAATTGGAGAAAAATAGGCAACAGAGATTAAGATAAAAGTTGCAATCGCTATAAGGTACGGAACCGCTTTTTTTATTGAAAAATTCATTTATTTATCATCTTTAACTTCTTCATAATCAACATAGTCACCCACATCTTTATTTCCTTCTTTATAATCCGAAGGCTTTTTCGCTATGACTGTTTCGCCAACTTTACCTGCCGATTTTTCTTGCTGATTTTGATTTTGTTGTTGTTGATCTCTCATTTTTTTCTCTACATTGTCAACAATTTTGCGAACAAATAAAGGCAAAATATACCTACCAATAAATTTAATAACATAATACACAATTACTATAATTGCTAGTGTTCTTAACAATCCCATTTCATCAAGGTTTTATAATTTTCAAAAATAACAATTTGACAGGAACTAAAACGTTTAATTATATAAAAACTTATCTTTGACACATCAAACAATCCAAACAATGAAAAACGTTATACTTTTAATTGTCTTTTTAGCGAGTTCTCAAATGCTTACTGCCCAATACACAGAAATTATCAACTCAAAAAGACCTGGTTTTTCTGAAAGTCCTTACGGTGTTGGAACCAATGTTTATCAGTTTGAGACCGGTATGTTTTATAACAGCAACAATGATAAAAGTCTTGATGCCTACCCAAAAACACTAGGAGGTGAATTGTTTTTTAGGGTTGGTAAATTTAAAGAAAGATTGGAATTTAATGCAAACGTCGCTTACCAACGCGACGAAGTTAAAGACACATTGGCAAATTTTCATATAAAAGGAATAAGTGACCTTACTGTTGGTGCAAAATATTTGATTTATCAGCAAGAATATAAGGATAAGTCTAAAGAAATTCGCAGTTGGAAACGCAGAATGGCTTTCGACAAAAAGCGCTTAATTCCTTCTGTTGGTGTTTATGGCGGAGTGCATTTGGACTTTTTAGGAAAAGATTATAAAAGCGACGGAATGAGTTATAAAGGTGCTGTATTATTGCAGAACGATTTTTCGGACCGATTGGTTTTATTGACCAATTTAATTGCTGATAAAATAACTTCCGAAGATAAATACTACTCCTATATTGTTACAATGACCTACGCAATTAACCAAAATTGGTCTTATTTTATTGAAAATCAGGGAAGATATTATACCGATTTTTCTCCTAATTATCAATTCGGAACAGGAGTTGCCTATTTGGTTACAGAAAATTTGCAACTTGATGCTTCCGCAAGAACGAACTTTTTGGATGATTATTCTTATTTATATGCTACAGCTGGATTTTCTTGGAGATTAGACAGTCATCAGGACTCATTTGTCTATAAAAATTCCCCAAAAGAAACGATGTCTAAAAGGCCAAATAGAAAAGGATTCTTTTCCAGACTGTTTAAAAAGAAGCGCAACTAATTTTAAAACCTATGATTACACTGCAAGAAATGACCTCAAAAAAGGAAATGAGAGATTTCGTTGAATTTCCTTTTAAACTTTATAAAAATAATCCTTATTGGGTTCCTCCTATCATAAACGACGAAATTGAATCTTTCGACAAGACTAAAAATCCAGTTTTTCAACATGCTAAAGCACGTTTTTTTGTTGCGCTGAAAAACGATGAAATTGTTGGCAGAATTGCTGCAATTATTAATGATACAGAGATTCATGAACAAAACGTAAAAAAAATGCGTTTTGGCTGGTTCGATTTTATTGATGATCTCGAGGTTTCAAAAATTCTATTAAATAAGGTTGAAGAAATTGGGACTCAAAATAAATTGGAATTTATGGAAGGGCCTATGGGCTTTTCAAACTTAGATAAAGTTGGTGTATTAACCGAAGGTTTTGATCATATTGGGTCAATGATTACTTGGTACAATTATCCGTACTACCAAGAACATTTTAAAAAATTGGGTTTTACAAAAGAAAAGGAATACAATGAAAGTAAATTCCCGTTTAGCAATGTAAAGACTGAATTTTTTTCCAAAGCGAATGAAATCATTAAAAAACGCTATGAACTTAAACCGCTTAATTTCACCAAAACAAAAGACATTTTACCTTATGTGAATGAAATGTTCGATTTGTTCAATGACAGTTATGCATCTTTGTCCTCATTCGTGCCAATTTCCGATATTCAAAAGGAATATTTTAAAAAGAAATTTATACCATTTATCAATCCGGAACTGATCACATTTGTTGTGAATAAAGATAACAAATTGGTTGCTTTTGCCATTACTATGCCATCATTTTCTGAAGCGCTTCAAAAATCAAAAGGCAAATTATTTCCATTTGGAATTTTTCACCTGTTAAATGCGAAAAAAAACAGCAAAGACATCCTTTTTTATTTAATTGGCGTTCATCCCAGCTATCAAAATAAGGGAGTGCACGCCATCATTTTTGAAGAATATTATAAAACATATTCCAAAAAAGGAATTATTAACTGCTTTAGAACACCTGAACTCTCTACAAACAAGGCAGCAGCAGCATTGTGGAAAAATTTTGACCCGGTAATTTATAAAAAACGAAGTACGTTTAGAAAAGATTTATAATGCAATTATTTTACAATCCAGAATTAACAACGGAGACAAAACAGTTTTCATTTGATAAAATTGAAAGCAAGCATGTTGTTCGTGTTTTAAGAAAAAAAGAAGGTGACAAAATTTTTATCACAAATGGTTTAGGTCAGTTGTTTACGTCAGAAATACTGATTGCGGACGATAAAAAATGTTTGGTCAAAATTGTGAATCTGGAAACCCAAAAAAATGATAGAAATTACTATTTGCATTTGGCAATTGCACCAACAAAATTAAACGACCGTTTTGAATGGTTTTTAGAAAAAGCAACCGAAATAGGCATCGATGAAATTACACCCATTATTTGCGAACACTCTGAACGCAAAGTACTTAAAACAGACAGAATGGAAAAAATTATTCATTCGGCGGCGAAACAATCACTTAAATTCCATTTTCCAAAATTAAATGAACCTGTCACTTTTAATGCGTTTATGCAATCAGATTTCTGCGGACAACTATTTATTGCTCATTGTGAAGAAACAGACAAAAAATCATTGAAATCAGAATTGAAACCCGCCATGAAAACCACAATTCTTATTGGCCCGGAAGGCGATTTTTCAACCAAAGAAATTCAGCAAAGTTTGGACAATGACTTTATTCCTGTATCTTTGGGAAAAAGCCGTTTACGAACTGAAACTGCCGGTATGGTTGCGGTTCACAGTGTGGCATTTGTAAATGAATGAATTTAATGATTATATTTCCCAACTTACTAACTATATTCTGTTCCCGTAAATTAAAAATAACGCTTGTTACTTTTGCCTGTTGCCTATTGCCTGTTGCCTATATTTCTGCACAACAGGTTGCCATATTAAAGTACAATGGCGGTGGCGATTGGTATGCAAATCCCACGGCTTTGCCCAACCTCATTAAATTTTGCAACAAAAATATTAAAACATCCATTAAAGAAAATCCGGAAATGATTGAGGTAAGCAGCGTTGCTATTTATAATTATCCCATTATTTTTATGACCGGACATGGAAATGTGAGCATCTCAGATGACGATATTGAGAATTTAAAAAACTATTTAATTTCAGGCGGGTTTTTACATGTTTCCGACAATTACGGACTTGATAATTACATCAGAAGAGAACTCAAAAAAGTATTTCCGAAACTGGATTTTAAAGAAATACCTTATGATCATCCTATTTATCACCAAACATTTAATTTTGAAAATGGTTGCCCTAAAATTCATGAACACAACAACAAACGACCTCAGGGTTTTGGATTGTTTTATGAAGGAAGATTGGTTGTCTTTTACGACTATGAGTCCGATTTAAGTGATGGCTGGGAAGATGAAGAAGTGCATAACGATCCTTACGAAATTCGTGAAAAAGCATTGAAAATGGGTGCAAATATTGTTGAATACGCCTTTAAAAACTAATATGCCAGAAAATTTAGATTCCTTAAAAATAAATTTTGATACAGAAGGTCTTTGGGTTTTAAACATTACCCTCGCAATTATTATGTTTGGCGTTGCGCTTGGAATTACCATGGATGATTTTAAACGATTATTTCAAAATCCGAAAATTTTATTTACTGGTGTTATTTCGCAATTTATTTTATTGCCAATGGTCACTTTTATTTTTATAAAATTGGCGAATCCAATGCCAAGCATTGCGCTGGGATTGATGATGATTGCAGCCTGTCCTGGAGGGAACATCTCAAATTTTATGACGCAAATGGCTAAAGGAAATTCGGCATTATCAATTAGTTTAACTGCTTTCTCAACCTTGGTTTGCTTAGTAATGACCCCCTTTAATCTTTATTTTTATGGGAATTTATACGCACCTACGGCTGAAATTCTTCAAACGGTAGAATTAAACCCTATGGAATTGGTGAAATTAGTTACGCTGATTCTAGGAATTCCGCTAATTTTAGGAATGTGGGTAAGAAGTTCCAAGCCTGCATTGGCTGCTAAATTGGCTAAAATCCTAAAACCAGTTTCTTTGCTCATTTTTATGCTTTTTATCATTATTGCTTTCTATGATAATTTTGATATTTTTATTAATTATATTGAATATGTTCTAATTTTAGTTATAGCACATAATTTACTGGCTTTACTAACAGGTTTTTATTTTGCCAAATTGATGAAACTATCCTATATCGATCAGAAAACGATTTCCATTGAAACTGGAATACAAAACTCCGGGTTGGGGCTGTTGCTTATTTTTAGTTTTTTTAACGGACTCGGAGGCATGGCACTTTTGGTTGCCTTTTGGGCCATTTGGGATATTTTTTCAGGCTTGGCCATCGCAACTTATTGGTCAAAACAAAAAATAAAAGAATAGATTTGAGAAATCTTTGGTACAAAATCGTTAGAATTTATGTGAAAATTGGATTGTTCTTTTTATTCAAAAAAGTGTCAGTTTATGGTAAGGAAAACATTCCCAAAAAAGATGCTGTAATTTTTATTGGAAATCATCAAAATGCATTAATTGATGCCTTATTAGTTCCAACAACAAATAGCAGAAACACCCATTTTCTAACTAGAGCGAGTGCTTTTAAAATTGGCATCGTTGATCGAATATTGAGGTCGCTCAATATGATTCCCGTGTTTAGAATACGAGATGGGATTCGCACCATAAAAAAAAATGTTGACGTTTTTGATCAGTGTATAGAAATTTTGAAACAAGAAAAAGGAATTCTGATTTTTGCAGAAGGCGACCATAATTTAGAACGCAGAATTCGCCCTTTTAAAAAAGGATTTGCACGCATTATTTTAGGAACACTTCAAAAATATCCCGACTTAACAATTTACATAGTTCCTGTTGGAATTAACTATGATTCCCATTTAAACTTTCCTTCAAGCACTTCTGTTTATTATGGAAAACCTATTCTCGCCAATAAATTTATTGATATTAAAAATCCCGATTTAAAATTTAAGAAAATCACAAATCAGGTTTTAACAGCCCTTAAAAATTTAACGCTTCATATTGAAGATTTGGATAATTACGATGAAATTATTGGAAGGCTGAAAGCGTTGAATGTCGACTATTTAAATCCGCTAGAAGCCAATAAATTACTTGAAGATCTAGAAACAATTCCTTCGATAGCTTATAAAAAAAAAGACAAAATAAATTGGTTTGCCCCTATTCATTTAATCGCTAAAATAAACAGTATTTTCCCTTTGCTAATATGGAAACAGATCAAACCAAACATTCAGGACATCGTTTTTACAAACACTTACAGATTTGTATTAATCATCACTCTTTTTCCGCTGTTTTATTTAATTCAGGCAGGAATTGTCTATTATATTTTCGATTTAAAATTTGCAGTTATTTACCTTCTAAGTTGCATTATTTTAGGCATTATTTCAACCAAAACAATGCCTATTTGTCAATAATTGCATCTTGTATCAACTGCTGAATTTCAGTTCTTATGTTGTTTTTTACCAATTCCATATTGCTTGATGTGGGAAAAACCCGATTCGATAAAAACACATATACAATTTCCGATTCCGGATCTGTCCAAGTATAAGTACCCGTAAAACCACTATGTCCAAAACTTTGGTCAGAAACACAGCCACATGTAGCTTTTTCGCTCTCTTTTAATTGCGGTTTGTCAAAACCAAGTCCCTTTCTCACACCTTCATTTGCATAATAACGAAGGTTAAATTTATTAATGGTCTCCGGTTTAAAGTATCTTCTTCCGCCATAATAACCTTTTTGAAGATACATTTGCATTATTTTCGCAATATCATTCGCATTGGAAAATATACCGGCATGACCACCAATTCCTCCTTGCATTCCTGCTCCCATATCGTGTACATATCCATCAACCAATTGAAAACGATAATAGTTGTCTTTTTCAGTAGGAACTATTTCATTTTTTGAAAATTTATCTAAAGGCAAATAAGTTGTTCTGTTTGCACCCATAGGCCTGTAAAAATGCAGTTGGGTAAGCACATTTAAATTTGATTTATAATAATTTTCAAGATATTCTTTGAAAATATAATATCCTAAATCACTGTATTTATATTGCTTTTTTTTAAGCAGATCTGTATGTGCGATAATATCAAAAATTGAATCTTTATAAGTGCTGGTTAAATACAAACTATCGGCTACTTTTATATTGAATTCATCACTTTTTTCTCTTCTGTAATATTGCGCTGAAGGATTTTTTGTATCACTATTCAATGTTTGCAAATAAAAAGGAATATATGGTTTTAGCCTACCATAATGTGAAAGAACTTCTTTTACCGTTATCTTGTTTTTATTTGTTTTCCTTAATCTATGAATCAGGCTTCCTAAAGTACTGTTAAGATGCAAAATATCACGCTCTTCAAGTTCCATAATCAGCGGGAGTGTTGCCACTATTTTTGTCACTGAGGCAATATCGTATAAATCACTGTTTAACACAGGATTTACCTGTTCATCCGTATGAAAACCAAAACTTTTTTGGTACACTACTTTTCCTCTTCGAGCCACTAAAATTTGCATCCCAGGAGCCATTTTTCCATTTAAAACAACGGCGGCAACTGAGTCTATTTTACTTAATTTTTCGCTGCTCAAACCCACATCTTCAGGAATCGAATATCCTAATAGCCCAAGTGAATTAGACGATAATCCTTCATTTTCTGAAAATTGACCGGCAATTGAAACAGGTAATTTTCCTTTTATTTCTATAGCTCCAAATAGCATTTGAGCGGAAACTTCCTGGGAAATTTTACTATTTTGAAAAGAAACTAAAACACCTTCAATATTTTCAAAATTACGAATTTGCAATAAACTGTACGGGCTTGCAAAAACATCTAAAATAACGGTGTTGGTTTTGGCAATTTCTTGTAGCTTAATCAATTCTTGGTCTGTAAATTTATAGTCTTTCCAAGGATTGTCATTTGATTTGTGAAACCCGACAATGACAAGATTATAAGGCTTTAGCTGCGTAATTAAATTATCTAAAGTGTCGTTTGAAATTTCATCAATCTCCGCATAATTTTTTAGCATATTTAAAAAATCCGTATGATCTGCATCACCCAATTTAACATAGGCAATTTTCTTTCGCTCTAAATGTTGAATTGGAAAAACCAATGATTGGTTTTTGAGCAACGTAATTGAGTTCTCCACTAAATTTCTATGAAGCAAAACATCTTCAATGGAGTTTAAATCTTGCTGCAAATTGGTTAACTCAATCTTTTTATATTGATTTAGTCCGGCCCAATATTTTGCTTTCAATATTTTTTTGACTGAATAATTTATTCGTTCTTCAGTAATCAAATTTTGGGTTAGGGCAACCTTAATAGTGTCTATTGCCGAGGGCACATCGGTCGGAATTAACAATATGTCATTGCCAGCCAGCAATGCGTCCAAATTAATGTCACCCAGTTCGGAATAATTTGAAACGCCCTTCATATTTAACGCATCAGTTAAAATTAAACCTTCAAAATTTAATCTCTCCTTTAACAATTTTGTAATGACCTGATAGGAAAGTGATGTGGGACAATCTTTATTTGCTTCCAATCCCTTTACACTTAAATGCCCCACCATAACACTAGTTAGATTATTATTAATCAGCTCTTTATATGGGTAAAGCTCTATAGAATCGAGTCGATTAAAATCAAAATCCAATATAGGCAAAAATTTATGGGAATCGGAAGCCGTATCGCCATGGCCAGGAAAATGTTTGGCATTTGACAAAACATGTTGGCTTTGCATTCCTTCGACAAAAGCCAAAGATTTTTCAGTTACATTTTCTCTATTTTCACCAAAAGAACGATTTCCAATAATTGGATTTTCGGGATTTATGTTAATATCTACAACCGGGGCAAAATTAATATGAATACCCATTCGTTTACATTGTTTTCCCAATTGCGCGCCAAAATCTTCCAACAATTTGTTTTCGGTAATAGCACCAAGCGTCATATTCCAGGGAAAACGATAGGTATCCTTTAAGCGCATATCCAATCCCCACTCGCCATCAAAACCAATGAGCAACGGAATTTTAGAAATGGATTGGTAGTTATTGGTTAAAACTGCCTGCATTTCAGGAGTTCCCTGCATAAATATCAATCCGCCAATATGATACTTCTCAATTAAACTGTCGATAAAAATACGATGATTTTCATCCTTGTTGGAATAGGCCTGTACCATAAACAACTGTCCTATTTTTTCATCAATAGTCATGTTACTCATTATGCTATCCACCCATTTATTTTGGGCAACAGCATCACTAGTTTGTAAAGGATCTATATTTTGAGCTCCAATAAAAGCACCATTCAGCAGAAAAAACAGGAATAATATTTTTTTTATCATTTATTTAAAATTGAGGAATCATTGAATTGAAAATTTACTTAAACAGCACAAGTATCAATAATGAAACCAAAAATAATTAGGAATTACTTTTTGGAGTATGTGTAAATTTAATTCAATAACAAAAGAAAATAAATTTTAATTATTCATCATTAAATATTAATTGATAAAAACCGTTTGTGCCAACTTTTATCTGCCGTCACTTCCCAATTTTGTTCAAAATCGGCTTTATTCGTGATCATATTATTGAAAACCACTGTGTTTGAAGTAATTTTTTGCTGTTTGGCATAATTTTGAAAATCGGCTAAACTGACAACATTTATACTGTTGTTGTCTTTAAATGAAATATTTAATTTATTGGTTAAATCAACAGCAAATTTTTGCTCAAATTGCTTGATTAAATTAACCGAAGCATCAATGGAACAGCCCGAAACTTCATTGTAATTTTCATCAACAGCAATCACAATAAATTGATCGTATCTTATTTGGTAGGATGCCTTTAAATCGTCTCCATGCCGTTTCCAGGTTCCTATAAAACTTTCTATATTGCTACTCATTTCGGCAACTTCATTTTCTGTAAACGCTCTGTTGGATTGGTAAATCCAAATTTTAGAGGTATCTTCCAAACTGTCAAAATTTACTAACATATTATATTTTTTGATTGAATTTCTTTTTTAAATCGTCAAGGGTCACTTCTTCCTTTTTTGGATACATTCTTTCTTTTATCTCCAGCAATACTTTTTTGGTGTACAAAGGGAAATCGGCATTTTGAATCCAAGAAAAATAACCTTTATCATCCTTTAATACTTTCTCAACTTTATGATTTTTATATTTTCCGAAAGTAAAAATTTCTTTATTTTCTTCATTAAAAACTATAAATCCAGCCAAATCAGCTCTTTTTACGTGGGTTGAATAATCATTTAAAAATTGAACGTCATTTTCTAAATCTTCATATTTATCTAATTGGGCGGTTAAAATTTCATAAGTTGCATTGGTATCTG
Source organism: Flavobacteriaceae bacterium (assembly GCA_016649745.1). Classification (GTDB taxonomy): domain Bacteria; phylum Bacteroidota; class Bacteroidia; order Flavobacteriales; family Flavobacteriaceae; genus Lutibacter. The sequence continues at coordinate 19,147 of JAENXD010000007.1, read as the reverse complement.
CCTCAGCCGAATGTGCATTGTCTAAATTTTTGCCACAATAAAATTGATAGCCGGCACTTAAAGTTCTTTCCTCTTTTTTATGAAATATCACCTGAACATCTATGGATACTCTGTTTTTCATACTAAAATCAACTTTCGCCCGCAACATTTCTTCTGCCAACAACGGAATGTCAAATCGGTTCGAATTGAATCCTGCCAAATCACAACCTTTAATCATTTTACTTACTTGCGGTGCCAATTCGTTGAACGTAGGTTCATCAACCACTTTTTCATTTGTAATTCCGTGAATGTCAGAAGATTCTTTTGGGATTTCCATTTCAGGATTTACCAGCCAGGTTTTACTTTCTTTATTTCCGTTTGGAAATATTTTTAATATAGAAATTTCAACAATTCTGTCTTTGGCTATATTAATGCCGGTTGTTTCTAAGTCGAAAAATATAATAGGTTTTTTTAATTTTAATTCCATAGTTTTTTTTATCAAATTTAGTGGTAAAGATACCATTCGCAAGATACAATTTAAGATTTAAGCAAATAATTTATAAAAAAAATTAACATAATTCAATTCTTTAAAAGGCTTACTCACTTGCCAGCTGATCTTTATAATTTTCAATTTCGAGTTCATATTTTTCAGGCAGCTCTGGCACTTTAAAATCATATTTTTTTAAGGTTTCAACAATAATATCTGCAACTAAAAAACGGGCACTGGGTTTGTTATCGGAAGGTATTACAAACCACGGCGCATGTGCTGTTGAAGTTTTGTTTAGCAAATCCTGATAACAAGACTTATAAAGGCTCCAAAGATTGCGTTCCTTTAAATCTCCTGGAGAAAATTTCCAATTTTTCTCTTTTAATCGCAATCTTCTTAAAAGTCGGTTCTTTTGCTCCAGTTTTGAAATATTCAAAAAGAATTTTAAAATGATGGTTCCGTTAGCTGCAATATTTTTTTCAAATTCATTGATTGCCTCCATTCTTTTGTAATAAAATTCATCGGATAAATCGTCCAAACTGTTAACGTTTGGGAGATTCTCATTCAAAATATATTCAGGATGAACTCTTGTAACCAGCACGTTTTCATAATGCGTTCTGTTAAAAACACCTATCTTTCCACGTTCTGGCAAGGCAATATAATGGCGCCATAAATAATCATGCCTTAACTCCAATTTCGTTGGCACTTTAAAACTATGTACCACTACGCCTCGGGCATTTACATCTTTAAAAACTTGTTTTATCAAGCTGTCTTTCCCTGAAGTATCCATTCCTTGAAGGCAAATTAACACCGCATACTTTCCTTCAGCATACATTGTCTCCTGTAACTTACTTAGTTCTTTTCTGGCCTTTTTAAGTTTTTTTTTCGCGTTGTCAACTACTTCCATAGCGGTCATTTCGCTTAAATCTACGGTATCGGTAACTTGATGGTTTTCCATTTTTTAAAAATATTTTTATAAATATATAAAAATTACGCACATAAAAAAATCCCGAAACGTTCGGGATTTTTTGGTATTAGTCAGTAGTTACTATTTCTAAGTGTTAATTGAGTCTAAAATTCTTTCATAAAAGTATATAATGCTTCTTTTGAAATAAACTGTCTATGTTATTTCTGAAACAAAATGATTAATTTTTAGTGAGAAGCCAAATAACTTGCAACCCCTTTACTGTCGGCCTGCATTGCGTCTTTTCCTTCTTCCCAGTTTGCCGGACAAACTTCTCCATTTTCCTGAACGTGTGAATAAGCATCAATCAATCGTAAAAATTCTTTTACATTTCTTCCCAATGGCATATCGTTAACACTCTCATGAAAAACTGTTCCTTCTTCATCAATTAAATAAGTTGCTCTGTAAGTCACATTATCTCCTTCAACTTGAATTGCTCCAGTTTCTTCATCGTAAGTTTCATTGGTAATGTCCAAAATACCTAACCTGCTTGAAAGGTTACGGTTACTGTCTCCTAAAATAGGATAAGTAACCCCTTGAATTCCTCCATGGTCTTTTGGAGTATTTAACCAAGCAAAATGAACTTCCGGTGTATCACAAGATGCGCCAATAACTATGGTGTTTCTTTTATCAAATTCTGGTAATGCCGCTTGAAAAGCATGTAATTCTGTTGGACAAACGAATGTAAAATCTTTTGGGTACCAAAATAAAATCACTTTCTTTTTATTCTTTATTGCTTCATCCAATACATTTACTTTAAAAGTTTCGGCCATTTCATTCATTGCGTCTACATTTAAATCTGGAAATTTTTTACCAACTAGTGTTGCCATAAATTATTTTTTTAATGTTTATTATTCTAATTGTGTGCAAATATAACCTTGATTTCTTGTTTTTGAATAACAAATTCAATCCTAATTTTTTATTGAAGTATAAAATTTATTTATAGCAAAATATTAAATTGGGATATTTTCTTATAATTGATATCGGAATTGATTAACTAAAACAATCCACAACCTAAAAACCAGAAAACTATTTACTCGCGAAAAGCTTCACATCATTTTCCGAAACTTCTTTTTCTCCCAGAATGATAAGGCGCTCAACAACATTTCTAAGTTCCCTTATATTTCCAGTCCAATCATACTCTTGTAATAATTTAATTGCCTTTTCAGAAAATTTCTTTACCGCGGTGCCATGCTCTCCCGCAATTTGTTCTGCAAAAAATTTTATTAAAAGCGGAATGTCCTCTCTTCTTTCTTTTAAGGAAGGAACATTTATTAAAATTACTGCAAGCCTATGATACAAATCTTCCCTAAATTTCCCTTCTGCTATTTCCTTTTGCAAATCTTTATTTGTGGCGGCAATCACCCGCACATCAACTTTAATATCTTTATCGCTTCCTACACGAGAAATAATATTTTCCTGCAAAACTCGAAGCACTTTTGCCTGTGCTGAAAGACTCATATCTCCAATTTCATCTAAAAATATGGTGCCTCCATTTGCAGTTTCAAACTTACCGGATCTGTCTTTAACGGCTCCGGTAAATGAACCTTTTACGTGACCAAACAATTCACTTTCAATTAATTCTGAAGGAATTGCAGCGCAATTCACTTCTATCATCGGGGCTTTGGCTCTTTCACTTTTTTCGTGCAGCCAATGTGCAACCAATTCTTTCCCAGTTCCATTTGGTCCTGTAATTAATACGCGGGCATCGGTTGGAGCTACTTTATCAATCATTGTTTTAATATGAGTGATGGCTTTGCTTGCGCCAATCATTTCATATTTTTTGCTCACTTTACTCTTTAAAAGTATATTTTGTACAACCAGTTCTTTTTTATCCAGTGCATTCCGAACGGTATTTAACAAACGATTTAAATCCGGTGGTTTTGAGATATAATCGAAGGCACCCAAACGCATTGTATTTACTGCAGTATCTAAATCCCCGTGACCGGAAATCATCACAAACGGTATTTCAGGTTTTAATTTTTTGACTCTTTCAAGCACTTCAACACCATCCATTTTCGGCATTTTTATATCGCACAACACCAAATCAAAATCCGATTTTGTAATCATATCTATACCTACTAAACCATCTTCCGCTTCTTCAACCTCGTAGGTGTCATTTTCTTCAGAAATTATTTTCATCAATACTCTTCGGATTGAAGCTTCATCTTCAATAATTAATATTTTCGGCATTTTAAATTCTTTTTTAACAAATTAATATTTTAGCCATTTGTATATTTCCTTATAGGTTGGTTTTTTACCATACATTAAAATTCCAACCCTATAAATTTTGGCGGCAAACCACACCATGCCAATAAAAGTTATTATTAATAGCGCTATTGATGTAATTAATTGCCACCACGGCACACCAAAAGGAATTCTCATAAGCATAACAATTGGTGAGGTTAGCGGAAATAGTGAAAACCCAACAGCAATTGGTCCGTGCGGATTTTCAATTACTGAAAAACCAACATAAATGGCGATCACCAAAGGCATTAAAACCGGCATCATAAATTGTTGCGTATCAGTTTCACTGTCAACAGCTGCACCAATTGCAGCATAAATAGAACTGTAAATTAAATATCCTCCCAAAAAGTAAATGATAAATGAAAAGAACATGGTCATTATTGGCAAATTTTTAATTTCCAACAAAACAATCTGTAAGTCTGAAGCTGAGGAAGATTGTACTTGTTGTGCAATTTCCGGATTCATTTGCCCAAGTATAGCCGTAGAACTTGATGTCTCAACCCCAAAATAAATGGTTACGGCAGTCAAAATTAAACCCGCCAAAACCATCCAAATCGTAAATTGCAAAATTCCTGCCATTGCATTGCCAATTATTTTCCCCATCATTAATTGAAAAGGTTTTACCGATGAAATAATCACTTCAATAATTCGGCTGGTCTTTTCTTCAATGACACTTCGCATCACGGAAGTTCCGTAAATGATGATAAACATAAAAATTAAATAGCCAAAACCACCACCTGCTATCATACGAAGCATACTGCCAATTTTTGAAGATTTTTCTCCTAAAAAATTTTCGGAGTCAATCGTGACTTTTGTTTCTATTGACTTTATTTTGTCAGCATCAATTTGTAGTTGTTCTATTTTTAAGCTTCTTATTTTCTTCTCTAACTTGTTTTCTATACTGCTTAACAATGTTAAACCCGGCGTGTCATTAGAAAAAAATTTGATTCCTTCTGAAAGCTGACTTAAACTGTCGCTTTTTGGAATGTACAACAAACCGGTATAAAATTCTTTGGTTTTTTCTCTCGCTTCCTTAATACCCAAGCTTGTTAAATCGATGTATTTAACGCCATCTGAATCTGCAAATGCGTCTGAAAACTGTTGAGATTCATCAACAAAAGCAACTGTGTGTATTTCTTCGCTGTTTTTTTCATTTAAAAAAATGATTAAAGAAAAAAGTCCAAGTACCATAAGCGGACTCAAAATTGTCATTACAATAAATGACTTGTTTTTAACCTTTGCCAAAAACTCCCTTTTGATTATTAATTTTAATTTACCCATGTTTATTTATAGAAATATTATAGACGTGAAAGATTAAACATTATCAATTTTCAATTGTCAATTATTAACTATTAGAAGCAACAGATTTTAAAAATATGTCGTTTACACTTGGAATAACTTCCGTGAAATGTGTTATCTGCGCTTTATTATTTAAAAATTCAATTAAATCTTTGGAAGTTTCCCCATTTTTTAAACTGATTAAAAGTCTGAAATCCTCGTTAAAAGAAATTGTTTTGGAATTTTCAACAGTAAATTGTTCGTTGATTTGATTTAACAACAAAGCTTTATCAGAAGATAATAAACCAACTTCAAACTGATTGGTTTTAAACTGATTTTTGATGTCTTTTAACTTTCCGTCCAAAATTTTATTTGACTTATTAATCAATGCGATATAATCACACATTTCCTCCACAGATTCCATTCGGTGTGTGGAAAAAATGATGCTTGCGCCTTCATTTCGCAAATTTAAAATTTCATCTTTGATTAAATTGGCATTTATGGGATCGAATCCGCTAAAGGGTTCATCAAAAATTAACAATTTTGGGTTGTGCATTACCGTCACAATAAATTGTACTTTTTGTGCCATTCCCTTTGAAAGTTCCTGAATTTTTTTGTTCCACCAATCGGTAATTTCAAATTTTTCAAACCAATATTTCAATTTCCTTTTGGCTTCTTCCTTGGACATTCCTTTTAACTGGGCCAAATACAAGGCCTGTTCGCCAACTTTCATGCTTTTATACAAACCGCGTTCCTCAGGTAAATATCCAATATGCTGAATATGATGAGGCTGCAGAATTTCTCCGTCTAAATAAACGGTTCCGCTATCGGGCAAAGTAATTTGATTTATGATTCTTATTAAAGAAGTTTTTCCTGCACCATTGGGACCTAATAATCCAAAAATACTTCCCTTTGGTACCGAAATTGAAACGTTGTTTAATGCTATAAAACTTCCATAGTTTTTACAGACATTCTCAACCGTTAAAACATTGTTCATGCGATAGTTTTTGATTCGAGGGACGAAAATAGAACTATTTTGCTAAAATTTGGTTAATCTTATTATAAAATTATTGCAGCTTTTCAATATACTTTTGTTGTATGCTTTTTAACAATTCCAACGTAGCTTTAGGTTTTACAATACGCAATATTTCGGTTATACCCTCATTTACATAAAAAATTCCTTTGGCTATATCGTAATTACTTTCGGTTATATTGTGTTTTACTTCATAAGTAAGTTTTTTAAACTCTTCCCAACTCATATACCTTGGCATCTCCACATAATAGGTATTATCCTCCTCTTTAGAATGATAAATACCTTTTTCTAATTCCTCCACATAAAAAAATCGATTGATGCGTATTAGCGCATCAACATCATGAAACTTTTCGTTTTTCTCAAATTCGTAACCTTCGTCTTTATAATATTGCTGAATTTTACCAATATCAACATAATCTTTAATTCCTTTCACCCGAACACCATTTAGAATGCGTGAATTTATTTTCACTTCACATTTTGCGCCATGAAGCTGTAAATTATATTTATTATTAATTTTTCTGGTAACTCGAAGTATTTTCTCAAAAGAATTAGACGTTTTAGTGACAAAAATAATTGAGGTAGGTTTTGTGATTTCAGTATACCTACCATAGTAATCTTTATATGGGTCGGGAACATTAATTACAAATGTCCTTGGCAAATTATTTTGATTAACCGTATCAATATTCTCCTCAATAATTATTTTACCAATAAGCTCTTTTACTACCATTTTTTATGAATTTTAATTGCGTTTTAAACTTATTCTTTTTTTTTATCATAAACAAACAAATTTAGATAAGAAAATATTTATTTTAAATTTATTATGCACGCATAGTATTTTTTTATATATTTGGTAAATGCAAAAAGAACAAACAGTAGATCACGTTTTAAGAGCAACCTGGCAAGCGGTGGCTAAAATGTATAATGAACAGGCAGTAAAGCACGATAGTACTATGTCAATGGCCTTTGTTTTATTAAATATTGACATTGAAAATGGAACTCCATCAACCACTTTAGGACCTTTAATGGGAATGGAACCCACGAGTCTTTCCCGAATTTTAAAAAGTATGGAAGAAAAAGATCTTATTTACAGAGAAAAAAATCCTGAAGACGGAAGAGGAATTCTTATAAAGGTTACTGAATTTGGGATTGAAAAACGAAATGTTTCTAAAGAGCATGTCCTTATTTTTAACGAAACGATTAGAAAGCATATTTCTGAAGAAAAAATAAATCACTTTTTTGAAGTTACCCAAACCATTAACAAATTAATTAACAACAAAGTTGATTTTAATATTAAACCAATCAAATAAAATATAATAATGATGAAAAGACCAATAAAAAAAGTAGCTGTAATTGGATCCGGAATTATGGGGTCGGGAATTGCCTGTCATTTCGCAAACATTGGTGTAGAAGTTTTGTTACTTGACATTATTCCCCGTGAATTAAATGAAGCAGAAAAAGCAAAAGGACTTACACTTGAAAACAAAGCAGTTCGCAACAGAATTGTAAATGACAGTTTAGCCGCTTCATTAAAATCGAAACCCTCACCTATTTATAATATGAAATTTGCCGACAGAATTTCTACCGGAAATTTAGAAGATGATTTGCATAAAATTAAAGAGGTAGATTGGATTATTGAAGTTGTTATTGAGAGATTGGATATTAAACAACAGGTTTTTGAAAAAATTGAAAAATTTAGAAAACCCGGCACATTGGTAACTTCAAATACCTCGGGTATTCCGATAAAATTTATGAATAAAGGCAGAAGCGCAGATTTTCAACAACATTTTGCCGTAACCCACTTTTTTAATCCGCCACGCTATTTAAAACTTTTTGAAGTGGTTCCAGGTCCGGACTGCAAACAGGAAGTAGTGGATTTTTTAATGATGTACGGTGAAAAATTCTTAGGAAAAACTTCAGTCCTAGCGAAAGATACACCCGCATTTATTGGCAACAGAGTCGGTATTTTCGGAATTATGAGTTTATTCCACCAAGTTAAAGAATTGGGATTGACTGTTGAAGAAGTCGACAAATTGACAGGTCCGGTTATTGGTCGGCCAAAATCAGCCACTTTTAGAACTGTTGACGTGGTTGGATTGGATACTTTGGTTCATGTAGCCAATGGAATTCACGAAAACTGTAAGGATGATGAATCCATAGGGTTGTTTAAACTTCCTGAGTTTATTGATACCATGGTTAAAAATAAATGGTTGGGAAGCAAAACCAAACAGGGATTTTATAAAATGGTTGTCGAAAATGGCAAAAAAAATATTCTTTCTTTAGATTTAAATACCTTAGAATATCGCCCAAATAAAAGAGCAAATTTCGCAACGCTTGAACTTACCAAAACTATTGATCATGTAATCGACCGTTTTAAAGTACTCGTTAAAGGAAAAGACAAAGCAGGTGAATTTTACAGAAAGAATTTTGCAGCCATGTTTGGTTACGTTCAAAACCGAATTCCTGAAATTTCAGATGAATTATACCGATTGGATGATGCCATGAAGGCTGGTTTTGGTTGGGAACACGGTCCTTTCGAAATTTGGGATGCCATTGGTGTTGAAGCCGGAATTGAATTGATGAAAGCAGAAAATTTACCGGTTGCAAAATGGGTTTCTGAAATGCTGGAAGGCGGAAACAAATCTTTCTATTCAGTTAAAGACGGAGCGAAATATTACTATTCAATTCCATCGAAAAAACAGGAAAAAATTCCTGGGCAAGACAGTTTCATTATTCTTAATAATATAAGAGAAGCAAAAACTATTTGGTCAAATCCGGGAGCTTCCATACAACATTTAGGTGATGGTGTTTTAAATATCGAATTTCAATCGAAAATGAATACGTTAGGTGGCGAAGTTTTACAAGCCATTAACAAAGGAATTGATTTGGCAGAAACAGAATACGATGCTGTGATCTTAGGAAATCAAGCCGCTAATTTTTCAGTTGGCGCCAATTTAGGAATGGTTTTTATGATGGCTGTAGAGCAAGAATATGATGAACTTAATTACTCTGTAAAATATTTTCAGGATACCGTAATGCGTTTGCGCTATTCTTCTTGTCCAACCATTATTGCGCCTCACGGTTTAACTTTTGGAGGGGCATGTGAAATGAGTATGCACGCAGATAAAGTGATTGCCGCTGCGGAAACTTATATCGGTTTGGTTGAATTTGGTGTTGGGATAATTCCCGGTGGTGCAGGTTCAAAAGAGATGGCTTTAAGAGCTTCTGAAGGCGTTTTAAAAGACGATGTAAAATTAAATAAATTGCGCGATTACTTTATCAATGTGGCTATGGCGAAAGTGGCAACTTCTGCTTATGAAGCATATGATTTGGGATTCTTTAAAGAATATAAAGATATTGTTGTGGTAAACAGAGACCGCCAAATTGCAACAGCCAAACGCCACGCCATTCAACTATTGGAAGACGGATATACACAACCAGTTCCTAAAAAAGCATTGGTTTACGGACAACAGGCTCTGGGTATGTTTTTAGTGGGAACCGATAGTTTGGAAAAAGGTCATTACGCTTCTGAGCACGATAAAAAAATAGCCAATAAATTAGGTTATGTGATGGCTGGTGGAAATTTATCAGAACCAACTTATGTTTCAGAACAATATTTATTGGATCTAGAACGTGAGGCATTTATGAGTTTGTGCACGGAGCGTAAAACTTTAGAGCGAATTGAGCATATGTTAAAAACAGGGAAACCATTACGTAATTAAAATCCCATCCCAACCTTCCCAAAAGGAAGGAGTAACACAATATAAAATGTATAATCTTTAAACAAATAACCCGCAAAATCCCCTTTCCTTTGGAGAGGGTTAGGGAGAGGAAAATGAAAACAGCATATATAGTACAAGGATACAGAACAGCAGTTGGAAAAGCGCCAAAAGGAGTTTTCAGGTTTAAACGGCCTGATGAGCTCGCCGCAGAAACTATCGAATATTTATTGAAAGATTTTCCGCAACTGGATAAACATCGAATAGATGATGTTATGGTAGGAAACGCCATGCCGGAAGCAGAACAAGGCTTGAATATTGGACGGTTAATTTCATTAATTGGATTAAAAATTGATGATGTTCCAGGAATGACCGTAAATCGTTTTTGCGCATCAGGTTTAGAAACAGTGAGCATTGCCGTAGCTAAAATACAATCCGGAATGGCCGATTGTATCATTGCAGGTGGTGTAGAAAGTATGAGTTACATTCCTATGGGCGGTTATCGTCCGGCTCCCAATTATAAAATTGCAAAAAAAGGTCATGAAGATTATTATTGGGGAATGGGTTTAACTGCGGAAGCCGTGGCAAAACAATTCAAAGTTTCTCGTGAAGACCAAGATGAATTTTCTTTTAATTCCCATATGAAAGCTTTAAAAGCTCAGGCTGAAGGTAAATTTAATGATGGAATTGTTCCAATCACTGTCGAAAATATTTTCTTAGATGAAAACAGCAAAAAACAAACTAAAAATTACACTGTTACATCTGATGAAGGTCCTCGTAAAGGAACTACCATTGAAGCATTATCGAAATTACGTCCGGTTTTTGCCGCAGATGGAAGCGTAACTGCAGGAAATTCATCACAAATGAGTGATGGTGCTGCATTTTTATTGGTAATGAGTGAAGAAATGGTAAAGGAACTTAATATAGAACCTATAGCTCGAATGGTTTCTTTTTCCGCCGTGGGTGTTGAACCCCGTATTATGGGAATTGGGCCTGTAAAAGCGATACCGAAAGCATTGAAACAAGCAAATCTAACATTAAAAGATATTGACTTAATTGAATTAAATGAAGCATTTGCCTCACAATCTTTAGCAGTACTACGTGAGCTCAACATCAATCAAGAAATTGTAAATGTGAATGGCGGAGCTATTGCTTTAGGACATCCGCTTGGTTGTACAGGAGCTAAACTTTCTGTTCAGTTATTCAACGAAATGCGCAGAAGAAAGAGCAAATACGGCATCGTTACAATGTGCGTTGGAGCAGGACAAGGTGCAGCTGGAATTTATGAATTATTAAAATAAAATCCCATCCAAACCTTCCCAAAGGGAAGGCTTAAATTTAAATTAATTGTCTAACTTAAGAACTACTTCCCTCTTGTAGAAATTTCCCCTTTGGGGGATAAAAGAGGGCTTAAAAATGGAAACAACAAAAGGAGGCGAATTTCTAATCAAAGAAATTAAATCGGAGGATATTTTTGTATCTGAAGAGTTCAACGAAGAACAAAAAATGATGAAGGATGCTGTTATTGAATTTATAGACCGCGAAGTGTGGCCACATAAAGAACGATTTGAAAAAAAAGATTATGCATTCACTGAAGAAGTGATGCGTAAAGCTGGAGAAATGGGATTTTTGGGTGTTTCGATACCTGAAGAATATGGAGGAATTGGAATGGGATTTGTTTCAACTATGTTGGTTACCGACTACATCTCATCAGCAACAGGCTCTTTGGCAACAGCTTTTGGAGCGCATACAGGAATTGGAACCATGCCAATTTATTTATATGGAACAGAAGCACAAAAACAAAAATATTTACCTTTATTAACTTCAGGTCAAAAATTTGGAGCCTATTGCTTAACTGAACCAGGAGCGGGTAGCGATGCCAATTCCGGAAAAACTACAGCCCAATTAACTTCCGATGGAAAACACTATAAAATTGACGGACAAAAAATGTGGATTTCCAACGCAGGTTTTGCTGAAATTTTTATTGTTTTCGGTCGTATAGAAAATGATAAAAATATCACGGCATTCATTTTGGAGTTTGATAAAAACAATCCTAACGGTGTTACTTTAGGTGCGGAAGAAAACAAACTTGGAATTACGTCATCCTCAACGCGTCAGGTATTTTTTACAGATACTTTAATTCCTGTTGAAAATATGTTGGCCGGAAGAGGAGAAGGTTTTAAAATAGCCATGAATTCTTTAAATGTTGGCCGTATCAAATTAGGCGCTGCCTGTACAGATGCCAGCCGCAGAATAATTACTGAATCCGTTAAATATGGAAATGAACGCATTCAGTTCAAAGTGCCTATTTCAAGTTTTGGAGCTATTCAGAAAAAATATGCTGAAATGTGCACCAAAGCTTTTACCCTGGATGCAGGAAGTTACAGGGCAGCAAAAGACATTCAAAATATGATTGATTCTCTTTTGGCTGATGGAAAATCACATGAAGAAGCTGAATTAACGGCATTTAGCGAATATGCAATTGAATGTGCCATCCTTAAAGTTTTTGGATCAGAAGTTTCACAATTTGTTTCTGATGAAGGTATCCAAATTTTCGGTGGAATGGGATTCTCTAAAGACACGCCCATGGAAAGTGCTTGGCGAGATGCCCGTATTACCAGGATTTATGAAGGGACAAATGAAATTAACCGTTTGCTAACTGTTGGAATGTTGCTTAAAAAAGCGATGAAAGGTGAAATAGATTTAATGACTCCTGCTACAGAGGTTGGAAATAGTTTACTGGGAATTCCGTCGTTTGAAACTCCAGACTTTTCTGTTTTATTTTCAGAAGAAAAAGAAATGATTGCCCGATTGAAAAAATCCTTTTTAATGATTTCAGGGAAAGCGGTACAAAAATATGGAATGGATTTAGAAAACCATCAACAATTGGTCTTGGCCGCTGCCGAAGTAATGATTGAAGTTTATATGGCAGAATCAGCGATATTAAAAGCAGAAAAAGTTGTAAAATTAACTTCAGAAAAAGAAGCCGAAATTCAAATCGCCTTAGCGAAATTAAACTTGTACAATGCTGTTGATAAAATAAACAACTTTGGTAAAGAAGCAATTTTATACTTTTCTGAAGGTGATGAACAACGCGTGATGCTTATGGGTCTAAAACGTTTTACCAAATACGTCAATAATCCAAATCCGATTGCATTGCGAAACGTAATTGCTGAAAAACTGATTGCAGAAAACAAATATTGCTTTTAGAACTCAATCATTTAACAAAATATCAGTTAAAAACTGCAACAAAAATGTTGCAGTTTTTTTTGGTAAATCGTTAAAAATAAACATTTTTTTTGTAAATTTATAGTAGATTTTAACAAATCACACTACCCCAATTGTTTCATTATTAATGTAATAATTATGAAAAAAAATATTGGAATTTGGATAGACACGCACCAAGCTGTGGTTATTAAACTTTCAAACGGCGATCAAACCGTAAGGACAATTGAATCTCATATCGACACAAAAGTGAGAACACCCGGAGAATCGAAAAAATATGGAAGATTTGGAGGGCAGTATATGACTTATGAAAAAAATCGGGAGAATAAAAAAACAGAGCAAACCAAACAGTTTCTTAAAATATTGTTGAATGAAATTAAAGATTGTAATGCTGTTGTGCTATTTGGACCGTCAATCATGAAAACTATTTTTGAAAAGGAAATTAAAAATAATTTAAACCTTATTGATAAACTTGCAGGGGTTTTTGATGCTGATTCACTAACAGAAAATCAAATTTCGGCTTGGGTTAAAGATTTTTATAAAAAATAAAATCTGCCGGAAATATACTTATGGAACAATTTTCGCTAATACCAATTTAAGAACTAAACTTTAGCCATTCTATATTTTAACATTTTATGGTTTTTAACGTGCATAAATTATCATGTATATTTGAAAATCTGTAATTTATAAACTTATTTTCATGAAAATAAAACCAATTTTAATTTCAATTTCATTGCTGATTTCATTTCATATCTGGGCACAAAAGCCAACTACGGATATTATAAAAACAAAAAATGGCACCTTACAAATTCAACCCATTTTACACAGCAGTTTGGTGTTAACCTATAACAATAAAACCATTTATGTAGATCCTTATGGCGGTGCCAATTTATTCAAAGGACTAAAATCCCCTGATATTGTTTTAATTACCGATATTCACGGAGATCATTTGGATTTCAAAACATTGGATGCTATTGATACTTCAAAATCCATTTTTATTGTTCCTAAAGAAGTTTCAAATAAATTTACCAAAAAATACGGATCAGAAATGGTGACTCTAAAAAACGGCCAGGGAGTTCACCGTTTGAATTTTTTTATAAGTGCCTTTCCAATGTATAATTTACCTGAGGAACCTACTTCCAAACATCCTAAAGGCAGGGGAAACGGATATCTTATAACAGTTGACGATAAGCAAATTTATATTTCGGGTGATACCGGGGATACTCAGGAAATGAGAAAGCTCCAAAATATTGATATCGCTTTTGTATGCATGAATTTGCCATATACGATGGACATCAATCAGGCGGCAAGTGCTGTTTTAGAATTTCAGCCAAAAATTGTATATCCTTTTCACTATAGAGGACAAGATGGATTTAGTGATATAGAAGCTTTTAAAAAATTGGTAAATACAAAAAATAAAAATATTGAAGTCCGATTAAGAAATTGGTATCCAGCTAATTAACCTTTTATCAATTCTTTGCCAACAGCACATCTCAAACACAATTGTTTGTTACAATACTCATTTTTTAATTGAAGCAATGCCTGCGTTTCAAAAGCGGTGTTGCTTTTAATTTTTAGTTCGTTGAATTTTGAAATAATCGCATTTTTTTCCGGTTTTATATGGGCGATAATGGTGAGTGCTGAACTTAAATCGTTTTTTCCAAGGCTCTTCAAATACAAAAATTTCAAAGGAATAATGGTGTTTATAAGCAACAAATCAATAAATGATTTTGTGAGTTTTTTAACGCTCTTTTTTGAGGAAGTTTCAAATGTGTAATGAGTTTCCCAATAATTTGAAGTCGCTACGTCAAACAATTCATAAAATTCTTTAATGGTTTCAGTTTCAATAATTTTGGAAAATAAATTTTGATGTTTGTGATAAACCATCGCCAATTGCGACAACCGAATTGTTGGGAAATTATTTGGCCGCAACCTAAAAAACTGAATTTGCCCGTTTGAGATGGGTGTAAGCTCAAATTTCACCCTTAAATAATTGTATTCCTTTTTTAATTTTTTATAATATTGCGATTCATAATCATTGGAAAGCATTCCGGCCTGACCGAAAATTAAAGCTTCCAACTGTTCTAAATTATTGGAGACTTTTCTGGCAATAGAAAAATCAAAAGAATTTGCAAAATTCATGAAAGCTTCCGAATTTGTTTTCAACCCAAAATTCTTCGCCAATAAAACAAACAATGCGGCTTCCCAATTGTTATTTAATTTTGTAACGATATTTTGAATTTGTTCAGATTTTATTTCCAGCCTTTCAACATAAAGCCTTTCAAGCCAATTGTTAAAAATAAAAGAAGCAATGCCAGCAATATCTTTTTCACAATTGATCCAGTTTTTGTTTTTGCTGAAAAGTTGCTCATAATTGTTCAATAATTCCTTGGGAATATAATTTTTAAGTTCTAAAGTGGCGATGGGCTCATTTGTTTTTCTGAATACATCAACTGTATGTTCCCAAACCACATGCAAAATCACTGAATCGTAATTCTCATCACTTTCATGATTGTGAACATACCAATCGGATGAATTTAAATGAATTTCAACATTCCCTGCCCAAAGCTGATTGTTAATCTTTAATTTGGCATTTAGAAAATCGGGACCAGAATTCAGATTATCGGTTCCGGCTGAAATAATTTCAATAACTTCACCATTGACAGATTTTAAATCTATGGTTAAAAACAATTTAAGCTTCCACACAAAATGCAGTAAATTTTCTCTCATAGCAATTCAATAACAACTTATACCAATTAAAAGTATACAATTTCTTTCAGTAAAAAAAATTGAATCAGAAAGTTACCTGTTTTCGGTATTTTTAAATTATTTTTGTTTTTTAAAATTTAAGTGAATGAACATCATCAATAGTTTAGAATGGAGATATGCCACCAAAAAATTTGATCATTCAAAAAAATTAACAATACCCCAAATTGAAACCCTAAAAAAAGCTTTTAATCTTACTCCAACTTCATTTGGTTTGCAACCTATAAAAATGATTGTTATTGAAGATAAAGAACTTCAGGAAAAATTTGTGAAATATTGCTATTTTCAACGTATGGTTGCTGATGCCTCTCATCTATTGGTGTTATGTATTGAAAATGACACTACAACTGATGATATTAATGCTTATTTTGATTTGGAAAAGGAAATTAGAGGAACTTCAGAAGCTGTAATTGCTAATTTTAGAAATCAACTTATTGAGATGTACAAAAACAAAACTTTGGAAGAAAAACAATTATCGGCAACCTATCAAACATATATTGCGTTGGGAAATTTAATGACTGTTTGCGCTGTTGAAAAAATTGACAATTGTCCGATGGAAGGATTTATGCCTAAAAAAATTGATGAATTGTTAAATTTACCGTCACAAAATTTAAAATCCGTATTATTGATGCCTGTTGGTTTTAGGGCTGATGATGACATTATGAATGCCATGAAAAAAGTGAGAAAACCTTTAAGCGAAACCGTATTAGAAATATCATAAAAACTCAAACAACAAGAAAATGACAAAAGATATAAGAGCGCTGGAACCTACTGAACTTTGGAATAATTTTGCAGATTTAAATGCGGTTCCAAGGGGTTCCAAAAAGGAAGAAAAAGTAATCCAATTTATAGTTGATTATGGAAAAAAATTAAACCTAGACACCATTGTTGATCCTGTTGGAAATGTGATTATCAAAAAACCTGCTTCAAAAGGCATGGAAAATCGCAAAACAGTTGTTTTGCAATCGCACTTAGATATGGTGCACCAAAAAAATTCAAATACCAACTTTAATTTTGATACAGATGGAATCAAGATGATTGTTGATGGAGATTGGGTTCGTGCCGATGGAACAACGTTGGGTGCAGATAATGGTATGGGAGTTGCCGCAATTATGAGCATTTTAGCTTCAAAAACCATTAAACATCCTGCGATTGAAGCTTTGTTCACTATAGATGAAGAAACCGGAATGACTGGAGCCAAGGGCTTACAGGCCAATTATTTAAATGGTGAAATATTGTTAAATTTAGACACTGAAGATGATGATGAAATTGACATTGGATGTGCCGGCGGCATTGATGTTACTGCCGAAAATACTTATCATGAAGTTGGCGCTCCTGTAAACAGTGGCGGATTTTCAATTTCAGTTACTGGCTTAAAAGGAGGTCACTCAGGAATGGACATCCATAAAGGATTGGGAAACGCCAATAAAATTATGAACCGTTTATTTTACGAAACAAAAGAATTTATCAGAATCTCGGAAATTAACGGCGGCAGTTTGCGCAATGCCATTCCAAGAGAAAGTTTTGCAACTATTTCAGTTGCCGATGTTAGAAAAGATGCTTTTATTAAAAAAATAAATAAAATTGCAAAAGAAATTAAAGCTGAACAATCAGCTGTTGACCCTAATCTAGAAATTAAAATTTCTGAAGTGGCTAAACCTGAAAGAGTGATGACAACCATAAGCCAAAATACCTTACTCAATGCTATTTATGCCGCACATAACGGTGTTTACAGAATGAGCAATGATATGGAAGATTTGGTAGAAACTTCAAATAATGTTGCCCGTGTAATTGTTAAGGATGAAAATGTAAAAATCTTGTGTTTAACAAGATCTTCTGTAGAATCTTCAAAATTTGATTTAGCAAACGCACTGAGAGCCACATTTGAAATGGCGGGATATGCCGTAACTTTATCAGGTTCTTACCCCGGGTGGAAACCAAATGTAACCTCTCCAATTTTAAAGGCTTTAACCGAAACCTACGAAAAACTTTTTAACGAGAAAGCCAATGTTGTCGCATGTCATGCCGGCTTGGAATGTGGTATTTTAGGAACCAATTATCCAGCTATGGATATGATTTCATTTGGCCCAACCATACAAGGCGCACATTCGCCCGATGAAAGAGCGAACATTAAATCTTCGCAAAAATTCTGGAAATTTTTACTGACAATTTTGGAAAATATTCCGCTTAAAAAATAAAAAGTAAAAGGGGGTTGATAATTTCAACCCCTTTTGTTTTTTTATCTCTTTGTTAACAATATAAACTTTCAAAAACCATAAATAATTGTATTTTTACGGCTTAAAATAATTCGACATTCTTTTATGGGAAAAATTATTGCAATCGCCAATCAAAAGGGTGGTGTTGGTAAAACAACAACAACTATTAATCTGGCCGCCGCTTTGGGGATTTTAGAAAAAAAAGTATTGCTAATTGATGCCGATCCGCAAGCAAATGCTTCATCAGGGCTTGGTATTTCAATAGAGGAAGTTGAGCTTGGAACGTATCAATTGTTAGAACATTCAATTTCAGCAAAAGAGGCTATTATTCCGTCAAATTCACCAAATGTTGATATCATTCCAGCCCATATAGATTTAGTGGCCATAGAAATTGAATTGGTTGATAAACCAAAACGAGAGTATATGCTGAAGGAAGCCTTGAAAGACATAAAAGATGATTACGATTATATTTTAATTGATTGTGCACCTTCACTTGGGTTAATCACCTTAAATTCTCTTGTTGCAGCCGATTCAGTAATCATCCCAATTCAATGTGAATATTTTGCATTGGAAGGTTTGGGTAAATTATTGAATACCATAAAGAGTGTCCAAAAAATACACAATACCACTTTGGATATTGAAGGGTTGTTATTGACAATGTATGATTCCCGTTTACGTCTTTCAAACCAAGTGGTGGAAGAAGTTAAAAAACATTTCCAAAATATGGTTTTCAAAACCATTATTCAAAGAAACGTTCGGTTAAGTGAAGCACCAAGTTATGGCGAAAGCATTATCGCTTATGACGCAACTAGTACCGGTGCGGTAAATTATATTAACTTAGCCAATGAAATATTAAAACTGCATAGCAAGGATGGCAAAAGCAATTAAAAAACAAGCAATGGGAAGGGGCTTATCTGCCTTATTGAACAATTCGGACATTACCTCCGCAGACGATAAAAATGCGGATAAACTTGTTGGCAGTATTCTGGAAATTGATTTAGCGTTAATTGAAGTAAACCCTTTTCAACCAAGAAGTTATTTTAACGAAGAATCGTTGCACGAACTGGGAAGCTCGATAAAAGAATTGGGCGTAATTCAACCCATTACCATCAGAAAATTAGAAGGAAATAAATTTCAATTGGTATCTGGAGAAAGAAGGTTCAGGGCTTCAAAATTAATTGGCAATACAACAATTCCGGCTTATATAAGACTTGCCAACGACCAGGAAATGCTTGA
>JAENXD010000132.1 GCA_016649745.1 Flavobacteriaceae bacterium | reverse complement strand
TGGGCTTTTGGATATTTCTAAAACTGAATTTATCACGCCTGTTGATGAAAACATTTCTTTTATTGGCGCTAGCTCAGATATGTTGGTGGTGGATTTGAGCGAGACTACAAAAAAATATAAAGTCGGAGACTTGGTGAAGTTCAAAATGAAATATATGGGCGCTTTGCGCATCATGAATTCTGAATATATTGAAAAGAAACTTGTTTAATTGGTATAATGTATTGTTTCATATCCAGATTATTTCGCATGGCTTTTAAAGGAATAAAATTTGTTTCAAAATTGATTTCAAAAAAGAAAAAACTTCCTTAAATTTAGACTTTCTCAGCAGAGAATTTAACTAAATTAAACAGTATGAGATACACGCAAATTCCTTCATTATTATTTATAAAAAACAGAAAAAATTTTACTTCAAAAATGGAAGCGAATTCCATAGCCATTTTTACATCCAATGATGTGATGCCCAACAATGCTGATGATGTGATGGGATTCTCACAGAACAATGATTTGTTTTATTTAAGCGGCATTGATCAGGAAGAATCTATTCTAGTGTTGTATCCAGATGCGGCACTTCCGGAAAACAGGGAAATTTTATTTGTGAAAGAAACCAGTGATTTGATTAAAATTTGGGAAGGCGACAAGTTAACAAAAGAACAGGCTTATGAAGTTTCAGGCGTTAAAAATGTAAAATGGCTACAGGATTTTGAACTTACCTTGCAATATATGGCGTTTGAAGCCGATACTTTTTATTTGGGGCATAATGAACATAAAAAAACATTGACTGCTGAAATGTTGACGCAGCAGGACAGAATGATTTCTTTTTGTAAAGAAAAATATCCTTTGCATAATTATAAAAGAGGGGCGACAATTACCCGTGAACTTCGTCAAATTAAATCCGATGAAGAAATTTCATTAATGCAAAAAGCTGCGGATATAAGTGTTGGAAGTTTTAAAAGGGTTTTAAAGGCTGTGAAACCCGGTATGTTGGAGTATGAATTGGAAGCCGAGTTAACCTATGAACTAATAAGAAAGGGTGCTAAACGAAACGCATTTATGCCCATTGTAGCTTCAGGAGCAAATGCCTGCGCCTTGCATTATAACACAAATGATTCCATTTGTAAGGATGGAGATATGGTTTTAATGGATTTTGGCGTGTGTTATGCAAATTACAACTCCGACACGACGCGTTGTTTTCCCGTAAACGGAAAATTTTCTAAACGGCAAAAAGAAGTTTATAATGCAGTTTTACATTGTTTAAAAGAAGGGTCTAAGTTGTTAAAACCCGGAGCAGTTTCTGCCGAATATGAAAAACAAATGGCAATTTTGGTTGAAGAACAATTGATCAAATTGGGCGTGCTGAATATTGAAAAAGTTAAAAAACAGGATCCTGACAAACCTTTGTATAAAAAATATTTTATGCATGGAACTGCGCATCATATTGGTTTAGATGTTCATGACGTTGGGTTGTACACAAGACCATTTGAAGCAGGAATGGTACTCACTTGTGAGCCCGGAATTTATATTGCCGAAGAGGGAATTGGCTGTCGTTTAGAGAATGATTATTTAATCACCGAAAACGGTAATTTAAATTTAACGGCAGATATGCCTATTGAAATTGAAGAAATTGAAGCAATAATGAATACTTAAATAAAAAAGATGTTTTCTGAAAAATGAACTTTACGTCAAACTGAACCTGTTTCAGCTTCCCATAAATAGTGTGAATCAATACAATAAGATTCTGAAACAGGTTCAGAATGACCTATAAAATTTTCACCTTAAAATAAATCCGTTTTTCATGGGGTCATTAGGATCAATTACAAAAGTTTGCATTCCTGTAATATACGCAGTTCCTTCAACTTGTGGAATTACGGCAGTAAATGGACCGTAATCTTCTTCAGAAATGACAGAACCTTTAAAAACAGCATCAGTAATACTTTCTATGCTCATTGTTTCTCCAAAATCTATTTCTTTTCGAGCTTTATGAATAGCCATTCTACCGGAGACTCCTGAACCTGTAGGACTTCGATCAACTTCTC
This sequence comes from Flavobacteriaceae bacterium, assembly GCA_016649745.1. Classification (GTDB taxonomy): domain Bacteria; phylum Bacteroidota; class Bacteroidia; order Flavobacteriales; family Flavobacteriaceae; genus Lutibacter. The sequence goes on along the minus strand of JAENXD010000132.1, from coordinate 6,423 downwards.
CTTCAGCAAAAACACAAATGTTTCTACTGTCGACATTTTCGTGTAAAGAATCACCAATAAAAATAGTCCCATATAAATAGCTTAAGTCGTTTTCAAATGGATGCAATATCTCTTTATCTTGTTGCATAACAGCATGTTTAATGTCCATTCCTTTTGAAATAAGTGCTTGATAAGAACTTGGAGTTAAATCAAAATCGAAACTGTTTTTGTTCATATTTACATAGGCATAAAAAGCACCACCGTAGGCTAAATCGTAGGTAACAGTACCTAAGCCTTCAATTTCAACATTCCTGTCTAAACCAACAACAAAACTTGGTACACAATGAAAACGAACACCTGTTACTTTTCCATTCTTAACGTTTGCAAAAGAGGTGATTCTACCACAAGGAGCATCAATTTTCAACATATTGTCACCTTCTTGGATGTCAATCCAATTCATTTCAACAGCAAGCGTAGAGATTGCAATAATGGCATGACCGCACATTGTGGAATACCCTTCATTATGCAAAAAAACGATTCCAAAATCGCCTTTATCGTCATTAGGAGGTGTTAAAATGCAACCGTACATATCTGCATGTCCTCGAGGTTCAAATAGTAAGGAGGTTCTCAAATAATCGTAATTTTCTTTATAATAGCGCCTGTAATCCAATACGGAGTTTCCTTTCAATACTGGAAATCCTTCAAGAATTACACGTAATGGTTCTCCCCCAGTATGCATATCAATTGTTTTAATTTGCACCCAATTCTTTTTTGGTGTGAATGAAGTTTTATTCAGTATGTTTTGATAGGTTTTACTCATTTGAAAATTTGTTGTAATAATAGGTAGCCGCAGCTAAATCTTCCAATGCATGCCCAACCGATTTGAAAAATGTAATTTCTTTGTCGTTTTGTCTTCCTTGTTTTTTATTGGAACACAGTTCAAATAAATCGGCTTTTACATCACTTTCTTTAATAGTTCCATTTTGAATCGGAATTACAATGTCTCCACTTTCTTTTAACCCACCAAGATATGTATCTACAAATATTTGTGATTTTTTAATTGCCTCATCATCCGCTTCGCGCATGTCTTTTTTGTAAGCACCCACCAAATCAATATGTTGACCCTCTTTTATGAATTTTCCTAAGACCAAGGGGGTTTTTGACAATGTTGCACAAGAAATAATATCGACATTAGAAATAACTTCTGTGATAGTTTCAATAGCCGTAATTTTAAAAGTTTCATTAGACAATCCATCACAAACCGCTTGAGCTTTTGCAAAATTTCTTCCCCAAACATAAACCCTTTTTATGGGTCTGACACTGGCATGTGCTATTATTAAATTTGTGGATAAAGCTCCAGTTCCAATCATTAACAATGAAGAGGAATTTTCTCTTGACAAATAAGAGGATGCCAATGCAGAAGTAGCCGCAGTACGTTTAGCCGTCAAGGATTTTGCCGCTAAAACGGCTTTCACCGCACCTTTATGAGCATCCATATAAATATAAGTGCCTTGAATTGAGGGTAGGTCAAATTTTCCATTGTTAGGGCTTACGGTTACAATTTTAACTCCTGCTTCTTTACTTGGATTCCAGGCGGGCATTAAAAGTAATGTAGATTCTATGCCCTCTTTCGGGTTTGAAAAATCGTGATGATGACGCATAGGAACTTCAATGTTTGAAGAGCCGAATGCTTTTTTAATTTCTGAAATTAACTCGGTAAAACAAGTTTTTTCATTGATAAAATCATCATCAATAAGGGCGATGTTTTTCATTTATATAGTTTCTTTTGTTAAAAGTAATGATTAATGAACTACTAACTTTATTTATCCTTGTTTTTGATAAAAGAAAACGGATAAAAGTTAAAAAAGTATGTAAATGGTTGTTCATAAGCAACTACAAAAATTCCTTACTGTTATTGAAATGAGGTTCATAGATCACTTTTAAAAAATAGCTGACTGATTGTCTATAAAAGCTATGAAATTAGAAATATTAATGGTAATTTACCGTTAGGAACTTGAATTGAACGGAGTTTGACTTTTAAGCTTAAATTAAGATGTCATGAAGGAATCTATTTTAATAGGATTATTACAAAATGCAGCTTTATTGATTGCTTTTTCAATGCTTTATCAAAATTTCTGGATTAAAAATGAAGATTCTAAAAGCATTTCAGAAAAAATTATTGCTGGACTCGTTTTAAGCGGTATTGGCATCATTTTGATGTCTACTCCATGGATTTATGTGCCCGGAATATCATTTGATATGCGTTCTGTTTTACTTTCTGTTTCTGGTTTATTTTTTGGACCAATTCCTACTATAATTGCCATGTTGGCCACAGGGATTATTCGCATAGCTATTGGTGGAGATGGTTTATGGATGGGCTTGGCAGTTATTTTTTCTTCGGGATCACTAGGGCTATTATGGAAAAGATTTAGACCAAATTGGAAAACCAATAATTATTATATCGAATTGTTGTTGATGGGATTGATTGTGCATATGGTAATGTCGACTTGCACAATTTTTCTTCCAACAAATAAAATTTTGCCAACTTTAGAAGTAATTATAATTCCACTTTTAATGATCTATCCACCTATTACGATGCTGCTTGGTATTTTAATGGTTAAACAATATAAAAACTGGCAAAATGAATTGGCGCAATTGAAATTAATAGAATCTGAACGCCGATTTTCACAAATATTGGATAGCGGAAATATATTGACACTTTTGCTTAATAATGACGGAACTATTAATTTTTGCAACGACTATTTATTACGAATTACGGGTTATGAAATAGAGGAAGTATTGGGAGAAAACTGGTTTGATTTATTTGTACCTGGCGATTCAAGGGAAAAAATATTTCAACAATTTTTTGAGGGGATTGAAACTAAAAAGCTGCCAATGACCAACGAAAATATGATACTGACAAAAGACGGTAAGCAATTATTTATTTCCTGGCACAATATCATATTGCAGTCTGATGCTGACGAAATTACCGGAACAGCGAGCATTGGTGTAAATATCACGGAAATCAAAAAACATGAAAGAATGCTTGAAGAAAAAAATGCTGAAATAGAAGCTCAAAATGAAGAGTACAGAAAAATAAATCAAGAATTGAATATCGCTAGGGAACGCGCCGAAGAAAGTGATCATTTAAAGTCAGCTTTTCTTGCCAACATGAGTCATGAAATACGAACGCCAATGAACAGTATTCTTGGCTTTTCAGATTTACTGAAAGAATCGAAACCTACAAATGACAAGCAGAACCAGTATATTGCTGTAATTGAAAATAGCGGAAAACGCATGCTCAATATTATAAACGACATTATGAGTATTTCAAAAATAGAGTCGGGAATTATGGACATTAATAATTCAGAATTTAATATTAATGAGCAAATAGAAAGTATATATGCCTCTTTTAAAAATGAGATTGAACAGAAAGGAATCAGTTTTAGCTATAAAAGTCCCTTACCGGAAAATGAAGCCATGATTAATAATGATGGCGAAAAAATTTACGCCATCCTTCTCAATTTGGTTAATAATGCCATAAAATTCACAAATCACGGCGCCATAGAATTTGGCTATACTTTAAAAACGAACAGAACCCCTGCCGAACTAGAATTTTTTGTAAAAGATACTGGCGGAGGAATTCATCAGGAACAAATGGAAGTTATTTTTGAAAGGTTTAGACAAGGCAGTGAATTGCTTAACAGAAATTATGAAGGTGCAGGTTTGGGATTGTCAATTTCAAAAGCTTTTGTTGAAATGCTGGGCGGCAAAATTTGGGTTGAAAGTGAAGCGGAAAATCTGACCTCTGGTAAGACAGGAAACACTGCTTTTTACTTTACTATTCCCTATAATGTTAAATAAAATAAAAAAACTGATATGCTAAATGTAACTTTAAAAACCGGAAAAGTACATCAAGGTAAAGATTTGAAAATATTAATTGCTGAAGATGATGTAACTTCTGAAACGATGCTCGAAATCATGATTGAAGATTATTGCAAGGTGCCTTTAGTTGCTAGAAATGGATTGAAAGCGGTTCAATTATGCAAAGAAAACCCAGATATTGATTTTGTTTTAATGGACATGAAAATGCCTGAATTAAATGGTTATGAAGCCACAAAGCTAATTAGGGAGTTTAACAAAGACGTCATTATTTTTGCGCAAACTGCCTTTGCGCTTTTAGGTGACAGAGAAAAGGCAATAGAAGCAGGATGCAATGATTATATTTCGAAACCTATAAGTCAAAGTAAATTAACTGCGTTAATCCATAAGTATTTTAAGAAATAAGCAAGTTGAAATTAAAAATCAAACAACTATTAAAAGATACTAAACCATAAATAGTAGTTTTTTTATAGAAGTGTGATTCCTAAATGTATTACTATATTTAGGTTTTTTTTGTTAAAATAGCATAGAAGTAAGCTAAGAAAGTATGTTGAGATACGCTTTTCTATGCGTTATCTTTAGAAAAATTATAAGTTAGTATGAAATTTTATAAGTCACTTCTATTATTTGTTGCCATTAGTTTTTCACTTGTTGGTTGTAGAGTACAATTAGATCCGGTAGAAATTTTAACTTTTGAGCAAAAACTTGAAAAACTATTCCCTTATGCCGAGATTACTGAAATGGAGGCCAAAGATCATTTTACAAAAGCCTATCAAATAATATTGGAAGAACCATTAGACCATAAAAATTATGCAGCAGGCACTTTTAAGCATTATGTTTATTTGTCTCATGTAGATAAAAGTAAACCAACAGTTTTAATTACGGAAGGCTATAATGCAAATCCCAGTACCTATGAGTTAAGCAAAATATTGAAAGGAAACCAAGTTCAGGTTGAGTATCGATTTTATGGAAAATCGCGTCCAGACTCTATTCAATGGCAATATTTAAAAAACGATCAGGCAATAGAAGATTATCATAATTTGGTCACTAAATTGAAAAGATTGTATACCGGAAAATGGATTTCAACCGGAATTAGCAAAGGTGGCGAAACGGTATTAATTTATAAATCTAAATATCCTTGGGACGTAAATGTTGCGGTGGCTTATGTAGCGCCGCTTATAAACTCACCCGAAGACATTAGAACTTCAGCACATATTAAAACCGTAGGAAGTGATTCTTGCAGGGCGAAAATAACTGAATTTCAAAGAGCTGTTTTGAAAAACAGAGAGGCTGTTTTAGATGAAATAACAAACTTTGCGACAGCAAATAATATGAGTTTTACGGAACTGTCACCGGAAGAAGCTTTGGAATATGCAGTACTGGAATTTCCTTTTTCTTTTTGGCAGTGGGGAGGAAAGTGTGATGCTATTCCAACTGAAAATGCAACTTCAAAGGTTATGTTTGACTATATTAACGAAATTGTGGGCATTTCATTTTATAACGATCAGACCTATGTGAATTTGCTTCCTTCATACTATCAGCATTTGACGGAATTGGGTTATTATGGCTTTGACACCACGCCAGTAAAAGATTTATTGAGGGTAGTTAGCAATCCTACGAACAAGCGATTTGCACCTAAAAATGTAGACTTAACCTATAACCCAAATTATATGAATGAGGTTCGTGATTTTGTTGAAAATAAGGGAAATAAAATTTTGTATATTTATGGGGAATACGATACTTGGGGTGCTTGTGCACCAATTCCGAAACCTCATGTGAATGCCTTGAAAATGGTTTTAAAAGAAGGTTCGCACAAAACCAGAATTAAGGATTTTTCTTCTGAAGACCAACAATTAATTTACGATAAATTGCAAAACTGGCTGGGATACAGTGTTACTATTTATCCGCTGCTGGAATAATTGCATTGTCATTTCTGTGAAACAGAAAATGGTTATCCAATAACTTTCTTCTGGCTGTTATAAAAAGCATCTGCCTGAAATTGTAAAATTTCGCGAGCTTTTTGTTTTTTGTAATGGTACAATTCTTTTTCATCGGCCAATTCATTGTAGATCGCTTCGTTGAGCAAAGCATCTGTATTTAATAGTTTTTCGCGTTGGTTTTCTTTTTGCCGCACCCAATTTTTTACTGAATTTTCAACGTCTTGCGTTTTGAAATCATATTCGCCTTTTGATGCGATTAATTTTGCCAAGATGGGTGAGGTTTCTATGGCTAAAAACAACAGGAAAATAAAAAAAGATGGCAGCCAGGGCAATTTATTTAGGGCATCTATTCTTGCCATTAATCCGTCGAAACCATCAATGATTGGTTGTGCTGAATTTATTTGTGCAGTTTGTTGGTTTAATAAAGCGGTTATTAGTGCTTCATTTTCAACCATTTTGGTTTTATTTTCTGTTTTTATTTGCAATTCAACCAAAGCAGCATCATGTTTTTTACGCTTTTCTTCATAAACCGGACTTTTTCCTAGCAATTTGGTTCCTTTTCTGCCTTCTGCTTCTGCGATATAAGTTTCATATAAGGCATTTGTTTCTGCTTCTTTTGTAT
>JAENXD010000208.1 GCA_016649745.1 Flavobacteriaceae bacterium | reverse complement strand
TGTGTTGCTGTTGCTCACCATTATTATTTGGGCTTTCGGAAAAAATATATTTAAACTGTTATTCACTCCTGCGGTGGGTTTTAAAGATGAAAATATAGAACACATAAAACCGTATGAGTCCATTTCACAATTCATTTTGTTAGGATTGGTTGTTTACCTCGGAATAAACCCTCCACATCAAATGGTTGAATTAATCAATGAAGCAGTTAAAAATTTACCGCTATAGATATGAAAAGTATTTCCATCAAAAACAACCAGCAAATCCCTTTTGAGTCAATTCCTGTATTGGAATATGAACAATTTTTGGACTACAACACTTCATTGTTGACTATTGAAGACAACCATTGCGTAAATTATTACGGCGTTCCCAATCAGGGTAAAATAAAACTTATTTGTTGCGTTGCGAATGACAAAGAAGGAGATATCAAAATTTCTTCAGCAGAGGTTGCACTTCCAATAACATTGGAATCTTTTAGTCAGCATCATCTAGCTTTTGAAAAATTTGAAAGGGAAATCCACGAAAATTTCGGCATCCAATTTAACAATCATCCATGGTTAAAGCCAGTTCGTTATCCCGCTAATCAATCAGATAAAAACAGTATTATTTCCAACTATCCATTTTTTAAAATTGAAAGTGAAGAGTTGCATGAAGTTGGTGTTGGCCCAATTCATGCAGGTATTATTGAACCGGGACATTTTCGTTTTATCTGCAATGGAGAGCAAATTCTTCATCTCGAAATTCAGTTGGGCTATCAGCATCGAGGCATTGAAAATTTATTTTTAGAGAAGAAAAAATTAATAGAATTACATACGCTGTCTGAAAATATTTCTGGAGATTCTGTGGTTGGACATACTACGGCTTTTGTGAATTTATGGGAAACTTTATGTCAGGAAAAACCTGATGAGGATTTGCATTTCGCGAGAACACTGGCTTCAGAATTGGAACGCATTGCCATACATACGGGCGATTTAAGTGGCATGTGTACTGATGTGGGCTACCAATTGGGGAGTGCTGTTTTTGGAAGACTAAGAACTCCAATTATCAACTTTTTTCAGCAATGGTGTGGCAACAGAATGGCTAAAAGCTTAATACGTGCCGGAAAAAATAATTTTCCTTTTACTGAGGAGTTGGGGGAAATCCTAAAAAAGGTATTGGATAAATTTGAACATGATTTTGAAGAAATGTGCGAAGAAACTTTCGGCTCTCCCACAGTTATGGGGAGGTTTGAGAAAACAGGAATAGTAAGCAACGAAATTGGAAAAAGCATTGGTTTGGTTGGAATGGCTGCCCGAATGACCAACTTAAATCGCGATATTCGAACGTCTCATCCTTACAGTCTTTACCCAACCCTGAACCATCAACCCATTCTAAAACACCACGGAGATGTTTATTCACGCGCTCAAATCAGAAGGGAAGAAGTAAAACAATCCATGGCTTATATTAAAGGTTTAATTGCAAAAATTCCTGCTGAAAACTTAAACAGAAAACCATTTAAAAAATCAATCCCAAATGTATTTGTGGTCTCTTTGGTTGAAGGATGGCGGGGAGAAATTTGCCACTGTGCCATCACCGATGAAAAAGGCGAATTTCTGCACTATAAAATAAAGGATCCTTCTTTTCACAATTTCTTGGCTTTGGCTTTGGCAGTTCGAAATAACGAAATTTCAGATTTCCCGATAAGCAATAAAAGTTTCGATTTGTCTTATGCCGGGCACGATTTATAATTTCAAGCAAAAAAAGAAATATGATTAACAATGTAAAAATATTGTTTCACCAAGGAAAACAATTCATTCCGAATGTTACCAATGTTGAAATCCCTGGTGTTTTTAGAGGAAGGCCCATCATCAGCAATAAAAAAGTGGACGAAAAAGCGCTGGAAGAAATTTGTCCGACCAGAGCCATTTCAATAAATCCGGTTCAGCTTGATTTGGGCAAATGCACTTTTTGCGGAGAATGCGCTTTTGCTTTTCCCAACAAAATAAAATTCACCAAGGAATATAAAATAGCAACCAATAACAGAGAAAGATTGGTGGTAAATGAAGGGGAAGAAAATCTCATTGTCCTAAACCCCGATTTAATCAGAAAAGAAATAAGCAACTATTTCAGCGGTTCCCTAAAACTGCGACAGGTTTGTGCCGGAGGAGACGGCAGCTGTGAACTGGAACTTGGCGCCTGTGGAAATGTGAACTTTGATATGGGACGTTTTGGGATTGAATTTGTTCCTTCACCACGCCATGCCGATGGAATTGTGATTACCGGTCCTGTCACAAAAAATATGGCCGAACCACTCCAAATTTGCTATGACGCCATGCCTGAACCAAAAATTATTATTCTGGCAGGAACTGATGCCATCAGCGGAGGAATTTTTGCCGACAGTCCGACTTTGGACAGAAGCTTTTTGGAAACACATCATATAGATTTGTATGTTCCTGGAAATCCTATTCATCCTTTAACTTTTATCAATGGGATATTGGATTTAATACGTAAAAGGAAAGTATAATCTTTAAAATAATATTATTAAAATGATACAATTTACGTTGCTTTTTGCCAGTATTTTAGGAGGATTGGCAGTTGTTTTTGGCGCTTTTGGGGCACATGCATTAAAAAAAATACTGTCAGAAGAACAATTAAAAAGTTTTGAAACTGGCGTGAAATATCAAATGTATCACGCAGTTGTTTTACTTATCATCGGATTTAACTTCAATTTAGCGACCACTTCAGAAAAATATATGGTGTATAGTTTTATGGCTGGAATATTATTGTTTTCGTTCAGCATTTATGGATTGGTCATTTCTTCTGCAAAAAACAAAAAGTTGACATTTCTAGGACCAATTACGCCACTTGGTGGTTTATTTTTAATTATTGGCTGGAGTTTATTGGGTTATGTTGTATACACAATGCCATTTTAATTTTATTTCGAATAATTGGAAATCTTGCTATTATTAAAATATAAATTTTTGTAGTTTTACCTTAAATCAATCTTACCCATACATGAAATTTTATTCTTCTAAAGCAATATTAATCCTATTTCTAAGCATTTCTCTATTTGGCTGCACAAAAACAAGCACTTCCGAAGCAACTGAAATTAACTTCGTTAAAGAAAATTACGATAAAATTGAAACGACCATTACCATGCGCGATGGCGTTAAATTGTTCACCGCTATTTATTCGCCAAAAGACAAAAGCAAAACCTATCCAATTTTATTGCAACGCACACCATATAGCTGTCAGCCTTACGGTGCCGATTCATTGAAAAAAAGCATTGCCCCCAATAAATTTATGATGAAGGAAGGAAATATTGTGGTGTATCAGGATGTTCGCGGAAGGTGGATGAGTGAAGGCACTTATGACAATATGCGTGCTTATATTCCGAATAAAAAATCAAAAAAGGATATTGATGAAAGTTCCGACACCTATGACACCATTGACTGGCTGGTAAAAAATGTTGAAAATAATAACGGAAATGTGGGCACTTGGGGAATTTCATATCCAGGTTTTTACACAACTTGTTCAACTATTGATGCACATCCTGCTTTAAAAGCGGCTTCACCTCAAGCGCCTATTGGCGATTTCTTTTTTGACGATTTTCACCATAACGGTGCTTATTTACTGAGTTATTTTAGGATAACCGCTTTGTTTGGAACCCCAAAAAACAAACCAAGTGATACAGCTTGGTACAACATTCCAGATTTAAAAACACAAGACCAATACCAGTTTTTTCTAGATGCTGGTCCATTAAGTAATTTAAACCATTATTATCAATTTGAAAAATTAGATGAGACAGCCCTTCAAAATAAAGATAAGGTGAATGATTTCTTCTGGGAAGAATTAATTGAACACCCGAATTACGATGAAGTTTGGCAAAGCAAAGGTATTATTCAACATTTAAAAAACATTAAATCGTCTGTGGCGACTATGGTTGTTGGCGGTGAATTTGACGCTGAAGATTTGTACGGCGCTTTAGAAACCTACAAAACTATTGAGAAATACAATAAAGACAATTACAACACCTTGGTTTTTGGTCCTTGGAGTCACGGTCAGTGGGCAAGCTCCAATCCTGAAAACAGTGTGGGAAATTATTATTTTGGCGATTCCATTTCTATAAAATTTCAAGAACAGGTTGAAACAAAATTTTTCAATCATTTCTTAAAAGAAGGCGGCGATAAAAATTCTGGATTGCCAGAGGCTTATGTATATGACACTGGGAAAAAAGAATGGAAATCCTATGAAACCTGGCCACCATCAACTGCCAAAAAAGTATCGATGTATTTATCTGATAACCAAAAATTAACAACTTCCAAAGAAAAGGAAATTGGCATAACCTTCATCAGTGATCTTAAAAAACCAGTGCCTTATTCAGAAGATATAAAAACCGTGTTTACACCGAGAAAATATATGACCGATGATCAGCGTTTTGCCGCAAGAAGAAGTGACGTGTTGGTTTTTGAAACCAATATTTTGGAAGAAGATTTGACTTTGGCAGGCGATATTTTGGCAAAACTGCAAGTGGCTACTACCGGAACAGACGCCGATTGGATTGTAAAAGTTATTGATGTTCACCCTTCTGATGTGGAAGAAACCAACCTTAAAATGCAAGATCATTTAAAACTGAGTAACTATTATTTAATGGTGAGAAGTGAGGTAATGAGGGGGAAATTCAGAAACAGTTTTTCACATCCCGAACCTTTTATTCCGAATAAAAAAACTGCGGTAAACATTAAATTACAAGATGTAAATCATACTTTTAAGAAAGGGCATAAATTGCAAATACAGGTTCAAAGTACGTGGTTTCCTTTGATAGATTTGAATCCGCAAACTTATGTTGAAAATATTTTTAAGGCAAATAAAGAAGATTTTAAAACGCAGACACATACTGTTTTCACCTCTTCATCCATTGAATTTTCTGTATTGAATTAATACCAATTAAACATTCAAATATCATATTAAATTTATTTCTTTTTAGCTCATTTGTCGTGATAAAATGGAATGGTCGCATAGCTATGCTTAAACCAGCCTGCCTGCCGGCAGGTTTTATTTCTAAACTGAACTAAAAATAATTCAAATTTTTAATACAACATTTACCCTTCAACTATA
>JAENXD010000211.1 GCA_016649745.1 Flavobacteriaceae bacterium | reverse complement strand
CGGTTGCTGAGCGGAGTCGAAGCGCAGGTTGACGAAAATTTCACTTTCTATACAGCCTCTTTTATTTTTGTTTTGAGTCGAGCGGATATATTAATTATTCCTTAATAGTATCAATATCTTTAGTTAATCTTAAAGAAACTAAAATACCCACTAAGAGTGAAAGTGCTATAAATGAAAGCGACAACCATTCCGGAAACGTATAATAATGCATTAAAATTAATTTTACGCCCACAAAAGAGAGAATGGCAATTAAACTGAATTTTAAATAATAGAATTTTGCCAGCATATTTGAGAGGAAGAAATACATGGATCTCAATCCGAGAATGGCAAAAATATTTGAACTGAAAACCAGAAATGGGTCGGAAGTAATTGCCAATATTGCAGGAACACTGTCAATTGCAAATAGGATATCGGTAAATTCAATAATTACCAAAGCCATAAAAAGAGGTGTTGCAGCAGTTATATGTCTCATTTTAATGAAAAAATGTTCACCTTGCATATGACTGGTAATAGGAATAAGTTTTCTGATTTGGCGATAGATAAATGATTTTTTAGGTTGGAATTTTTCTTCTTTTGAAAACATCATTTTGTATGCGGTGAAAAGTAAAAATGCACCAAAAATATAGGTAGTAAAGCTAAACTGTTTTATAAGTACCACCCCAAAGAAAATCATGAATGCCCTAAATACAATAGCTCCCAAGATTCCCCAAAATAGGACACGATGTTGATATTTTAACGGAATTTTGAAAGATGCAAATATGACGGCAATCACAAAAATATTATCAACGCTTAATGAAATTTCAATTAAATATCCTGTAATATATTTTAGTGTGGCATCCGTTGGGGTAAGGCTGTCTACGTTGTTTATAATATCACCGGAATACAACCAATAGATAACCCCTGAGAAAAGAAAGGAAGCAGTAACCCAAATTGCGGTCCAGAGAGAGGCTTCTTTTGTGCTTATGATATGTGGGTTTCGATTAAAAACACCCAAATCCAAAGCTAAGAAAACAAGGATGAGGGCTACAAAAATTATCCAAACAATCATAGTTAAGCTGTTAATTAAGAGTGTAAATATAGACAATTTGTAATTCCTTTCTTAAAGGGTAAACAGAATAATTTGAAACAAAAAGAGGCTGTTTAAAAAGTCTTGGAATCCGTCATGCTGAACTTGTTTCAGCATCTTATCATACTGATAATCAATCACTATGAGAACCTGAAACAAGTTCAGGTTGACGAAAATTTCACTTTCTATACAGCCTCTTTTTTATAAGCAAGGAATTAAAAATCTATTTTACTTTATCTGCAATAGCCTTAAAAGCTTCGGGGTTGTTCATCGCTAAATCTGCAAGAACTTTACGGTTCAATTCGACGTTGTTAGCTTTAAGTTTTCCCATAAACTGTGAGTAAGACATTCCATATTGACGGGCTCCGGCGTTAATACGCTGAATCCATAATCCACGAAAACTTCTCTTTTTATTTTTACGGTCTCTGTAAGAATATAACATTCCTTTTTCAACCGCGTTTTTAGCTACTGTGTAAACGTTTTTTCTACGTCCGAAGTAACCTTTTGCTTGCTTCAATATCTTTTTTCTTCGAGCTCTTGAGGCAACTGAATTTACTGATCTTGGCATAATTCATTTGTTTTTTTGTAGTAGGCGGCATAAATGCACTTAAATAAGCACTACTCCATGGTTAATAATTAAATTCCCTTTTAACTTTATTATTTTAAAGTTAGTTGTTGTAAAATGTTAGCTTTATCTGCTTTGTGAACCAAACCAGCGTGGGTTAACTTTAATTTACGTTTCTTAGACTTTTTAGTCAAAATATGACTTTTAAAAGCGTGTTTTCTTTTTATTTGTCCAGAACCGGTAAGCTTAAAACGCTTTTTGGCACTAGATTTTGTTTTCATTTTAGGCATCTTTCTTCTATTTTTATTGTCTTGCTTATTATCTTTTCTTCGAGTGCAAAAGTAAACCTTAATTTGGTTACTGAGCGCAGTCGAAGTGTTATTTCTTTTTTGGGGAGATATACATAATCATACGTTTCCCTTCTAATTTTGGCATTTGTTCAACTTTACCATATTCTTCAACTTCTTGGGCCAACCTTAAAAGTAAAATGTGCCCTTGATCTTTATAGATGATTGATCGACCTTTAAAAAACACAAATGCTTTTAATTTCGCGCCAGCTTTTAGAAATTCTATGGCATGTTTCTTTTTAAATTCAAAATCGTGTTCATCTGTATTTGGGCCAAATCTAATTTCTTTAACGACAACTTTTGTAGCTTTGGCTTTTTGAATTTTATCTCGTTTTTTCTGTTCGTAAAGAAATTTCTTATAATCTGTTATTTTACATACGGGAGGAACTGCTTTGGGAGATATTTCAACCAAATCTAATTCTAACTCTTTGGCGAGTTCTCTTGCCTGTGCAATAGGATATACGCCTATTTCCACATTTTCTCCTACTAAACGAACTTCATCAACATAAACAATTTTTTCATTAATTCTGTGTTGATCCTCTTTTACTACTCTCCAAGGCTTTCTTGGGCCTTTATTTCTACTTAATGCTATAACGTTATATTTTAAATTAAACTTAAAATTGCTCTAATGTGCTATTAACTTCTTTATTTATTAATGAAATGAATTCATTTATTGTTGATGAACCCATATCACCGTCACCTTGTTTTCTTACAGAAACCGTACCGTCTTTTTCTTCCTGTTCCCCTACAATCAGCATAAACGGAATCTTATTCATTTCGGCATCTCTAATTTTTCTGCCGGTTTTTTCATTTCGTTTATCTATAAGGGCGCGAATGTCGGCATTTTCTAACAAATTTAAAACTTTTTCGGCATATATTTGATATTTTTCGCTGATTGGCAATATGATAACCTGCTCGGGAGTTAGCCAAAGCGGGAATTTACCACCTGTATGTTCCAGTAAAACCGCAATAAACCTTTCCATGGAACCAAATGGCGCTCTATGAATCATTACAGGTCTGTGTAATTGATTGTCAGCTCCTTTATAAGTCAAATCAAAACGTTCAGGTAAATTGTAGTCTACTTGGATGGTTCCTAACTGCCAGCTTCTTCCTAACGCATCTTTCACCATAAAATCCAGTTTAGGACCATAGAATGCTGCTTCACCATATTCAATTTTAAAATCTAACCCTTTTTCCGTGGCGGCATTTATGATGGCGTTTTCTGCCTTTTCCCAATTTTCGTCACTACCAATATATTTATCTCTGTTTTCTTGATCACGTAAAGAAACTTGAGCCGTAAAATTTTCAAAACTCAATGATTTGAACACATATAATACTAAGTCAATAACGGCTTTAAACTCACTATCCAATTGATCTGGCGTACAAAATATATGGGCATCATCTTGTGTAAAACCTCTAACTCGGGTTAATCCATGCAATTCCCCACTTTGTTCATACCTATATACAGTTCCAAATTCGGCAAAACGTTTTGGTAAATCTTTATAGGAATAAGGCTTGTCATTATAAATTTCACAATGATGGGGACAGTTCATAGGTTTTAAAAAGAATTCCTCACCTTCTTTCGGTGTATGTATCGGTTGAAAACTGTCTGCGCCATATTTTGCATAATGACCTGAAGTGACATACAATTCTTTTTGTCCGATATGCGGAGTAATCACCATTTCATAACCGGCTTTTTTTTGTGCTTTTTTTAAAAACTGCTCTAATCTGTCTCGTAAAACAGCTCCTTTTGGCAACCAAAGCGGTAATCCTTGACCAACTTTTGCTGAAAAAGTAAACAATTCCAGTTCTTTTCCTAATTTCCTGTGGTCTCTTTTTTTCGCCTCTTCTAGTAATTCCAGATATTCTGTAAGCATCTTTTGTTTAGGAAACGAGATGCCGTATAAACGCGTAAGCTGGTTATTCTTTTCATCTCCACGCCAATAAGCACCAGCCACACTCATGATTTTGACAGCTTTAATTAAGCCTGTATTTGGAATATGTCCACCTCTACATAAATCAGTGAAATCAGCATGGTCGCAAAAAGTGATTTCCCCGTCATTCAAGTTTTCGATTAATTCAACTTTATACTGATTGTTCTGACTTTTATAAAAATTTAGGGCATCCTTTTTTGAGACTTCACGCAATTTAAACTCATGTTTTCCACGAGCCATTTCAAGCATTTTTTGCTCTATTGCAGGAAAATCTTTATCAGAAATAACATCCTCGCCCAAATCAAGATCATAATAATAGCCATTGTCGATTGCAGGACCAATAGTTAATTTAACATTAGGATAAAATGAAGTTATCGCTTGGGCCATTAAGTGGGCGGATGAGTGCCAGAAAGCTTTTTTGCCTTGGGCGTCCTCAAAAGTATATAGTATCAAATTTCCATTTTCATTTAATGGCGTTGAAATTTCAACAGTTTTGGAATTAAATTCGGCAGAAATTATGTTCCTGGCAAATCCTTCACTGATGCTTTTAGCAACATCCAGAGGAGTACTTCCCTTTTGAAATTCTTTTATTGAGCCATCCGGCAATGTTATTTGTATCATACTTTTTTTATTAAAGATGCAAAGATATCGGAAAACTATCAGTTTCGCAATATGTTTGCGTTATTAACAGAAGCTTTTTTATAAATGATTGTTAATTTCTTTATACCTTATTACATGTATATAATATCCAAGTTATTGAGGGGAACTCAAAGGCAGTGCAGGATGCTAATTTTTTAATCTTTTTTTAATTGTAATACGCACAATTTCAACGGTGTAAAATTAAAGTTAAATTTTCTCAAAAAAAAGGCATAAAAAATTTGTATTAGGAGATAAAAAGGGATTACATTTGCAACCGCTAATACGGGAAGGTGTTGGTTAGGTTCATAGAAATAGTGAAGAGGAAAATCTTAAGAAATAAAAAATCAAATTTT
>JAENXD010000083.1 GCA_016649745.1 Flavobacteriaceae bacterium | reverse complement strand
TTATTTTTTGTTGTAACAGCATATATATTAACCTTTTAAAGCTGTTTAAAGATACAAAAAAAGGAGTAGATAAACTTGCGTTTATACTCCTTTTTATTAAAATTTAAGTCTTAAAATGACTTTTTCAGTGACCTCGGTTTTGTTGCTCACTGTTTTAATTTTTGAAATTGTCGCAGGTATTTTAATGCTTATTGGCGTTTATTATCTTCTTACAGAAAGCACTTCATCAGTAGCTAAAGTTGGGCTGGAATTTGCCGCCATTACCTTGCTCATGTTATTAATTGGACAGCGTTTGGCTAAAGATTATGCCAGTGCCATGTCTCTTGCCGTTTATTTTATTTTAACTATTTTAGGACTCTATTTGTTAAATTAAAACTTCAAAAATGAAACGAGCATTACAAATTTTGACACACATAGAAATAATTAATGGCGAACCTGCCTGCGGCAGGCAGGCCTACCTGTCCGGCAGGCAGGCAGCATCTGTTACCGCTAAAAAATAAAATTTAAACAGATGAAAATATTAGGAATAGGTTCTCGAATTAATCACGAGGAATTTGGATTGGGCGTCGTAACCAACGTGAGCACAAAAGATTATTGGGTTACTTTTATTGAAAACGGACTGGAAACCATTGCGCTCGACAGTAAATTTGAAATTATTGAATATGTTGAAAACGAAGTTGATACCGTTAGTTTTTTTGACGTTGAAACTACCTTAAAAAATTTGCTGAAACAATGGTCAGATGTTTCTGAAGTTGTTCATATTGGCGACAAATGGAAAGGCGGAAAATTAATTATGGAACCGAAAGACCCAAAATTGGCCAGCAAAGAAATTCCAATCGAAACTTTTTTTCATAAAATTGTGATGGTAAGGGATCGACTGAGAGTGATGGAACAAAAAATAAATTCGAGTAAACTGGATGATTTGGATAAAGTTGATTTGCAACAATACATCACCAGAATTTATGGAAGTTTAACCACCTTCAATATCTTGTTTAAAATTAAAGAACAGCAATTTGAAGGTTCAAAATCAGAATAATACCCTTTAAAATAAAAAAAGCCGGTCTAAAATAATTTTAGACCGACTTTCACTTTTTAAATTTAACCTATATAATACCTTGATCAAGCATAGCATCGGCAACTTTTATAAAGCCTGCTATATTTGCTCCTTTAACATAGTTGACATAACCATCATTTTCCGTCCCGTATTTAGAACAGGCCGTATGAATTGAAGACATAATATGATGCAATTTGGCATCTACTTCTTCTTTTGTCCAATTCAATTTCATGGCATTTTGTGACATTTCTAATCCAGATACACTTACACCTCCAGCATTAACCGCCTTACCTGGACCAAAAGGTAATTTCCGCTTATGAAATATATCAACAGCTTCTGGGGTACAACCCATATTAGATACTTCTGCAATATATTTCACCCCGTTTGCAACTAATAATTTTGCGTCATCACCATCCAATTCATTTTGGGTTGCGCTAGGCATTGCAATATCGCAAGCAACTGCCCAAGGTTTTTTACCTGCAACAAATTTGGCTTCCGGAAATACTTCAGCATAAGGAGAAACAATGTCGTTATTTGAAGCTCTAAGCATCAATAAATAATCGATTTTTTCAGCATCCAAACCTCTTTCATCATAAATATATCCGTCTGGACCAGAAATGGTAACCACTTTACCGCCAAGTTCGGTAACTTTTTGGGCAACACCCCAGGCTACATTACCAAAACCAGAAATAGTAACTATTTTACCTTTAAAAGAGTCATTATTAGTTTCTAGCATTTGTTTTGTAAAATAAGTAGCACCAAAACCTGTTGCTTCCGGTCTTATTAAACTTCCTCCCCAATTTAAACCTTTACCAGTGAAAACTCCGGTATTTTCAAATTGTAATTTTTTATACATTCCATACATAAATCCTATCTCTCTGCCTCCAGTTCCAATATCTCCAGCAGGAACATCTTGGTTAGGACCAATAACGCGCCATAACTCTAACATAAAGGCCTGACAAAAACGCATAATTTCTGCATCTGATTTTCCTTTAGGATTAAAATCAGATCCTCCTTTACCGCCACCCATTGGTAAAGTAGTCAATGCATTTTTAAATATTTGCTCAAATCCCAAAAATTTAAGAATGCTTAAATTTACACTTGGGTGAAGGCGAATACCTCCTTTGTACGGTCCAATTGCGTTGTTAAATTGTATTCTGTGTCCTAGGTTAACCTGAACATTTCCTTCATCATCAACCCAAGAAATTCTAAAAGTTAAAATACGGTCAGGTTCAACCAATCGTTCAATAATTTTAGCCGCTTCATATTGAGGATTTTCGTCATAAATTGTTTTGATAGATTCTAACACTTCATGAACAGCCTGCAAGTACTCTTTTTCACCTGGATGTTTGGTTTCCAAGTTTGTCAATATATTTTTTACATTCATAATAATATAATTTAAACGTATGTGAAATTTATTAAATATTTAAATAATTAGGTACAAAATTACAGATATTATATTAATTTCTAATTAAAAAAATGCCAATTATTATTTATTTTCGCATTTTTCTAAAACGTTTTCGTTAAAGAAAAACAAATAGCGCAAAAAAGGTTATTTTTGCGCTTAAAAAACAGCTGTAAATTTTAATTATTGCTGTTAAAATTTCCTAATTAAAGTTTACATAAAACCTTCAAGAGGTACATCATCATCAAATTTTTCCGATGGATTTTGAAATTTGTTAAATTTAATTCCCTCTTTAAAAATAGCTGCCTTATTACTTTTTCCCTCAATAATAATGGTTAAAGGTTCTTCAAAACGCACATGCCTTAAATAATCATCTTCATAAATCGCTTTTTGTTTGTTTAAATAGTCCAAATCAAAAAATCCGTCATCCATAAAAGGATTTATGGTTAAATAGCCCACTTTAAATGATGTTAGATTCTGAAAAAAGTGTGTTCCCTGGCTAGGATCAATTCTAAAATTATTAAGACCGGCTTCAACAATTATTTTTGCTGATGCTATTTGAGGCCAAATTACAGGAATTCCCAACCATGGATCGCTTGACCCCCATCTACCAGGCCCAACTAAAATATAGTTTTTGTCCAACACTGCGAATTTTTTATTAATTTGCTCAACGGCTATTGCTATTTTTCTTGTATTTGCTGCGTTAAAAGTTTCGGGCTTGACATAAATTAAATCGTGAATATTCTCATAATTCCCGTTACCCAATGCCGACTCCGAGTAAATTACGGTGTCTTCAATATTAAAATTCTCGGGAAGTGTGCTCCGGGTTTCAATGTTTTCTACAATGGGTCTAATTTGCAAAAAACTAAATTCTTTTGGATGTCCTTTTGGCACATCCAAATTAACGGCAAACTCCATTTCAATGGGATTACGCATTTCACGCTGTCCGATACGCAATAAATCCTGTAAAATTTCAGGTAACGGAAACGTATCGTATTTTAATATATTATCGAAAGTAATTACGCGAATACCGTCGTGCAAAACACCCGGTTTAATAATATTATTTTGTAAATCATAGGTGGAAGCAACAAATTTTAAAGAACCATGCTTTTCAGCATTTCTAATGAAAATTTTCTTTTTATTAATGGCTTCGCTTGTTGAGGCAACATAACTGTCCGGATTCATGTCTAAACCGTAAAAATATTGCTGTGTATCGCGTTGGGTAGATCCCGGTGATGAAAGTTGCAGCACTTTTTTTGGATGGTAAGGCGAAAATCTTAACGTATTTCCTCCCCCAACAATCATTTCACCTAAACCAAGCGCTATATTTGCAGTACCTTCATTGGGTAATTCCTGTTCAATAGGATAAAAATTTATGGAACGAGCCACTCCGGAAATGTTCGGATAATAAACATCATCATATTGTTTGCCTGTGACCTCTTGTAAAATAACGGCCATTTTATCCTCTTCAATAGTATGGTAAGTTGCTTTTAAATAAATTTTACTGTTTTGAAAATAGGCAGACGCCATTACCGATTTAATAGCACTGGAAACCATGACCACCATTCTTTCTTTGTCTGTATTTGGGATCATATAAGTAGAAAATACACCAGCAAATGGCTGATAATGGGAATCTTCCAAAACACTGGAAGAGCGGACTGCAATTGGTGATTTTGTTACGTTTAAAAAAACACGAATGTCTTCCAAAACCCATTTTGGTAATGGTTTTGATATAAATTTATTTAAAATTTCTTCATCATCATTGCAGTTGGCCACAAACCCAATAAGGTCATGTTTTTCCATAAACTCATCAAATACTTCTGTACTTAATACTACCGTTCGGGGTATGGAAATGTTAACATCTTTATATTTGTTGAACAATTTATGTCGTTTCAAAAAGGAATCTATAAATGCCAATCCTCGCCCTTTTCCGCCTAAAGATCCTTCTCCAATCCTTGCAAATCCCAAATATTCATCATAGGTGTTTTTGCTGAATTTTGAAATAACACCTCTTGATCGGTATACGCGATAAACACTAATAGCTTTAATTAAAAATTCTCTAATTTCCTCCGGATTTTCAAAGTCTTCATATTCAACCTTACTAAATAAGTTAGCCAAAGGAAAAAGCGCTCTGGATTTTAACCATTTTGAGTATTCACTCCTTTTGGCATGATAAACTATGGCGTCTGGGGTTACCATATTTAACGCTTTTTGAAAACTGTTTAAATCTTCGACAGTTGCCAAAATTTTCATTTGAATGGGATCCCAAAATTCAAAAGCCCCAAACGAAAAATATTTTGTGATATAATTTTTTATTTCCTTTCCTAATGTTTCAGAGTGCTTATATAAAAATTTTCCTTTTAGTTCTAAGGCCCGTTTTTCATTATTTTTATCCGAAGACTGCACTAAGAATGGAAAATAGCGTTCCAAACTTCTTACATATTTTAAAAATTCGAACCCGGCATTAGGATCGCGTTTTCCATCTTTAAAATAACTAACATCTGAAATAATTCCTAAAAGATTGTGCTTATACTTTTCAAAAAGCGCCGAACCTTCTTCATAGTTTGTTGCCAGCAATATTTTAGGTCTTCCACGCATAAGCATCATTGCCCGGTGCTCATTTAAGCCTTCCGACATAAATGAATGCGTTTGTTTTAAAATAATTTTATACATAATGGGCAAATATCTCGAATAAAATTTCAAGGAATCTTCCACAAGCAAAATGGCTTTAACCCCAATTTGATTAATGTCCTTTTCTGCATTCATGCTGTCTTCTGTAAGTTTAATAATGGCCAAGAAAATGTCAACATTTCCATTCCAATGAAAAACAAAATCGATAATTCCCGTATTTTCGCTCAGCACTTTTTTTCTTAATTCAGAAGAATAATGGCTTAATGCGGCAATTGGTATGGTTGGAAAAGCTTCTTTTATCAATTTTGAAGTTTCAAAAGCCTTATAGTTGCCAATATCCAGCCACGTAATAACTAGGTCTATTTTATCCGAATTCAGCATTCCAATAGCTCTTTTGGCGGAGTTGGCATGAATAAAGCTTGGAGGATATCTTAAGTTCAGTGCCATATATTCATTAAAAATACGTTCATCAATCCTGCCGTCTTCTTCCAACATGTAAAAATCATAGTTAGAGCAAACAATAAGTACTTTATTAATTCTGTTTTGCATCAATTGGTTAAACGCAACCTCTTCAAACTCATAATTTTTTAAATCGGGCAGTGGATTTTTGTTCATTTTTGATGACATTTATTTACAAATGCAAGATATAATTTTAAGAGTGAATTTTTATGAAATTATAAGGATTAATTGTTTGGCAAAAAAAAACCGCCTTTTCAGGCAGCCTTATTTATTCAAATAAAATATACGATTTAAACTACGCCTTGCGCTAACATGGCGTCGGCCACTTTAACAAAACCTGCGATATTGGCGCCTTTCATATAATCAATATAGCCATCTTCTTGGGTACCATATTTTATGCAAGCTTCGTGGATATTTTCCATAATGGCTTTTAACCTTCTGTCCACTTTTTCGCTTATCCAATTCATTCGCAGAGAGTTTTGGCTCATTTCCAACCCTGAGGTTGCAACTCCGCCGGCGTTGGAAGCTTTTCCCGGGGCAAATAAAATTTTATTCGCTTGGTAAATTTCAATGGCTTCAATGGTTGATGGCATATTGGCGCCTTCAATAACCATAAAACAGCCATTTTTAATCAATATTTTAGCATCTGGGCTGTGTACTTCATTTTGTGTGGCACAAGGAATGGCAATATCACATTTTACTTTCCAAGGATTCTCATCTTTAAAGAAGCTTGCTTTTGGATATTTTTTAACGTACTCATCAATTCTTCCGCGTTTTATATTTTTAAGCTCCATTACAAAGGCCAATTTATCGGCATCAATACCTTCTTCGTCATAGATATAGCCTGACGAATCTGATAAGGTAACCACTTTAGCGCCCAATTGCGTTGCTTTTTCACAAGTATATTGGGAAACATTTCCAGATCCTGAAACAGTCACTGTTTTCCCTTTAATACTATCTCCTCTATATTCCAACATGTTTTGGGCAAAATACACGCAGCCATAGCCTGTTGCTTCCGGACGAATTAAAGAACCTCCATAAGCCATTCCTTTTCCTGTTAATACGCCTGTAAATTCGTTTCTTAATTTTTTGTACATGCCAAATAAGTAGCCGATTTCCCTTTCGCCAACTCCAATATCACCGGCAGGAACATCGGTATTAGGTCCGATATGACGAAATAATTCACCCATAAAACTTTGGCAAAAACGCATAATTTCCACATCTGATTTTCCTTTTGGGTCAAAATCGGATCCGCCTTTTCCGCCGCCCATTGGCAAGGTTGTCAATGAGTTTTTGAAAACCTGTTCAAAAGCCAAAAATTTTAAAATACTCAAATTTACGGATGGATGAAAACGCAAACCGCCTTTGTAGGGTCCAATGGCCGAATTCATTTCAATTCTGTAGCCTCTATTGACCATAATTTCGCCCTCATCATTAATCCAGGGAACACGAAAAATTAGCACTCTTTCAGGTTCCACCATTCTCAATAAAATATTTTTGCCGTAATACTTTTCATTATTGGCAATAAAAGGAATGAGCGAATCTGCAACTTCTTGAACAGCTTGCATAAATTCTGGTTCATGTTGGTTTCGCTCGTTTACCTCGTCCATGAATTTTTTTATAATTGGTTTCATCATCTCTTTTGTATTATTGATTAATTTTCGAAAAGTACACAATTGTATCGATATTTGAATAAAATACAATAATAATCACAAATATACCGATTTTGTTAATTTCTTTTTACTAAACAATTAAAAAGGTTAGACTTTCAATAAAATTATTTCCTAAAATTTTTATTGGTTTCGCAAAAATATCTTGTTTTCGGACTTATTGGCGCAAAAATTTAAAAATTTCAACAACCGATCTCTGTTCTTTAAATGCCAGCTTACATCTTAGAACATATCTTGTCTTTTATAAACATAAAATTATGTAAATTTGCATCCTAATTTTCTATAAAATGTTAGCTAAAGTAAAAGAATTGATTGGCGAAGTATTGGCATTTAACACCACTTCCAAAGATGAAATAGAAGCCTTCAGAATTAAATTTTTAGGTAAAAAAGGATTGCTTAACGATTTATTTGTTGAATTTAAAAACGTAGCCCCAGCCGAAAGAAAAGATTTCGGACAGGCATTAAATACGTTAAAAGATGCAGCACAGGACAAAGTTAACCAGTTAAAGGAAGCATTAGAAAATTCAAGTGAGCAAAAAGGAATCTATGGCGATTTAACGCGCCCTGCCGAACCTATTGAATTGGGTTCGCGCCATCCAATATCACTAGTTAGAAACAAAATTATTGAAGTGTTTTCACGCATTGGTTTTACCGTTTCAGAAGGTCCGGAAATTGAAGACGACTGGCATAATTTTACGGCGCTAAACTTACCGGAATATCATCCAGCCCGTGATATGCAGGACACTTTTTTTATCGAAAAAAATCCAGATCTTTTATTGCGTACGCACACTTCATCGGTACAAGTGCGTTATATGGAAAATCATAAACCACCCATTCGCACAATTTCTCCGGGACGTGTTTTTAGAAATGAAGACATTTCGGCACGGGCACATTGCATTTTTCATCAGGTGGAAGGATTGTATATTGATACCGATGTTTCTTTTGCCGATTTAAAACAAACTTTGTTATATTTCACAAAGGAAATGTTTGGGAAATCAAAAATACGCCTGAGGCCTTCTTATTTTCCATTTACGGAACCAAGCGCGGAAGTTGATATTTATTGGGGACTGGAAACCGAAACCGATTATAAAATCACTAAAGGCACTGGCTGGCTGGAAATTATGGGTTGTGGAATGGTAGATCCAAATGTGCTGAAAAATACCAATATTGATCCCGAAATTTATTCAGGTTATGCTTTTGGAATGGGAATTGAACGCATTGCGATGTTGTTGTACCAAATTCCTGATATCAGAATGTTTTATGAAAATGATGTTCGGTTTTTAGAGCAGTTTAAATCGGTTTTGTAAGCCCCCTAACCCCCGAAGGGGAATTTAAAAATAATTATTAATTTCCTTCCCTTTGGGAAGGATTAAGGATGGGACAATGAAAAAAGACATTCAAATTCCTGAAGTTACCGATGTATTTATGGCAATTGTTAAGGAATATAACGAGGTTTTTCAATGTGAAGATTGGAATGCCTATTTAATTAACAATAAAGATACAGCTATTGAAATGGTGTTGATTGTTTCAAAAGGTTATGATGAGGATCAATTAAAGGAAACTTCATTATTGCGCCATAAAATTGAAAAACTTCCTGCAAAATCCTTTGCAAAAGTTGAATTGTTACAGGAAGCTGTTTTGAAATTGTCCAATTTTTTTAACGTCACTTTTTTTGAGGGAAATGCGATGTTCGAAAAAAAATACTTATTTGAAAAAGGAACCATAAAAGAAACTTCGTTGCGTATGATTCCTTTGTTAAATAAACGGGGTATCTTAGTGAAATAATGTTAATTCATGTTTTAAATATGTTATAAATCAATAAAAAACTTAACCGCAAAGAGCGCAATGAAAATACGCAAAGAACGCAACTAACAGATTAAAATAAATGGCTATCTAATTGCGTACATTGCAAAAAAACTTTACGAACTTAGAGGTTAAAAGTCGCAATTAACTGATTTATAATAAGTAAATTTACTATTGACGGACTGATTTGCTATAAATAATTTTAGCAGTTTTTTATTATGAAATTTTTAATTTTTATCATCTCATTTTGTTGCTTTTCAATAGTTTCAGCCCAAAATATTCCTATGTACGTTGGTACTTATACGGATGCAGATAGTGAAGGAATATATCTTTACGATTTTAACCTGAAAACAGGTGAGCTCACCAATAAAATATTGGCTGTTAAAGCCATAAATCCATCATTTATAACTTTTTCATCCGACAAAAAATTTATGTATTCCGTTGGGGAAGTTGATAACTTTGAGGGCGCCAAAAGCGGTTTTGTAAATGCTTATTCTGTTTCAAAAGACGAAATGTTAACATTTATCAATAAAACGAGCAGCAATGGCGCTCATCCTTGTCATATTCAATTGAATGAAAACAATTCCAAGGTTGTTGTTTCCAATTATACCGGCGGAACCGTTTCCTTGCATTCTATATCAAAAAACGGAGAAATTTCACAGGCTGTACAAATAATTGATCACAACAAAGGAAGTAAGCAATCACACACACATTCTGCCCAGTTTTTTAAAAACGACCTATTTATCGCCGATCTTGGCTTAAGCTGTTTTTCTCAATATCAAATTGATAATGTCCATAAAAAATACCAATTAAAAGCCAATTATGAAGTTGAAAATAACGCAGGTCCGCGTCATTTTGAAATTTCACAAAAAGGAAAATTTATTTATGTAATCAATGAATTGAATTCGACAATTTCTGTTTTGAAGAAGAAAAAAGAAAGTTATGCTTTTATTCAAAACATCACCACATTAGCTGATGGATTTGATGGTAAAAGTTTTTGTGCCGATATTCATTTGTCTAAAGATGGTCAGTTTTTGTACGGATCTAACCGAGGAGAAAACAGCATTGTGGTATTTAAGATAAATAAAATAAGCGGTGAACTTAAAAAGTTACAAACCATAAGCACCAATGGAGACTGGCCGCGAAATTTTACGCTGACTCCCAATGGCAATTATTTGTTGGTTGCCAATCAAAGAAGTA
The DNA here is from genome assembly GCA_016649745.1 of Flavobacteriaceae bacterium. Taxonomy (GTDB): domain Bacteria; phylum Bacteroidota; class Bacteroidia; order Flavobacteriales; family Flavobacteriaceae; genus Lutibacter. The sequence continues at coordinate 3,064 of JAENXD010000083.1, read as the reverse complement.
AAAATATAAGTGTTTTTTCAGTAAATAAAAAAATGGGCAATCTAACTTTTTTGCATAGTGTAGATTCTCCAACGCCGGCTTGCCTGCTATTTTAATTCAAAATAATATATATTATCTGTATTATCATACCTGAAAGTGTTTATAAAACCGCTCTTTTCTGTTTTAAATACCACACCAAAATCATCAAATTCTGAATTAAATATTGATGCTTTTATCGGCAATTGCCATCGTCCATCTTCCCTTACTATTTTATAAATATTATACACATCTGTCTTGTAAAATACATCTGTTATTATTGGCTCTCCATCTTTAATTGTATAATTTACACTATCTATATCTATTTCCCCCTTAATCATATTTGACGAAAAATAAATAGTGTTTTCATTATAAAATGTTGGGTTTATTATGTTGAAGTTTGCTTGAGCAATAAATACAATAGTTGATCTCTTCCATTTATTTTCACTATCTAGGGTTAATTCTAATAAATGAACCATTCCATTTTCGTTTGTAACTACCGCCATTTGTTTTCCGCCCCTTGAAATTGCTGGATTGTTGTAAGAAGATCCCTCTTCACAAATTGATAGTGGCGCTACATTTTTAACCTTAAAATTTTCTATTATACCCTTATAAATTACTAAATTAATAATACTTTCCGATACAGAATATTTCGAATTTCCCGTAAAATAAATTTCATCTTTATAAACCGCTACAAGTCCTGAGTTGTATTTACTGCTTATTTTAATTTTTTTTGATTTTGATTTCAAATCTGAAAAGAAAAGTTTATAATAATTTGATTTATTCGCAGAAGCATAAATTAGTCCATCATTGAATATAATTGGAGATATGTTTTCAGAAGAATTTAAGGAAATATAAGTATCAAATATAGCTATACTGTCTGTTTCTGAAATCAATTTTTGTTGAGCATTCAACTTAAAATTTAAGAGTAATAATACCCATCCAAAGATAACAATACTTCTAATTTTCATATCAAATCACTAATTATTTTAATAGCTTCATTAAACCTAACAAAAAAAATTGAAACTTGTTAGGTTTGATTGAAATGGTTCATCTTTTAAACCTCCTTTTTTAAATAATTTAGTCCTCCGCGATATTTTTACCGGCCAATAAATAATTATTTATTATGGCTTTCAATGTATCTTTAGTAATTGGTTTTGATATAAAATCATTACAACCGGCTAAAAATGCTTTTTCCTTTTCTTCGAGAGATGAATAAGCAGTTTGTGCAATTATGGGCAAGTTGGGGCGAAATTCCTTTATTTTTCTTGTTGCTTCATGCCCGTCCATTTTTGGCATTTTAATATCCATTAAAACCAATTCAATTTCTGAATTATTTTTGCATAACTCAACTGCTTCCAAGCCGTCTTTGGCGTGAATTAAAGTACAAGGAAGTTTAAGTTTATGCTCCAGCAATATTTCTATAACCATAAAATTTACTTCTTCGTCTTCGGCCACTAAAATGGTATATTTTTCTTTGGTTTCTGCCGCTATTTTTTCTTCTTTTTCAATTTTCGGAATTAAATTTACCGGCTTATAAGGCACGGTAACATAAAAAGCAGCCCCTTCGCCAGGTTTTGATATTACGGAAATTTTTCCACCCAACAACTCGGCATTTTCTTTTGCGATGGAGAGCCCGAGACCCAATCCGCCAACTTTTTTGGAAAGATCTTTTTCTGCTTGTGAAAATCGTTCAAAAATTATTTTTTGGCATTCTGGTCTTATTCCAATTCCGCTGTCTTTCACAAAGATTTCAATTTCTTTGTCTTTTAACTTGTATCCCAATTCCACTGTACCTTCCGTTGTGAATTTTAAGGCATTTTCCATCAAATTGCTTAACACTTTGCTCAACTTGTTTTTGTCGGTAAGTATGGTGCTTTCCTGATCTGAAAGTCCATTTTTTAAAATCAATGAAATCTTATTTTTAATTGCCTTTATATTGAAAACAGAAAACAATTCATACAACAAATCATTTAGGCAAACCAGATTCTCTTCTGCCTTAATTTGTTTGGTCTCCAGCACGGAAATTTCCATAATATCATCAATAATATGCAATAACTGGTTGGTGCTACTTTTAATGATTTCAATAAATCTTTTCCTTTTTTCATCAGATAATTCGGGATTGTCCAATAATTCAGAAAAGCCCAAAATACCATTCATTGGGGTTCTAATTTCATGTGACATGTTTTGGATGAATTCGGTTTTTAAACGTCCGCTTTCCTCGGCTTTTTCCTTGGCACTAATTATTTCTTGTAAAATTTGCCTTTTTTCAGAAATATCTTGAATAGTTCCAATTAACCTTTTCAGATTTCCTTGATTGTCAAATTCTATTTTACCCATTCCAAGCACCCAGCGAATTTGTTTGTCAATATTTCTTGTAATGCGGTATTCTTTGTTAAATGATTCCCTGTTTTTAATGATATTTTTTTCAAAATATTGCTCCATCATCTCTCTATCTTCCGGATGAATAAGACCTTTCCATCCTTGTATACTTCTAATAAACTCTTCATCAATTCCAAAGATGTCATTTAGAGCCGGTGAACTTTTCCAATTGCCTGTTGAAAAATCCAGTTCATACGAACCTATATTGGCAATTTTTTGGGATTCAAGCAATAAGTATTGAATTTCCTTGAGTTTGTTTTCTGCATTTTTTGTCTCAGTAATGTCAATAACAGAGGCAATAGATTTTCCATAATCATCTACAATCACAGATTTTATAAATGCAGAAATCAGGGAATTATCCTTTCCACCCAATTCAGTTTCATCACTAAATACTCTTTTATTTGCTCCAATTGAAACCAATTCATTTAAAAGAACTTTACACGATCTTTTGGTATTTGTTTTACCTAAGTGAATTTTAAGTTCTTTTGTATTTTTTACACCGAATAATTCCAGTGCAGCCTTATTGGCATTTAATATTTTAATGTTTGAAATGCATTCATCAACAAAACCAGAATTTTCATCTAAATACGTTTTTAAATCATCCGTTTCAGTTTTCTTCTCATTTAAAAGTTTTATAACTTTTGAGAAATCCTGTTCCCAAAGAGGA
>JAENXD010000229.1 GCA_016649745.1 Flavobacteriaceae bacterium | reverse complement strand
TTCTTTAAGAATTTGGGATGAAGAGCTTGCCGAAATGGCCAGCTTCAATATTTTTTTATTGGGAAAATCAGAGGAAACTTTCCATATAGCGACACGTTCGGCGCACATTCCGGAAGGATATGCGGCATTTTCCTGATTGTTCCCTGTAATGATGGTTCCGTCTTCTAACAGAAAGGCTGCGCCAACTTTAAACTTAGAATAAGGTGCGTACGCATTTTGTTTGGCTTCAATGGCTTTATTCATTAAACCTTTTACTATTGTTGGAAGTTCTTCAATGGAATCAAAAATAGTAATCTGTGTTTTTATTTCAACTTTCTTCATTAAAAATTTTAATTATGCACTAATTGTTTTAGCCGACTAATATAGTCTTCCAAAATCAAAGGACAAGGAGAATCGAAGTGTATTTTCCAAAGGATTTTTAATATCAGAAGCGTTAAACAAATAAGAAATATCAATTTTAGAACTTTTAAACTTGAATCCGGTACCAACCGTAAAATATTTGCGCGCTCCTTTTAAATCGCTTTCATTAAAATAACCAGCCCTTAAAGCAAAAGCTTTGTCGTACATATATTCTGCGCCCAAGCCCCAAGTAACCTCTTTAAGCTCTTCACTAAATCCGCCCGGCGCATCATTAAATGACTTAAAAATACCGCTAAAAAAATTCACATCTTCTTGTCTATATGGCGGTTCTCCATTATCGTTAACCGACACGCTTGGTGTTGGAACCAATAATTTGTTAAATTCCAAATTGATGCTTACATTATTGCTTCTGTCTAAAATAAAGTCAAATCCGCCCCCAAGTTTTAAATTTGTTGGGATAAAATTCTCTCTCCCGTCGTTGGTATAAGAAACTTTTGGGCCAATGTTTGAAACATTGAAACCGCCTCGCCACATACCGTTAAAATTACCATATTGTTTTTCATCAGATTCAAAATACCCTGAGACATCAACGGCAAAAGTATTTACCGGATTTATGGTAGAATTAGCGGATTTAATCCCTAAATCAGAACGAATATAGCGCAAAGTTACGCCCATCGAGTAGGTTTCGCTCAGTTTTAATGCATAAGAACCATCAGCAGAAAATTCATTTAATTTTTCAATTGTAGGCACCTCGTCAGGGTCGCCTGTTTGACGAAGTTCAATTTCTCCTAAATTAAAATATTTTAAACTTGCCGCCCATGCACTTCTTTCATCTATCTTATTTGCAAATGAGAAACCACCAACAAAAACGTCATTCGTCAATTCCCGCAACCAAGGCGTATAAACAATGCCCACCATAAATTGCGAATCCATAAACGCAAATTTGGAAGCATTCCAATGTTGCGAATAAGCATCGGGCGAAGTGGCAACACCAACGTCTCCCATTCCGCCAGCACGTGCATCTGGAGCTATCAATAAAAATGGAGCGGCGGTTGTGATTGGATTTGGATTTTCTTGTGCATTAATTCTTGCAAATGTCATAAGAACCATCAGCGTCAATCCTAGTATCTTTCTCATTAATTTTGTATGTTTAATTAACAAATATCTCATTTTATTCTTGAAGTATGCTTATTTTTCCGACTATTATAAACAATTGCCATTAATTAGATCTATCTAAAGCTAATTTATGGCAATCCCTTAATTTATTGATCACAAAATATTTCAATTCTTAGACGTAAAAAAATTTCAATACTTTCTCAAAAAAAAAACGTTATTTTAATTTTATTATTGTAAACCTTCCTTAATTTAATTCGCGCAAAATTGAGGACTTATTTTATGAAATATGCCAGAAATTCGGAAACATCGTTATATCCCAATTTTAAGATGTCGTATATATTTAGCATTGAGCTTCTTAGATAATTAATGTAAACGACATTGCTGGTAAAAATTGATTTTAAATACCCAAAGAGCGTTTCTGTTTGATTATAAATTAATATTCTCGTCAAAAAAAAACAATGCTATTCCTTTAAAATAAAGTAATTTTGGCTCAAATAAACAAGAAAAAATTTATGCATTGATGCGCAATTCATTCAAAAAATAGCAGTATCATTGAAATATATTACAACATTTCGCATACTAAAGATTGAAAACTGTCGTTAGTAAAAGCGTAGCAAATATTTATTAATATTATTTCTTGCAAAAAAATTAATTTAATGTAAATTGCGGAAAATTATAACCCTAACTAAATTGAAATGAACTTGAAAAATCTAAATAACATTTATAAGTTAATCCTATTAACTATTACTGTTGTTTTCTTTGTGAGTTGCCATAACAGAAATCCAAGAAATAACGTATCTCTGACCGGTTGGAGTTCAAAAGACAAGAAAGCGGGCGGTTTTGCGGGAGACAAAAAATATAAAGGACAGCAAGCCCCTCCGGGAATGGTTTTGATAGAAGGCGGAACTTTTACTATGGGACACGTGCAGGATGATGTACTGTTCGACTGGAACACAACCCCCGTTCAGCAACAAGTTCGTTCATTTTATATGGATGAAACCGAAGTAACCAACTCCGAATATATTTTTTACTTAGATTGGATGGAAAAAGTTTTTCCGCCAAGCGATTCAAATTATGAACATATTTATGCATCCGCAGTTCCCGACACTTTGGTTTGGCGCGATGTTTTGGGATTGAATGAACTATTGACTGAAAATTATTTAAGACATCCAGGTTATGCAGATTATCCGGTAATTGGCGTTAGTTGGATTCAGGCCACACAATATTGTAAATGGAGAACTGACAGGGTGAATGAAAAAATATTAATGGATAAAGGTATTCTAAAACCGCTTTTCAGATTAGATTCATTAGAGGTTAAAGGGCAAAATAATTTTAATACAGATACTTATTTAACCAATCCTTACAGTCTTTTTGGAGGAGATTCTTCCATCTACAAAAAAGGTTTGCCTGTTGAAAAACAATATAAAAAAGGAGAAGCTAAACCATCAAGAGGCTCTTTTACAGGCAGACAAGTTAAAGTTTCTGACGGAATATTGAGTTCTAAATTCAGGCTTCCTACCGAAGCCGAATGGGAATATGCGGCAAAGGCTGTTGTAGAAGACCGTGAATACAACAATACGCGAGGAAGAAAAAAATATGCCTGGAAAGGAAAATATACCCGTAGCAAATCAAAAAAATATAAAGGCGACCAATTGGCCAACTTTAAACAGGGAAAAGGAGATTACAGCGGTGTTCCGGGTTGGAGCAACGATGGCGCCGACATCACCATTCAAGTAAAATCTTATGACCCAAACGCGTTTGGCTTGTACGATATGTCTGGCAATGTTGCGGAATGGGTGGCAGATGTTTACCGACCAATTATTGACAATGAAGCAAACGACTTCAACTATTTCAGGGGCAATATTTTTACTAAAAAAATGATTGATGCCGAAGGAAATGTGGTTATTGCAAATGATATGTCCGTTGAATATGACACCTTGGACAATGGAAATATAGTGCCAAAGGATTTGCCCGGAAGCGTTAAATATACGCCAGTTACCAAACGCGATGCTTATATGAGAAACAATTATGAGAAAGCTTATAATGTGGACGTAAAAGACGGTGATTTGGCTTCAACAAAAATGTACAATAAAAATGAGGAGGAATTGGAAACCAAGCCTCGTATGTACAACTCTCCCGTAAAACCCCTCGTTATTGGCGAAAGCGGTTTGTTGATGCAAGAATATGATACCGAAAAAAGAACCACTTTAATTAGCGATATATCGCGTGTTTACAAAGGCGGCTCCTGGAAAGATATGGAATATTGGTTAGATCCTTCCCAACGCAGGTATTTGCCGGAATATATGGCAACCAACTTTATTGGTTTTAGATGCGCTTCGGACAGAATTGGCCCTATGACCTATAAAAAAAGAAAACCAACAACCACAAAAGTTAGGTATTAAAACTATTTTTAAAATAAACCCAAGCCTCACTGAAATTTCAGTGAGGCTTTTTTATATTTAACCTATGAATATCGCAGAATTATATCAGTTATATACCCAAACTTATTTGGTGGATACCGACACGCGAAAAATAAGAAAAGGCAGCATTTTCTTCGCGCTTAAAGGCGATAATTTCAACGGCAACGAATTTGCGGAAGAAGCCTTAAAAAGCGGTGCAAATTATGTAGTTATTGATGAAGAAAAATACAAAACTGATCGCAAAACCATCTTGGTTGAAAATGCTTTGAAAACACTCCAAAAACTGGCAAATTTTCACAGAAAACAACTTGCCATCCCTATTATTTCTTTAACGGGAAGCAATGGAAAAACCACCACCAAAGAATTGATCAATGCCGTATTGTCAAAAAAATATGTGACTGTAGCCACCACAGGCAATTTAAACAATCATATTGGCGTGCCGCTTACGCTGTTGTCAATGACGCCAAAAACAGAAATTGGCATTGTTGAAAT
>JAENXD010000176.1 GCA_016649745.1 Flavobacteriaceae bacterium | reverse complement strand
TTTAAATGTTGTATTAAAAATTTAAATTATTTTTAGTTCAGTTTAGAAATAAAACCTGCCGGTCGGCAGGCTGGTCTAAGCATAGTTTGGCTACGGTTTCATTTTATAACGACAAATGAACTAAAAAGAAACGAATTTTATGCGACATTTGAATGTTTAATTGGTATACCCCACTCAAAATGATTATTTTTGCAAATTATTGAAATTATTTAGATGACGAAGAACGGGATAATACCTCCAAAAGCGAAAAAGATAGCAAAGAAGCTCGAAATTCATGGAGATGTAAGAATTGACAATTATTATTGGTTAAATGATAGGGAAAACCTCGAGGTTATCGATTATTTAAATAGTGAAAACGCCTATTATGAAGCCAAAACGGCTCATACAAAACAATTTCAGGAAGATTTATTTCTGGAAATGAAATCTCGAATTAAGGAAGATGATGAGTCAGTACCTTATAAAAAAAACAATTATTACTACATTACCCGATTTAAAAAAGGGAACCAATACCCAATATATTCGCGTAAAAAGGAAACTTTAGAAGCCCAAGAGCAAATTTTGTTTGATGTGAATGAACTTGGAAAAGGATTCTCTTATTTTAAATTATCAGGCTTGTCTATTAGCCGAAATAACGAATTGGCCGTTTTTGGTATGGATTCCGTAGGGAGAAGGCAGTATACATTGCAATTTAAAAACTTGGAAACTGGTGAATTTTTTCCTGAAAAAATTAAAAACACTTCAGGAAGTGCAACGTGGGCAAATGATAATAAAACAGTTTTTTATACACATCAAAATCCAAAGACATTGCGAAGCGAAAAAATATTTCGTCATGTTTTAGGTACAGATTCTTCTGAAGATATTGAAGTTTATTCAGAAAAAAACAGTGCTTTTAATACATTTGTTTATAGAACAAAGTCTGAAAAATATATTATTATTGGTTCTTACAGTACAATTTCATCAGAATATCGAATTTTGGAAGCCGATAATCCAACCGGAGAATTCAAAATATTTCAGCCAAGAGAGCGAAATCATGAATATGACATCGCGCATTACAACGAACATTTTTACATACTTACCAATAAGGACAAAGCGACCAATTTTAAATTGATGAAAACTCCTGAAAAGGAGACTTCAAAAGAAAATTGGGTGGAAGTATTACCGCAAAGAGAAGATGTTTTGTTGGAAGATATTTCAATTTTTAAAGATTTCTTGGTGGTTGAAGAGCGTTCAAATGGATTGAATAAAATCAGAATTATTCGTTGGGACCAAACGGAAGATTTTTACCTTCCTTTTGAGGAAGAAACTTATTCCGCAGGGGTTTATAACAACCCTGAATTTGACACCAATATCATACGTTATGGCTATAATTCGATGACAATTCCCAGTTCAGTCATAGATTTTGATGTAGTTTCCAAAACAAAAGAAATAAAAAAAGAACAGGAAGTTTTGGGAGGAAAGTTTGATAAAAATAATTACCAAAGCGAACGTTTATGGGCAACAGCCCAAGATGGAACACAAATTCCGATATCATTGGTGCATCATAAAAATACGCAATTGACCGAAGATACACCATTGCTTTTGTATGGATATGGTTCTTATGGCATCTCTATTGATGCCGGCTTTAGCACAACCCGTTTAAGCTTACTGGATAGAGGTTTTGTTTTTGCAATTGCGCACGTACGGGGCGGTGAAGATTTAGGCCGCAAATGGTATGAAAAAGGGAAGTTATTGCATAAAAAAAACACCTTTACAGATTTTATTGATTGCGCAAAATTTTTAATTGAAAAGGAATATACTTCAAATAAACATTTATATGCGAGTGGTGGTTCTGCAGGAGGTTTATTGATGGGAACTGTCATAAATATGGATCCGGAATTATTTAATGGCATCATTGCTGCTGTTCCTTTTGTTGATATTGTAACTACAATGTTGGATGATACCATACCGTTAACCACTGGAGAATATGATGAATGGGGGAATCCTAATAAAAAAGTATATTACGATTATATGAAATCATATTCGCCTTACGACAATGTTTCTGAGCAAAAATATCCTAACATGCTGGTTACAACATGTTTGCATGATTCACAAGTTCAATATTTTGAGCCTGCAAAATGGGTTGCCAAGCTGCGGGAATTAAAAATTGATAAAAATATTTTATTAATGCACATAGACATGGAAGCGGGTCATGGCGGGGCTTCAGGAAGATTTGATTCACTAAAAGAAACTGCAAGAGACTATAGTTTTGTGATTGATTTGGAAGGAAGAACAAAAATTTAAAAAAAATTATTAAATTTGCACATTAGATTATTATTCATAAATTCGTATTTGAAAATATTATATCTGAATTAAATTTTAAAAAATGGCACAAAATATAGGTATAAGTAACAATATTTTAGACCTAATTGGTAACACTCCCTTAATTAAGTTAAACAAAATAACTAAAAATCTTCCCGGCACTTTTTATGTAAAGTATGAAGGATTTAATCCTGGACACTCTATGAAAGACAGGATTGCAGTGCATATTATTGAAGAAGCCGAGAAACAGGGATTGCTAAAAGAAGGCAGTACAATTATTGAAACTACCTCAGGCAACACTGGATTTAGTCTTGCTATGGTAAGCATCATAAAAGGGTATAATTGCATTCTGGCAGTTAGCTCAAAGGCTTCTGCAGGAAAAATAAACATGCTTAAAGCAATGGGCGCTAAAGTTTATGTTTGCCCGGCTCATGTTGATGCAGACGATCCTCGTTCCTATTACCAAGTTGCTAAAAGGCTTCATTCAGAAACGGCAAATTCAGTTTACATCAACCAATATTTTAACAAGTTAAATGTTGATGCGCACTACAGTACAACTGGTCCGGAAATTTGGAAACAAACCAATGGTGAAATTACGCATTTAGTTGCGGCAAGCGGTACTGGAGGTACAATTTCAGGCGTTTCTAAATATTTGAAAGAACAAAACCCTAAAATTAAAACATTAGGCGTTGATGCATTCGGATCAATTTTGAAGAAATTTCACGAAACAGGTGAGTTCGACAAAAATGAAATTTATCCCTACAGAATTGAAGGTTTAGGAAAAAATTTAATCCCAACTGCAACTGATTTTGATTCAATTGATGTTTTCGAAAAAGTAACCGATGAGGCTGCAGCACATAGAGCCAGAGAGCTTACCTTAACTGAAGGTTTATTTACCGGGTATACAAGTGGAGCCGTAATGCAGGCAACTATTCAGTATGCAGAGCAGGGAATGTTTGATGAAAACTCTAAAGTTGTATTAATTTTGCCAGATCACGGTTCACGTTATATGGAAAAAATTTATAGCGATGAATGGATGAAAGAACAAGGCTTTTTTGATACACAAAAACAAGCCCATGAGGTCGTTGAATATATAAAGTAATAAATATATGAGATATAATAAAGGGTTTAAAATTTAAATTTTAAACCCTTTATTTGTTTCATAAACATTTGAATAGCAGGAAAAAAATCACGTACTTTGTCCCCCTTATAAATGTAGTTGTATAAATTACGTTTGATCAAAAACACACATAATGAAAGATTTATTTGAAAGAATAGTAAATGATAAAGGTCCGTTAGGAAAATGGGCTGAACAAGCTGAGGGATATTACGTTTTTCCAAAGTTAGAAGGTAATATCTCGAATAGAATGACTTTTAACGGAAAAAATGTAATCACTTGGAGTATTAATGATTATCTTGGATTGGCAAACCACCCGGAAGTCAGGAAAGCAGATGCCGAAGCTGCAGCACAATATGGTATGGCTTACCCTATGGGTGCAAGAATGATGTCGGGTCATACAAAATACCATGAACAATTAGAGAAGGAATTGGCAGAATTTGAACATAAAGAATCTGCATATTTGGTGAATTTCGGTTATCAGGGAATGGTATCGGCTATTGACGCTTTGGTTACCAAAAACGATGTTATCGTATATGATATGGATGCTCATGCTTGCATTATAGATGGCGTTAGATTGCATCCCGGAAAAAGATTTACCTTTCAACATAACAATATAGAAAGTTTAGAAAAAAACTTACAAAGAGCTACAAAAATTGCCGAAGAAACGAATGGCGGAATTCTTGTAATCTCTGAAGGTGTTTTTGGAATGCGTGGTGAGCAAGGAAAGTTAAAAGAAATTATAGCCTTAAAAGAAAAATATAATTTTAGATTTTTGGTTGATGATGCTCACGGATTTGGAACACTTGGAGAAGATGGAAGGGGTGCAGGTTTTGAGCAAGGAGTGCAAGATGGTATAGATGTATATTTTGCAACATTCGCTAAATCTATGGCAGGTTTCGGAGCATTTTTTGCTGCAGATAAAGATATTGTTCAGTATTTAAAATACAATATGCGTTCACAAATGTTCGCCAAATCTTTACCGATGCCTATGGTTATTGGCGCATTAAAACGTTTAGATATGCTAAGAACAATGCCGGAACTTAAAGAAAAGTTATGGGAAAATGTTCACGCGCTTCAAAATGGATTAAAAGACCATGGTTTTAATATTGGAAAAACTAATACTTGTGTAACTCCTGTTTTTTTAGAAGGTGATATTCCTGAAGCTATGGCCATGGTAAATGACTTACGCGAAAATTATGGCATATTTTGTTCAATAGTAGTTTATCCGGTAATTCCAAAAGGATTGATTATTTTGAGATTGATACCAACTTCAACACATAATTTAGAAGATGTTAAAGTAACTATTGAAGCTTTTTCAGCGATTCGTTCTAAATTGGAAAGCGGAATTTATAAGCGCATTGCAGCTACTATGATGGCAAAGTAAAATAATCACATATTCATAAAAAAAGCCTTTTAGATTTTTGCTAAAAGGCTTTTTTTATGAATGATCATTAATTAATAACCTTCAGATATATTTTTAAGCGCATTTTTGTTTAGGATCTTAATTTTCTTTCCAAACAAATCAATTACGCCATCTTTTTTAAGGTTTGATAATAATCGTATGGCTGATTCAGTAGCTGTACCAATGGTGTTTGCAATTTCTTCTCTTGTTAAAATAACGTCAATACAATCTTCACTGTCAACACCAAATATTCCTTCCAAACTTAATAAAGTTTCCGCTAATCTGTCTTTAACAGGTTTTTGGGCCATTTGTGAGATAGAGGTATTCGCATGACTCAATTGAAGCGATATATTTTTTATTAAATTTAAAGAAAATTGAGGGTTATCTTTGATAGATTCTAAAATGTCACCTTTAGGAATAAAACAAACGCGCATATCTTCCAATGCTGTTGCGTTTAATCCTACTGGTTCTTCACTTAAAATAGAACGGTGTCCTAAAATATCACCACCTTTAATAAATTTTATAATTTGTTCTTTACCATTTGTATTCAATTTAGTCAATTTACATTTTCCATCCTGAATACAATATAAACCGTTGATAGAATTACCTTCAGTCATTATATTTTCACCCTTTTTTATGATAAGTGATGTTTTGTGATCCGAAAATCTTTCTAATTCGTCATGCGTTAAAGTTTTAAGAGCGTTAAAACGCTTCATAATACACTGTGAACAATTAGACATACAAAAATGATTTAGTTAAGTAGTAACATTTGTAAAGGTACAAAAATAAATGATAAATGTCATAATTAGGAAATAATTAATGAATATTTTTGCCTAGAAATTGAATTTAGAATGGATTTAAATAATTGTTACCATTGCGGCACATCCTGTGGAAAGAGTCCAAAAATTTTTGATGAAAAGCAATTTTGCTGCAATGGATGTAAAACAGTTTATGAAATATTAAGCAGCAACGAGTTAGGTTGCTATTATGATTTACAATCGACCCCGGGAACCATTCCATCCGACATAAAAGGCAAGTACAATTATCTCGAAAATGAAGCTATCATTGAAAAACTCTTGGAATTTAATGATACGGAAACTTCGGTAGTCGAATTTTTTATACCAAGCATTCATTGCAGTTCCTGTATTTGGATTCTGGAGAATTTAACCAAATTAAATAGTGGGGTAACTACTTCAATGGTTAATTTTCAAAAAAAAACAGTAAGAATCACTTTCAAAAATAATGCAACCAGCTTAAAACATATTGTTGAGTTAATGACTTCCATAGGGTATGAGCCCTATATAAGTTTGGATGATGCGGATAACGTAAAAAATAAAGTTGATAAAACATTAATTTATCAGGTATCAATTGCCGCTTTCTGCTTTGGAAACATTATGCTGTTGTCGTTTCCTGAATATTTTGC
>JAENXD010000159.1 GCA_016649745.1 Flavobacteriaceae bacterium | reverse complement strand
GACCTCTCATTATGTAGGTTTGCCAGACAGTCAAATTCATTTTATGGAACTTCCTTTTTATGAAACGGGGACCATTGAGAAAAAACCAATGGGAGAAGAAGATATTAAAATAACGACAGATTTAATAGCTAAAATTAAACCTCATCAAATTTATGCAGCAGGAGATTTAGCAGACCCACACGGAACTCACAAAGTTTGTTTAGATATTATTTTTGAATCTGTAAAAAGGTTGAAATCAGAAAAATATATGAACGACTGTTGGCTATGGTTGTATAGAGGAGCTTGGGAAGAATGGGGAATTGATGAAATTGAAATGGCAGTGCCTTTAAGTCCAGATCAGGTTTTAGAAAAAAGATTTGGAATTTTTAAACATCAATCTCAAAAAAACGGAGTTGTTTTTCAAGGTTAAGATTCCCGAGAATTCTGGCAGCGTGCAGAAGACAGAAATAAAGAAACAGCTGAAACTTACGACCGATTGGGGATGGCTTGTTATGCTGCGATGGAAGCTTTCGTGAGGCGCAAGTTTTAAGTGATTAAGTTTGTAAACTTAATTAAATGGCATTGATAAAATCAATTTCTGGAATAAGAGGCACCTTAGGAGGTTGTATAAATGACAATTTAACCCCAATTGATACGGTTAAATTTACTGTAGCATATTGGTATGTCGCTTAAAAATAATTCAGAAAAATAAAAATTAATAGTTATGTTATTGTAGGCAAAGATGCCCAAATATCATGTAAAATGACCAACTATTTCCTTTGTAATACCATAATATGTTTAGGAATTAACATTTATTTTTTAATTATTTTATCATTATCAACAGCATAAGCGTAAATTGGAACATATATTAAGGTTAATAATGTACCTATTAATAAGCCACCAATAGCCACATCTGCCAACGGACTTAATCGTTCTAAACCAACAGCATTTTCTAATGCAATAGGAATCATACCGGCAATGGTGCCAAAAGCAGTCATTAACACCGGTCTAAAACGCACACGAACACTTTCTATAGCGCTTTCATAAGGAGATTCCCCACTTTCCCGATGCTGTTGGTAAAAGTCTATCAGCAATACGGCATTTTTTATAATAATACCAAAGAGCAATAAAATACCCAATAAACTTGGCATGCAACTTGGCTTGTGGAACAGTAACATACCCCAAGAAGCACCAATTAACGACAATGGCAAAACCAGAATCATAATAAGAGCCATTTTTACCGATTTATAAATGGCTATTAATACCATTAATAAAATAACAACTCCTAGAGCAATGGCTTTCATCATACGCGCAAAACTGTCGTTTATGGTGGCAATGTCTCCTTCCTGCGTAACCACAACACCCTCTAAACCTTCAACTTTTGCCAATGCGGTTGCAGCATCATCTGTTAAGTGCGTGATAGGGCGTTTGGTTCGGTATCCGCTAATATCAACACTATATAACATTTTATCGCGCTCTATTTTGGCATAGGTCAATTGTTTTGAAATCTTCGCTAAAGATTCCAACGGAATTTCACCAAATTTTGATTGGATAGGCAATAACCTTAATGTTTGTTCATTTTGGCTGAATTTTCCTTTGAGATATAACCTTACATACTGTGTATTCATTGATTGCAAGTTGGCATTTAAACCTACAACCTGACCTTTAACAGGGATTTGCATAGCAATATCATAGGGTGTTAAACCATAACTCAAGGCTTTATTTTCATCTATGTCCAGCATAATTTCGCTCACATCCTTATCCCAACTGGTAGAAACCGAGGTTAACCCTTTAACTGTTTCAATAGCCTCACTTACTTGATGTGTTTTTTCTGTTAATCCATCAACAACAGGCGATTTTAACCTAACAACTAAAGGTGCTTTTACAGATGATAAAGCGGTGGCACCAAAATCATAAACATCATTACGTTTTAAACCTTCCAATTCGGAAAGTTTATCCCGTATAATATCTTCAATTTCCCACATGCTTAGATTTCTTTGAAAACGATTAACGCAATTAATGGTTATGGTAGCTTCTGAAGGCAAATTTCCGCTTCCCAAACTCAAAACTCCCGGTTCTGTACCAAAAGCCACAGAGCTTTTATCCGCCCAATCTTGTTTGTGCAACCAAGTTAAAAAAGGTATTATTTTTTTTTCAGAATTATCTACGGTTTCATTGGCGCTAAATGCAATTTGTGCTTTTATGATGCCGGTGTCCATTGGTGGCATGGCATCTTTACCAATAGTTGGCATGATACTTCCCATACTGATAGCCAGTAAAATAACCACCCCAACTGTTAATGCGAGTCTTCTTAAAACTTTACGTTTTCCGTTAGAAAATTTGATCACATTTAAATAAGGCTCCACCATTCTTCCAACAGAATTGTTATATGCACGGTCAAACCATAATTCCACTTTGTTTTTTTTAAATCCATTTTTGTACATTACTTTTAACAATTGTGGTATAAATGTAATGGAAATAAAAAAGGATACTATAAGTGCAATAATTAAGGTAAAGATTAATGGTTTAAATATTTTTTCAGGAAAACCACCTATGTACATTAAAGGAAAAATAATGGCAATCGTTGAAATGGTTCCCGCAAAAATAGGGGTAATTACTTCTTTTGTACCTTGAATAATGGCAGTTTCTAAATCCTCTTTTAATTCGTTAAGATGCCGTTCTACATTTTCAAGTACCACAACAGCGTCATCGGCTAACATTCCCAAGGCCAAAATAACACCTGTATAAATTACGATGTCTAGCTCGCCTCCAGTAAGCCATATAACAGCTATTGTAGCAAAAAACACCATAGGAATAGATAGCCCAGCCGCAATAATGGCTCTAAAATTTCCTAAGAAAAATAAAACCACAATTAAGGTAAAGATTATAGCATCGCGCAACGCGTCTAACATATTTGAATTAGCATCTTCAATAAGGTTACGTTGTGTATCTGAAATTTCAAAATTAATATTTGGGTATTCCGCTTCAAGCTTTTTCATTTCTGCCCTAGCCGCTTTACTCACATCAAGCACACTTCCTCCCGGTGAACGTTGAATAGCCAAAGCAATGGCAGGTTTTGCATTACCAATATAGCCACTTGTTCTTTTTTGATAACTCCATTTTACATCGGCAACATCACTTAAGCGTACATTTGGCAAAATGTTTAAGTTTTTTATTTTCTCAACTTCATTTTTTTCACCATAGTAGGTAATGGTATAAAAACTATTGTCACCTTTAACAAAACCGATAGGCATATCTTTATTTAAAACTTGTAAAACTTTTGAAATAGATTCAAAATTTACGTTGTAGCGTTTTGCTTTAAAAGGGTCAACTTCAATATTTATAGAACTTTGAAAGCCCCCAAAAACTTCGACATTCCCAATTGAAGGATTGCTTAACAAATGGGGCTTAATAAAACTCTCCGCTATTTTACTGATATCTGCTACATTTATATTATCATTTTTAGCGCTTAACGATATAACATCAACAGGTAATGTAAAATCTCCTGCGGTATAAATAGCTGGATTCACATTGGTTGGCAATTTACCTTTTGCAATAGATAAAGCATTGGCTACATCAACAGCGGCTGCATTTAGGTCTTTCTCGTAACTAAAATCGGCTTTTACTATTGAAAAATTAGCGACATTAACGGAACTGACATCGGTTATAAAGCCCAATCTGGAAATTTCTTGTTCTATTGGTTTTGATACGGTGTTGGCTGCAACTTGTGCTGTGGCACCGGGCACATTGGTAATAACGATTACCTGTGGTGGATTGGCATCCGGAAACAAATTTTTTGGTAAGGTAACCAAACCCACAATACCCATTATAAAGAAACCCACAATAATTGAGTATAAGGTATAAGGACGTTTATAGAAATAGTCGAACATGGTTTTATTTTTTAGTTATTATGGAAGATCCTCCTAATAGTTTTAATAAAATATCTTGTTTGGCAACAACAAGTTCTTTCCCAGCTATCTCTTTATTGCTTATCACAATCCCCTCTTCTCCTGTTTGAATGATATTAACAGGAATTAAGGTCACTTTATCATTTTCATTTGCTAAAACAAAGCTTTTGCCATCACGGTTTAAAACAGCATCAAAAGGTAATTTTATGCTATTCCCTTTAAATACAATTACGCTAACTTCTATTCTGTCTCCTGTGGTAAATCCTTTTGAATCGACATATACTTTGTATTCTGCCAAATTGTTAAAGGTGCTGTTTAAGGCGATAGCCGAAAAGTTTTCGTTGTTAAAATTCACGCCATAAATAGTTAAATCTGTTGGAATTCTTAACAATAGATAAAAACCATTGGTTGCGCTGATGGTGGCAACAGGATGGCCAGGCAAACACATATCGCCAATGTTTACTGAAGTTTTAGCAATAATGCCATCTACTGGTGAAGTTATCGTTGCATAAGTTAAGGTATTGGCAACATCAATTTGATTTTGATATAAGGATTCCAATTTTGCATTAGCAGCTTCAATATTGCTTTCTTCCATTTGAAATTGTTCTTCGGAAGCCCCTTTTATCACCAATAATTCTTTGGTTCTATTATGAATTTCTTCCAAATTATTAAGGGCTGATTTGGCTGCCTTAATTTGTGAGTCTAAACTTATATTGCTTGTTTGAATAGAAGTATTGTCCAATCGGGCAATGACTTCGCCTTTTTTTACTTTTGAACCACTGGGTTTAATGAAATTTACACGTGCAGTAACTTTTGAGGACAAGTTAACATCTTTATCATTTTCAGTTTGTGCCAAATACGGAAGTGTTAATGTTACATCAGCCAACACGGGTTTAAAAGTAGAAACTACAATGCCATATTGTTTGGCGATTGGCATATTGGCTTCTTTTCGTTTTGCATTAACCACAGCAAAGATTGCTAAAATTATAATTACAATTACTACAACTATTCCTATTGTTTTTTTGTTTTTTATCGTTTTCATTTTACCAAATTTTCAATGTTATTTCCATAAATTACTGCCAATTTTACCAATGTTTGCCATTTTTCGGCTTGTGCTTTATATAGTTTTGATTTTTCCAATACCAAATCATCTTCATATTTTAAATAATCTTCAATAGTTATTCTTCCAGATTGAAAACTCACTTTTTCAATGTTTAGAATTTCTTCTTTATCTTGAATGCTTTGTTGGTATAAATTTTCAGATTTATAGAGTAATTGCAAGCTGTTTTTTAGCTGAATAGCTTGAGATTTTAAGGAGAGCTCTAATTTTTCGAATTCATTTGATGTAGCATCATAGTTCAATTTACTTTTCTTAATTTGAGTTAATTGTTTTTTATCGAAAATAGGCACACTGACAACCACTCCAATTGTTGAAAAATCTGGACTGACTGAAATATCATTATTGTAAGCAATACCAGAACTATAAGTGTAGTTTGCCCTAAGTGCAATTGAAGGAAGTAATTTTTCCTTTTCGGCTCTGTAAGCCAATTTATCAGCCAAAACTTTTTGTTCTAATGGTTCAAGAGATTTTAAAGCGCTACTGTCAATTACACTGGATTCAAACATTTGGATAGGATTATCAACCCGAATTCCGGTAAGCGTTTCAATGGTAGAAATAGCTTGCTCTTTATTAATTTCAATTTCATTTTTTGTGGCTTCAACCTGTTGGATACTACTATTAATAATTAATAGACTGGAACCTGATGCTCGGCCGTTTTTAACTTGGGCTTCAATTATTTCTTTGGTTTTTAAAAGTGAGGTTTTTTTGCTTTCCAACGCTTTTGTAAAAGCATCCAAATACAGTAAATTTGCATTAGAACTTACAATAATAGCTTCATTTTGCAATAAATTTATTTGTTGCTTGGCTTGTGCAGATTTTTGCAAGTGTTTTGCTTCGTTTGCAGTTGTATATATTGACTTGATAAATACGGGCATTGAAACACTAAGCCCAGCCTTAAATATTTGATCGCTAAAAGGTTGAGGTATTTCTTGATGTTGAACCATATAAGAAGATCCATTCGGTGTAACTGGTACCATTCCTGTTGGGTCAGAAGAACTATCAAAGCTCGTATAAGCAGAAATTGTTGGGAATAAATTACTAAATGCCATTTGTTTTCCTATTGTTGCTTTTTCAGATGCTAAAACATCACCTTTTGTTTGTGGATGTGATTTAAGAGCTTTAAATAAATTGTGCACACTTTTAACCTCTTGAGCATTTATGCTGCCATGTATTAAAAAGAAAAGGCTTAGACCTATTATTAAAATTCTATTCTTCATGTAATATTAATTTATGTTTGTAAGCATTTACTTATTACTATAGATAATTTTATTTAAGGATTTAAAATGCGTTTTAAAAGCACAAACATTCTGTTGCAAAATTCATCGTAATTAAAATTTTCTTTACTTAAAACTATTTCAATATTCAAAATTGCCGGAATACCCATATAAAAAGTTGTAAAATCATCTATATCTATTTGTTTAGACCATAAACCATGGGAGACTCCTTCTTCAACTATTTGTTTTAACATTTTTTTTTGGGATTGCAAAACTTTTAAGAGTTTTTCTTTTAAATTGGAATCATTAGCGTGTGTAGCTTCTGAAAACAACAAAATTGTAATGCCTTTATTATGAATTAAATAGTTTATTTGTTTACTGAAAAATGTAAATAATTTTTTTGAAGATTCTAGATCAGAATTTGCAACTTCTTGCTGTTTAATCACTAAATTGTCATAAACATCATTTATAATAGACAATAAAATTTCCTTCTTGCTTTTAAAATGGCGATAAATTGCTCCTTCAGAAACGCCTACTTTTAAAGCGATATTTTTGATAGATAATTTTGACATACCTTCAGCAGAAATAATGTCTTGTACAGCTTGTTTAATTAAAATTTGTCGTGTTTCAGTATCTAATCGTTTCATTATTTAGGTATGTGAGTGTTCACTTACAAAGGTATTTCTTTTTTTTAAATTCGCAAATAAAATTAGAAAAAAATAATTATTATAATTTTGAATTATTCTTTTGGCTAATTTTATTTAATTTTGCTATTATAAAAACTCCAATTTTAAACTTTTCAAATATCAATTTTATTTAATAATGGATATGTTTGTCCGTTATAAAAAATAACTTATATTTGCCGAAAATTAAAAATATGTTT
>JAENXD010000015.1 GCA_016649745.1 Flavobacteriaceae bacterium | reverse complement strand
TAGGTCCGGCTAAACAGCTGAAAGTGGCACAAATTGAACCGAAATGCCTGGCACTAACCGACCGAAATCACTGGCACCATTTGATCCGAGTTATCCAGGGACAGAATGGGTACAGAATTAAGACAGAATAATGCCTTTTCGATTTGAGATTTTCTTTAATTTTAAATGATATTAAGAGATACATTTAAATATTTTTAACCTAAACATAGAACAATCGGATATTTCGGTTCGATTTGTGCCAGTGATTTCGGTTTCATAGAGCCAGGCATTTCGGTTCAAACTGCGCCACATTTTGTTCCCATCCACCCGCCTGCCATCCTACGGCTGGTAAATCGGACGGGCAGGGAACTGTCCCCTCCCAAAACCGCCGGAAAAGTGGGTTTTGACCTCCCCGGAGGGGAGGTAATTGGGGAATTTAAGAGAGATTGATCTGGGGGCAAAACACTATTCGGGATAAATTGTAAAAGCAATTTCATATTTAGGAGGGGGTCAAAACTTTAATTAAGCAGTTGGACCAATAAGAAAATAAGAAACAAGTGTTTTGGCTTGATGCCAGCCCGAAAATAATTCCATTTTTTTCGCGCATTGCTCATAGCCTAAATGTTGTAGCTAATGTGCTAAGAAAAGCTGTGCGGAGAAAAACACTCTTATTCCCATTAAATATGCGGAGGATAATCCGTATATTTACCGCAAAATAATAATTTGTTCATGGCAAGATATATTTATGAATATGAAAAGTGGCCTGAATTCACATGGAACGATAAACAAATTAGTGTGATTTTAGGAAAAGTCCGACACCTACAAGGAAAAATATTCGGACAAATGGGAGCTCTTGGCTTTTCAATAAAGGAAGAAACAATTTTATCTACTTTAACGCTCGACGTATTAAAGTCATCAGAGATAGAGGGAGAGATTTTGAACTATGAACAGGTTCGTTCATCAATAGCTAGAAGACTTGGGCTGAAATATGCGGGGATTGTCCATGTTGATAGAAATGTAGAAGGCGTTGTTGAATTGATGCTTGACGCAACGCAAAGATTTGATAGAATTCTTGTCCACGAACGCATTTTTGGATGGCATGCGGCATTATTCCCTACAGGTTGGAGTGGAATGCACAGAATTGTTACTGGTTGCTATCGTGATGGTGAAATGCAAGTGGTCTCTGGACCGATGGGAAAAGAAAAAATACATTTTCAAGCTCCCTCAGCATCAGTGGTAAAAAAAGAAATGGATGCATTTTTAGAATGGTTTAATAAAAATACCGACATAGATGGAGTTTTAAAAGCTGCTATTGCACATTTTTGGTTTATAATAATCCATCCTTTTGATGATGGTAACGGGCGTATTGCAAGAGCAATATCTGATATGTTGCTCGCTCGTTCTGAAGAGAGTACTCAAAGATTTTACAGTCTTTCAAATCAGATATTAATAGAGAAAAAGAAATATTATGAGATATTGCAACAAGTTCAGCATAGTTCCGGTGATATTACAGACTGGTTAGATTGGTTCCTAAATTGCCTGTATCGTGCATTGGTAAATACGGAAGAAACATTAAAAAGAGTTCTTAAAAAAGCTGAATTTTGGGATAAAAACACGGAAACGATTTTAAACAGTAGACAGAGATTAATATTAAATAAACTGTTTGATGGATTTGAGGGTAAGCTAAAATCATCAAAGTGGGCAAAAATTACTAAATGCTCAGCAGATACAGCATTACGAGACATAAAAGACTTAATCGAGAAACGAATCTTAAAGCAAGAAGAATCTAGAGGTAGAAGTACAAATTACGTATTGACAGACGAATGGAGGATGACTAGCCACAATCAAGTTGACGGCCGTGAGCAATAAGCCCACCTTTTGACCATTCAGCATTCCTTTTTAGAAATGATGGATTAGAATCTGATAAACTGTTAAGCTGACCATAGCTTTTTTTAGAAGAACAATCACATTCAATATCAAAAATGTATATTTATAACTAACAAATTATACTCCTTGTTAATTATAAATCGTTGTTTATGACTGTTGATTACGACTTATCCAGATTTGTAAAAGCCCAAGAACAGGCTTATGAAAACGCATTAATGGAGATCAAGGCAGGAAAAAAAAGTAGCCATTGGATGTGGTATATCTTTCCGCAACTCAAAGGCCTTGGCAAAAGCAGTACTTCTCTTTTCTATGGTCTTGCAGATAAAGAAGAAGCTTTGGAATATTTGAACCATCCCGTTTTGGGACAGCGTTTACTGGAAATTACCGAAGCCTTGCTAAATGTAAAAAACAAAACCGCTTTTGAAATTTTTGGAACTCCCGATTATCTGAAACTTAAATCCTGTATGACATTGTTTAAACTTGCTACACCAGAAGAATCCATATTCCAAGAGGTGATTGACACTTATTATATGGGTTATGAAGATGCCTTGACCCGAATCAAACTTGGACTCTAAATAGTGGGAAAACTCGGGAATTTTGCAATTGTTAGAATTTTGTATAAGCTTAAATGAATTATGTTTTACAAATAACCACGAATTAGATATTAACCAATAAATACAGAAAATGAGAATTACAAAAGAAATCTTTAAAGAAAAATCAGATGATTTTGTTAAGGATCTGATAAAACAAGATATTACATTAGACTATACATTAGATAGTTTAAAACAGGTTGATAGTTTTCTCCAAGGACTTGTTGCTATGGGATTGACAGATAAAGAAAATCCACTTAACAAATCTTTAGATAGAATAGTGTTATCCATAGCAGCATATTTAGGTGAAACGCTTATTAAGATAATTCCAAACTCAGAGTGGGTAATCCCGATTGAAATAATTGAGACACAAGTAGTGATTAATAATGCACTTTATGCCTTTCCAATTAAAAGAGTCATTAATTGCCTTCGCACTGGAACCGATGACAGCTTATTTAGTTATGGTATCCATCTTGTAAGCGCTAGCAATAATGAAGTATAAAAATCTTTTTAAAAAGTCTATTTGGTAGGGAAAACTTGGGAATTTTGCATTTAGTAGATATTAGCACCTACTTAAAAGAAGTCTAACCTTTAAACTTGATACAATGGATGATTAGTTAAATAAAATAGTTGGCGTTGACTACGGTCAATATGGGAAGTTGAAATAATACTTCCTGAAGCCAACCAGTCTTTTTCATCACAAATACACATATTATGACAACAAACATTTCAGAAATAAAAGAGTTTACATCAATAATAATTGGTGCATACAAGAAAGAAGGCATTCCACTTAATCTTACTATTGAAGATTTAAAAATAATTGATGCTAAAATTCACGACCTTAATGAGGAAGGCTTCTTAGATATAAAGAATCCGTTTTCGGAAAGTTTTCAAGAGCATGTTTTTATGTACGGCTGTTATTTGGGAGAAACATTATTAAAATCAATTCC
The DNA here is from genome assembly GCA_016649745.1 of Flavobacteriaceae bacterium. Classification (GTDB taxonomy): domain Bacteria; phylum Bacteroidota; class Bacteroidia; order Flavobacteriales; family Flavobacteriaceae; genus Lutibacter. Next base: position 24,350 of record JAENXD010000015.1, on the reverse strand, counting down.
AAATTCCAAATGGGTTTTTGAAGAGGATTTCACATATTTTATGAATATTAAAATGGAAATTGGAGGATTTATTGTGGCGTTGCCATTTCAAAGAACCATGAAAAGCATACAAAATCCCAAAGAATATGATCTCTATAGTTACGCACAATATTGCAAGAACAAAATAATTGAAATAAACAATGAACCAAAATCATGAAAAAAATTCAAACATTCTTTAAAAACATCAAGTTCTTTATTGGTGGGATCCCCTGTTTTATAACAAATAGATCCAACGACTACCGCGCCCAAACAGATGGAATAGCCATACCCCACATAAAGATAAATGCCCAATTCGAGGCAGATGTTAAAAAATTGAGGAGTTTTTTCATCTCTGAAAAAACGAACATAATAGAAGATGTGCGGATGATAAAGAAAAAAGACGAAGTATTTCTAGTAGCAAAAGCCTCCAATGTAAAATTGAGCATAGTTTTTAAATTAAAGGATTCTGTTGAACTGCAATTGTTGCTAGGTGTTTTTTTAGGAAAAAGAACGGTAATGGAATGTGCAGGATTAGGCTTTGATTACAACAAATTGATTAATGTGCCCAACCATATAGAACTTACGGAACCAAATTTTATAGACGAATTGCTTTACAAGGCATTGGTTTTTATATACAGAGATAAGCACCCAAAATTAACAGATGAGGAACTGCTTACCGTTATCAAAAACCATCCCGAATGGAAAGAGAATTTTTATAACGAACTACGCATGATTTATACTTAATCCGTTATGAAAAAATTAGACCTTACCAACCCTGATGATATTTTAGAATTTGCATTCCATTATGAAAAGTATAAAAATACCATATCCCTTCCTGTGCATATCACTATGAAAATAGAGAAATGTATTCATCATTACGATATATTTTTTATTGCATATCCGTACTTAATCCTATAAAATTGAGATCAGTTATTTAAATTCCGAATAAGCCTTGCCCCAACCCTAAAGGGTGGCTTATTCTCAAATTGATAAATTAATTGAGATTTTTTGCTCCCTTTAGGACGGGGCAAACAAAAAATCGGCATTGCGTTATCGATTTTTAATTCTTGTGACTAAAAGCGGATATGCAAATTTTTTATAGCAAATAATGAATTGGTCAATAACATTACCGATATCATTTTGAATTTTATGAAGGATTTGGATGTGCAAATAAAACGTAGATAATATTTGGGAAAACAATGGCAAATAAGACCTATTAATATAGTTTTAATTATAAACCATGCACATAGAGTACACAGCTTCATCAAACAAACTATCAAACAAAAGCAAAAATGGTGATGCATTCGGAGTTATGGAAATCAAGGAAGAAAACCTAACTCTTTTTGTTTTGGCTGATGGTGTTGGCGGATGTGTGGGCGATTATAAAGCTTCAAAAACAGTAGTGGACACATTTCTAAAACATTTTAGCGAAAATAATTTTCTGGAGAACACTAAAGAGCGCATTGAAAAAAGTATTGAAGCAATAAATAACAAAGTACTTTCTGAAACAGGGTTCTATAAAGGAATGAAATCCACAATGGTTGCTTGCGTGATGGACCAAAATTCATCAATCCTACATTTTGTGGGAATTGGAGATTCCAGATTATATCGAGTAAATGAAAAAGGTGTAGAAATACTTACCCAAGATCAAGTAAAAGCAGTTATTAGAAGAAAACAAGATGGAACACCAATTATTCAAGCTGGAGCAATCTTAAATGCTATAGGGGTTACAAACTTGATTGGCACAAGTTATTTAAAATATGAAGTTAAATCTTTAGAAGTTAATTGCACCACATCATTTTTATTGGCTTCTGATGGTTTTTACAACAACTTATCAGCTACTTCAGAAACACTTTTGAATCTTCATTCATCTTTGGATATCAAAGGTAGCTTTCAAAAAATAGTCAACGATATTGCCCAAAAGCAAAATGATGATGCAACTGCGGTATTTTTTAGGGTAGAAAAACGTGATGAGGAGAACTTACTATCCAAACAAAGATTAGTTTGTCAAGACCTACTAATGGCCCTAGAATCACTTAACGTAGAATTGACTAATAAATGTCTTACATATATTGAACAAAATAAGGTTGAACAGACATTTGAGTTCTATGACAGTTCCATTAAAAAAATGAAGCGGTCCAACTTTAATGATTCTGAAATATATCAAAGATTGATTTCTTTGTTAAAGAAAACAAGGTTATGAAATGCCCTCCGCCGCGGCGGATGTAAACCAACCGAAGATGTATATTGGGGCATTCCCTGCCCGTCTGGCAGGCTGGCATCTTCCTATTTCTCAAATAGTTTATACAGATGAAAAAAATTAGACCTTACCAACCCTGATGATATTTTGGAATTTGGATTTCATTATGATAAGTATAAAAATAACATATCCCTACCTACCCATATAGAGAAATGTATTCATCATTACGATATAGGTTTTATTACAAACAATGAACTAGGCAATAGGATTACCAATATCATTTTGGATTTTATGAAGGATTTGGATGTGGAAATAAAACGCTGATAATGACTGGGAAAACTGGGGAAAACTTATTTCATAATATCATTGTGTGAATATTAAATTAAATCATAGATGAAAACATTAAAATTAATTTTCCTAGCATTTTTATTCTCATTTATTAGCTGTAATAATAAAAATACTGATAAAAAAAATGATTCAGATTTACTAGCCCGTATTCAAGAAACAAAAGAGATAAAAGTTGGTTATGTTTCTTATCCTCCGGGCTTTATTGTAGATCCAAATACTAAAGAAAAATCTGGCATTTTTAATGATGTCCTACTCGCAATTGCAGAAGATAATAATTTGAAAATTAATTATAAAGAAGAAGTTACGTGGGCTACGATGATTGAATCTTTAAAAACAGGAAGAGTAGATCTCATTGCAAATCCTGTTTGGGCTACTAATGAAAGAAAGAAAAATGCTGATTTCTCAACACCTGTATATTTTAGCCCAATTGGAATCTATGTTAGAGAAAACGACCACCGTTTTGATAACGATAGAGCTAAAATAAATGATCCGAAAGTTAAAATTGCTGGTGTAGATGGAGAAATTAATACAATAATTGGACGAGAGGATTTCCCTAAAGCACAATTAAACCCCTTCCCTAATAACATTGATGTAGCTCAATTATATTTAGAAATTGAAAGCGGTAGAAAGGATGTTACATTTGCAGAACCAATGTTCGCCTACGATTATATGAGCAAAAACCCTGGGAAAATTAAGAATATCGGGAAAGATAATCCAATAAGGAGTTACCCTAACAGTTTTATGTTTAAACAAAATGAAAGTCGTTTTAAAGAATTTCTTGACGAATCAATCAATAAATTAATCGAAAATGGAAAAATTGACAAAATTATTAAACAATATGAACCATTCGAAGGAGCCATTATTAATGTAAAAGATAGTTTGGCAAGAGATATACAATAATGGATATAATAGATTTAATTCTTAAATACAAAGAAGCTTTTCTTAATGGATTGTATACAACTCTGACCTTATGTTTATGGGTATGGACTTTAGGTATTATCCTCGGTTCCATAATAGGATATTTTTCTATAAAAAAGTTTTCTCTTTCACATAAAATAGCTAAAATACTTTCATCTTTATTATCAGGAATTCCAATATTGGTCTTGTTATATTGGCTATATTATCCTATGCAACAATTTTTGGGATTTGAAATCAACCCCTTAATTATTGCAATAGTTGCATTTTCATTGCTTAATATTTTTATCGTTGCTGACATAGTAAGACAAAGTCTAATGGATCTTCCAGAGAAATTTCTACTAGCTGGAAAGATTACTGGTTTAAGTAAAAAGACCATTTTATATAGAATTCAATTACCCTTATTAATTAGGAGCGTATTAGGCCCCATATTAATTGTACAGGTTACAATGCTCCATAATTCTATTTTTGCTTCTCTTATTAATGTAGACGAAATCTTCCGTCAAATTCAAAGAGTTAACTCCATGGAGTATAAACCAATAGAGCTTTATTCTATTCTTGCAATCTTTTTTATGTGCATCTCCATTCCATTAAATTCATTAGCGAATTATTTAAAAAAGAAATATTCGTTTAAAAATTGAATAAAGATGATAGAAGTAAATTCCTTAAACAAAAATATTAATGGTGAGCCTATCCTCAAAGATATTTCCTTTAAAATAATTCCAGGAAAAATCACTGCTATCATTGGTCCGTCTGGAAGTGGAAAAACAACTTTGTTAAATTGTATTTCCTTACTCTCGGAAATAGAGAGTGGAGATGTAATAATAGATGGAGAAACCTATTTAAATAAAAATAAATCTTTAAAATCAATATATCCAAAAATTGGGATTGTATTTCAGGAACCTGTATTATGGCCACACATGACAAATCATGAAAATATTGAATTACCTCTAAAAGAAAACAATCTCAGTCTTAATTATCAATCTCTTGCAAACAAATTAAATGTTTACCATTTAATGAAAAAATACCCTCATCAATGTTCTGGTGGAGAAAGACAAAGAATATACTTACTTCGACAATTACTCCTTCAGCCACAATATCTATTTCTTGATGAAATTACCTCAGCCTTAGACGTTGAACATATACAACAGGTTATAGATATTCTTTTTGAATATAAAAAAAACAATGTTGGTATACTTTTAATTACACACTCAATTAACTTTGCTACGAAATTAGCAGATGATTTTATTTTTTTAGATAAAGGAGAGGTTATCGAACAAGGAATAATAACCCAATTAAACGATCCATTAACAAAGAGATTAAAAATCTTTTTAGAATTTAATTTATAGATGAATAAATACGAAAAATTTTTTTACGCGGAACAACAAGCAGGATTGTATGACAAAACAATAGAATTAGCTGTTCCTGAATATCATTTAATTCATGAAACTCTTCTTGAATTTTTAATGTATTACTTTGGAATTCCATATGGAAAAAAAATTGAAGATATAGAAGGAACATTCATTGATATTGGTGCCGGCACGGGTACTGAGTCTATTTCTTTATTAAAAAAATTTCCGAAATTAAAAATTCTTGCGATTGACTTTTGCCGACCAATGAAGTTGGAGTTTGAAAAAAATTATGAAAAAACATTTGGCAAAAATAACGAGAAAAGATATAATTATATAGTCGAAGATATCTTTTCAGAAAAATGTGATTTTTCAGAATTAAAAAAATTTTTACCTTCCACTGAGAAAGCTTTTGCTGGCGTGATTAGTGCATATTGTATACATCATTTTACAAAAGAAGAGAAACAAAGTGTTTTAAAAAAAATGCTATCTTTCATCCCAACTGGAGGAATTCTAATAAATTTAGACCTCTTCAACTACGAAAGCTCAATCTTTTCAAAATTTGCTCACGATTTCGATTTAAACTATATAAAAAATCAGTTTAAGAATCCGGATAAAAAATTTATCGAATCTAGAAAAATAGATATAAAAGAGAGATTAAAGCTAGGTGAAATGTGGATTGAACATATGAATCATGCAAATATATTAGGTTCAATAGAAGAACAATCGCATCAATTAAAAGAATTAGGAGTTTCAGAGGTCGAATGCATTTATAAATATTTCCAACAAGGTTTAATTTGCGGAATAAAATAACAATTTAAATGGAATTAAATTTTGATAATTTATTTGAATTCAACATTCAATCCATAAATGAAAATTCTGGGTTTAAAGAAAAAATCAAGCAATTTTGCAGAATAAATCAAATTTTTGGTGGAAGTTTTGCAATATTATCTAAACGATATAATAGGCCTTTTCTACTCTTTGCAAAAGAAGTAAAAACATATTATAATATTGATCCTGAAGTAGATTTTTATGAATATTTGAATACTCCGTATGATTCTATTTATGAAAACAAGCAAGTCAACAATAAATATTTTATAGATGTTTTATTCCATTCTTTTAGAATGAAAGGTAAACCGGAATATATTACAAATATAGATGACACTTCTACAAATGAATTTGAATATCCTTTCCAGACACTACTGCGCAAAGAAAAAAAAATACTTCATTGCTCAAGTGGTGAAATTCTCTTTTTTCTAGTAGTCTGGAGAATATTGATAAAAAAAATATTGAATGAAAATCGAATCAATAACATTCTTGATTTTTTTAAGGAGCAAAAAATGTCTTTTCCTGTTGAAAGTAAATTATACGAAATAGCGGAAAGAAAAACTAATAATATCAACTCTGACATTCAACAAGGAATTAACGATAATATTGAAAGTCTCGAACACCTAAAAGAAAACAATTATTTAACTGATCTAGGAATTATTGAAAATTCTGTATTAAAAAGTGAATTTTTCCGTTATTTAAAGTATCTCAACCTCGATGTTACTTCTGATATTAAAAGTTTTGATGAAGATATTTTTATAAAAAAAGTATTTAATTATTTTAAAATTGAGAATGATTCTAGTGGTTTAATTTTACTTAATAAAATTCACGATAAAGCTCGTTTTCCACTATTGCCCTATTATTTTCTTTATAAGCATGATAAAGAAAATAGACGAAAAGATCATTTTGTTATGCCTGTTTGGTGGGTATATTCAGATTCAACCAAGTATTCTTATAAGTTGGACTCTGAGGAAATCTCAGTAGATCACGTACTCCATTGTCTTTATACCCTTAATCCTTTAAAAAATGATGAGAATTGGTATACAGTTAAAAACGAGGATAAAGAGTCTCTACCTTCACTTGAGAATAAAGAGTTATCTGAAGAATTTAAAAAATATCTATTTAACCTCGTTTATTTTCTTAAAAGTTTTGTAAATCCCATTATTGACAAAGAGTATTATTCAAAAGTTCGAGATTTAGATATAATAGAATTAAAGAAAAATTCTCTCAAAACTTCGCTAGCCGCAGTGATGGCGCGCAATATGAGTCATAATATTGGCTCACACGTCCTCAATAGAATGTCTGACAAAACTACAGTTGATGAATTTTTTGCAATTGCAAAAAATAGTTTAGGCTTCACAAAAGAACAAAAATACACGCCTAAAGAGATTTACGAGCTATCATCGTATTTTCCAAAGAATACCAAGAATAGTATTCGTTCAAAATTTGATACTCCCAATGAATTATCAAGGGTTTTTAATGACTATTTAAAAAAACGAATGGATTTTGTTGCAGACGTTGCAACATCTGATTACGCAGCCCTTTCGAGTAATAAATATCTATTTTCAGATATATTTAGAAATTTTGAGCGTAATCTTATTCTCCTACAAAATATTAGCGGTAAGGAAGAATATTTTACATATAAATTTGCCTTTGAATATTATGATGGCTCCTCAACCTATACAAAAAGTAATGAAATTGGGAACGGCTTTCAAGATCCTATTATTGCCATACCCAATGATGTTTTAGGAGACCAAGCTTTTTATATTTTATTGGAAAATATAATCCGTAATACTGCAAAACATTCAGGAGCTACTCAGCAAGTTACTTTTACTATAAAAGTAGAGGATATTATAGATGATTTTTTTCGAATTACAGTTTATGATGATGTGAAAAAAGATACTGCCGATGAAATAACAAATTTAATATATAATAGGAATGTCAACATCAAGAAACCCGTCTTGGATGAAAATACCAATGAAATCCGATTCGAAGGATGGGGCACGATTGAACTAAAGATTGCAGCGTGTTATTTAAGAGGTGTTCAACTCACAGATATTGATGACCCTAAATACGCTCCAGTTGGTCTTTCCAAATATGAGCGATTTACCTCGAATCATTTACAACAATGGCGTGAGTTTATGAAAAAGGAATGCACAGATTATATTGTGACAGATAATTGTACTGAGTGTCCTAAACATTTACATCGAAAAATAGTTATTAATAGTATTGAAGAAGTTCATTACCCTATACTACAAGCAGTTAATGGAAGTGAGGATGATAAAAGCGGCTTTGGATATTCTTTTTTAATGAAAAAACCAAAAGAAATTCTAATATACGATCCGAAAGGACAAATAGAACAACTCTTAAGCAACGATGATTCTTATAAACAAACCATAAGCATTTTAAAAAAATTAGGGGTCGACATAATTAATGAACTACCAAAAGAATCAAAATTATTTACTCATAATTATTTTCTAGCACTTGATGACGAAGATAATGACCTCTCAGTAAACACAGCCTTACCGCAGGAACAATATAAATTTAATGATGGTAAATTAACTTATTATTCTTTTAAAACAAAAAAAAAACACTCTGAGACGAGTTTTGATCTTAAAGGCAAAATTTTAGATTGTATAAATGATAAATATTCTTTTCCCATTACAAAAGTTTTCAATAAACTTTATTTCCTTTCTTTAGATAAAATTATAGCTCCACAAATTCACGGAGAAAATGAATTTAGTATTAGTGATTTAGAGATTAACAGAGAGTTATTAACTGATTTTTTCGATATTAAAAAACCTATAACAATTGATAATGCCGTTTTTAGTCATCACGGTATGCCGAAATATAAATTTCAAAGTAATGTTTATGCTGAAATTTTTGGATCTTCTACCAAATTAGGTTTTTATGTAAATTCCATAAAGGAAAAAATAAAGACAAATAATAATCTCGAAAAAATAAATCAAAAAAACAGTGTTGCTTACTTTTTATGGCAAGGAGCTAATACAAATATTATCGTTGTGGACGAAAGAGTTCAAAAGTTATTGTCTGACCCAGCATATCAGGTTGAAGAAGGCACTAAGGAAGGTAATGAATATCCAGGATATTCTTTGACTTATGCCGAAATCTTCGAAAAAACAGGTATTTCCATTCCCCCCTCAAAAAAAATTATTAATTTAAATGCCACCAAATTATCGGATTTTTATCAGAATTTTGTTGACTATATTTCAAAAGAAACAGAATTGGCTCATTATCTTATAGTCCATTTTGGTATTTTAGAAGCTTTTAGAACCGATAATAGGAAACTTGAGGATGTAGCAAATGAAATTAAGAATATTTGTGAAAAAAATAAATGTAAATTAGTGCTTACTTCTGGAAGAGGGTTTACGCCAGATATTAGAGCTCTAAATGAATATTTTGTATCTTATTCAGCCATAAGTAACTTATTGCTAGAACCAAATAATCGCAGTAAGCCACATCTTGTAAAACTCTTAAATTCCTTACGAAAATGAAAAAAATATATTTATACTTCACAAAAGCCTCTGGCGGAGGTCCCGAGTATTTAAATGCTTTTGTAGATAAAACCTATATCGTGGAAGTTGGGAAATACCAAAAGGAGAAAATTGGCTTTTATCATACAAAAGATTTCTGTCAGATTATATATCAGGAAGATGAAGTCAAAGTAGAGTATGATAAGTTACCAATTGAAGTTTCATATCCAACTGTATTTTTAGTTTCTGACAATCTTCAATCATTAAATGAAGACATCACAAATATTCTGAAAGTTGTTGCTGAAAAGGATTTTGAATGGTATTGTTTTTTTCATAATGGTAATCAGTCGATGGAGACATCATTTAAAAAGTATGCCATTGAAAGTAAACTAAAATTTTATTCAAAAAAATTTAGCCATTTTACCAAAACAGAAAGTGATAATTGGGATGAAAATCCATTTTATCGTCTTGCTGAATTGTTTGATGTTAAAGGGGAGAGTCAATTTGAAGATAAAATAAAAGAGTTCGAAGAAGAATATTTTGGGTCTTATATTCTCAACCAAAAACTAACCCTACTTCACAAACTTTTGGGAGACCAAAAGCTTGATGATACTGAAAAAGAAATTGCTAAAACCGCATTACACGATTACGTGAATGAAATCAAAGGGAGTAAAAAAATAGAAGGTATTAGAAAGCTTCGCGACGAATTACTAAAAGATGTAATCTGAAAGGGTTTTCTTTTTTAACCAACCAAAATTCATTTCTTAATGAAAATAGCTGTATTAGATACCGAGGATAATTTACTCAAAAGATTAACACTTTTATGCGAAAAAAAAGAAATTACTTTTGTTCGTGCACTTTTGGATGTAGACCGCAAACTACTTCCAGTTGAACAAGATAATAATCTTGAAGATGTTGATGCCTATATAATCAATCTCGAAGGAGAGTTTGAAAACGCCAAAAGAAGTGAGTGCAAAGGTGCAGACCTAATATTTTGGTTGCGGCTTAAACACGATATTGGTAAACCCATTATTATTACCGCATTCCAAAGTTTATTGCAAATTTTAAAAAGCAAACCCACCTATACTGTCCTTAATGCAAAAGGGGTTTATTTTGTGGATATTCTTTCGGACTTTTCGGTTCTAAGGCAAATTGAAAGAGCCGAGAAAGCCAATTTGACTAAGGATCAAATTAGAATTCATTATCTAAAACACGCTCAAAACGTTCTTGAATTTAAGAATATTCGCCACGAAAATGCTAATTGGTTTTCTCTTAAAATTCTTTATGATTTGTACAATACTGCTAACGTTGATAATAAGATTGAATACTCAGATGCACTCAATTTAGAAATTTATAAAATAAATTATCTCTTGGCAGATTACACTTATAGCGCAAACAAAAAATTATCAAATGATTATTTTAAAAAAGAAGTGTGCAATAATAAAGAAGAAGAATCACAACTTCAAAATGAAATAACTAAGATTGAAAAAATTCTTTCAAATGAGAAATTAAAATTTGAAAGTATAAAAACAAAATTTCTTAAAAAGTTTAATATTTCAATTGACAATATAAATTCTTTAACTGAACAAAAAATTTATAGTGCTGATCCTATAGGTCATTCTGATTTAATAAAATGGAAAAAAGAATATATTACTTTACCCAAAAATATAGAGAGACTTACTAATGTGCTAGAAAAAAATAAAAATACTTTAGAAAAATTCACGCTTCATAATCAAAACGTTTTATTAGTTGACGATCAATCCATTAATGGATATTTTGAGATATATAAAAAAATCTTAGAAGGAACAATCCTGTATAATGTGAATTTTAATAAGGATACTCCTTTAAATGTATTGCTCAGAGCAATAAAAGACTCTATAAATGAAAATAATATAAAAGCTATATTATTAGATTTAAACTTATATCCAAAAATTGATAAGGACAAAAAAGTCACAGAGAAAACTGGGTATCAAATTTTAACCCATTTAAAAAAAGATTTTTCTTGGTTACCTATTATTATTACCACAGCTTCAAATAAAGTTTGGACATTAGAAAAAATTGCCGAATCGAAAGCTGATGCTTATTGGATTAAAGAAGGAATGGATAATGAATGGACCGAGCAGGAAAGTGTTGATAATTATTATAAAATAAAAACATTGGTAGACAGTTGTGCTTCTTCTGAATATGATTCATTAAACACATTAGTATCCTTAAAAAACTATATAGCGGATACAAATAATCGTTGGTGGGAGAATGGATTTTGGAGAAATGGCAAGATAAGAAATTCGGATAGCGAAATTATTACAGATTTTCTTGATAAAACCATTCAACAATTACAAAGACATTGCAAAGATTTTGTAATGAATTTTAATTACATAGAAAATTTTGAGGAAAGTAAGCTTTCCTTGGCCAGCCTATGTAACAATCTAGGTTCTGTCTTAGAGGCAGTTTTAGGTTACACTTATGATGAATATCGAGATATAAGAAATGAATATATAAGACAAACCCGATATTATCCCGGAGAAGAGATTTTAAATATAAGAAATCAAGGATCACATCTAAGTTCCATCAGTTCAATAAATAAAAAAAGTTTATCAGAAATTATAAATTTAATTGATGAATTTATAAGATTAAGATTAAATTATAATTCTCCTGAATTGGAATTCGGGAAGTCATTTATTGCAACCATAATTGAAATTAACGAGGATGATTTTAAGATTTCAATAAATTTAAAATTGCCTGAAGCAAAAAATAAAAAAGGATATATTGAATATCATAATAATTATTCAAATATTGAATTTAAACCAAATTTACAACTTGCTGTTACACCAACTTACGAAAATGATTATTATGAAATTGTAGAATCACAAATTAGCTTCTTAAAAAAAAATATAGGCTTGGAATTATTTTATTTTAAAATTTTTTCAGGGGAGAAAATGCCAGGAACAAATAAATATCTATGCTATGATTTGAACAATAATAAATTAGATAATCATTACACTAGAAATAATCAAAATACACTTTTTAACAGGTTTTATGTTGGCTATGTGGATAATAATAGAATTAAGAAACTTTGAAAATTATTTTATTTGATATAAAGTCTAATTCCCTTCTAGAGAACGAAACGATCTTTGACAATTTAAAAAATATTTATACCTTTATTTCCATAATCTCCTTCCTCCCCAAATCCTACTGGCAAAAACGAGGTCTCTACCTCCTTCTGAACCACACTTCAATTGCTTATACAAGACTGCCCGACCCATACGATGGACCCAAATTATTTTCTGCGCCAAAAAGCGAATTACTCGCTTGTTTTAATCCAATCACTATAGCCAAGGCAATGCAAGCAGAAAACCCAGAATGGTTGCCTGTTTATATAAAACACGAATTTAATGTGACCGTTGCTCCAGGAACCAACCCCTTCGAGCAAAAGGAATTCTTGGGAAAACTAATTAAAAGCCAAATTGCAGCACTTAACCATAGCAATACCAATGATATTGCAGTACAATATATTATGCCATTAAAAAATGTATTTTTGGGTTTACAGCGTTTTCCAAATAAAGCAGAGAAAGCAAAACCAATAATCCAAAAGATACAAACCGGTTTTTTTGATAGTTATAACATTTCCCAATTGCTATTTCTGTTGGAAGGTTATGTTGCACAATTTGAAAACAACATCCCAGAAATATCAACAGATGAAAATGGTTTCAAAAAATTATTTATTTCCTTGACAGCCTGCAAATCCATCTCCATAAATAATTTTGGGGAAGCGCAGTTATTGAGTAACTTGTACCACCTTTCCCAATTATATAATGGTTTTATAGCACTAAAGAATGAGCAACCTAAGTGATCCAACCAATAAATGTATCCTGTATATAGACGATCAATCTGAAAGGTTGCTGAGTACGCTCGAACTTTTTGAGGACGATTATAAATATACCATTCTTACCGAGCCTTCCGTCCGGGATGGTTTGGATAGGTTAAAGGATTATCATTCCGCCATTGATGCGGTTATACTGGACCTCCATTTCCCCGACGATACATTGCAGGGAAAAGATGGCCTGTCAATCATCAACAGGGAATATCCCTGGATGCCGGTATTTATTCTCACAGGGGCTTCAGACCCCGCAGAAGAAGAGGAAGCCAAAGAGTGTTTGGCCAATGGTGCCACCAATTATTACCATAAATCCCGCTTTGATGTAAAAACATTAATAATTCAGATAGACAAGGCTATAGATGAGAATGCCACCACCAAAAGGTTAACGCGCCTAAAGAATTATCAGCACATAGTTACAAAAGCTCCCTTTTTAAGAACAGTAGAAAACAGCTCAAAAGATTTTACAGGGATTTTTGCCTATCAACTTACCCACACCATTACAACAAATTATAAAAATAGTTACAATGAATGGGCAAAGGATGTGTTAAGAACAATGTCTATCGGCTTCAAAACGCTATCCATAGTCCAGTTACACGAAATTTCGTCCTTTAATCTTATAGAAACTTATTTTGTATTTTCCATACAAGGGAAATCAAAAGAAGAAGTGGATAGCATTTATAAAGATGTTTTTTTTAATTTTTCACTCTTTTTTAATCAAAAAATAGGCCTACAACCCGCAGTTTTTTCTCCTATCACCGTAGAGAAAAAACTTGTTGATATAATTACCCTGGAAAGCAAACGTTTCAATCAACCCCATTATCTTTTTAAACGTGATACCATAGAAATTAGTTCTGATACTGTTGTGGAGGGATTTTCCAATAAGAAGGAAAAAAAAACAATTAAAATAGAAATACCAATTTATCTCCTCCCCCACGACAAGAATTTTGAATACTTATTCTATTTGCTCAATGGTATTTCGGACGGACTTATAAGTACGCGTATAAAAAAAGTAACGCTGACTATTGAAGAAATATCGGCATTAATAAAAGCTAAAAAATCATTAAAGGATCCTGTTTCTATAGTTTTCTTGGATTCTATCAATGATATTTTAAGCAATCAAAATAATTTATTCCAAATAGAAACTTACTTTTATTCTGAGGTTGTCAATCCCACAGCTATTATTAATCGTATCTCAGAACTTTATTTTCAAAATAGGGCAACCCAAATTTCATTGGATAAAAAATTCCACAAAGAATATCCCATCGGAAACCCATTTGAACGATTTCCCTTTATTTATTCACTTAGCAATGCCGATAGTGTATTCAGTTTACCTTATCTATCCAAAGATATGGCGAATGCCCATCAATTGGTAAATCAAAAAGACGTAAATGTAGTTTACGAAAGTTTGGATGTTGAAGGTGTTTTGGTTGGTAAACACAGTATGGGGAATGTGCATATTGAGAAAGAACAATTTGAAAAACACACCTACATTATCGGTAAGACTGGAACTGGAAAAACCAGTATCTTATATTCCATGTGTATGGATCAAATAAATAAGGGTCAAGGTGCTGCACTTATTGATCCGCACGGAGATGTTTTTGATAAAATTCTGGCAAACATTCCAAAAAACAGAAAAAAAGATATCGTAGTTTTTGACCCAACCAATATTGAAAATGATTTTGGGTTTAATATATTGGATTTTGACAAGGAATTTCCTGAACAGCAATCGTTTATAGTCAATGAACTCTTAAAAATATTCAGTGAAATATACGATATGAAAGCTGCGGGAGGGCCAATGTTTGAAACCTATTTTAAAAATGCGGTGTATTTGGTAATGGAAATTTACGAACAGCCTACCTTAAACCATATAGAACAGGTCTTTAACGATGAACTGCTTAGAAAAGAACTTTTATCCCGATGTAGGAACAAACGGGTTACGGACTTTTTCGCCATGGTTTCCAAGACAAGTGGCGAACAAGCATTTGAAAACTTTGCCCCCTACATCACGAGTAAATTGACACGATTTACCGACCATCATCTGCTCCGAAAAATTTTGTGTGATCCTTCAAAATCGTTCAATTTTAGAAAAATGATTGATTCCAATACAATATTTTTGGTAAAGCTCAATAAAGGAAGATTGGGTAGTGAAGGAGTAAATTTTATTGGAAGATTGTTGTTCAATAAAATTATTATGGCTGGATATACTAGAGAAAATATTCCCGAGAATGAAAGAAAGAATTATCCTGTTTTTGTGGATGAGTTCCATAATTTCACATCTGGAGATTTAATATCAGCATTGGCAGAAGCACGTAAATATCATCTTCAGTTGATATTGGCAAACCAAACCTTTGCGCAACTGGAAGAACAAACTTCAAAAAATATTTTAGCCAACGTCGGCACTATCATTACCGCGGCACTCTCTCCGTATGATGCCGTTACGATTGCCCCATTTTTGGAACCGGAATTTAATCGGGAGGATATAATCCAGTTGGACAATTACAAGTTCATCTTGAAAACAATGTACAACAATAAAAGGGTCAGTCCTTTTGTGTTTAACTCAATACCTTATTAATAATATGAAGCCACTTTTTATTTGTAACACATCCCAAGTACAATTGATAAAAGCTCATATAGAAAGCAATAAGCTCTTTAAAGGTGTTGACTTATCCAATTGTTTTGTAACTTCTATGGGGGCTTATGAAGAAAGATTCAATGATTTAAGCGGAAGTGGTGATGCACCATTTACGCGTATCTATATAGACCCATATTTGGAATGGAGCGAAACAGGCTTTTTTGGCTATCAAATAGCGCTTGAAATTTTAAAGAATTGGAAAAAGAAAGAAGCTCCCGGGATTGTCTTTATTTCTTTACTAAAACAAGTGATGCTGGACAAACTAGTCAAGGGGAGAATAAATAGTTTAGTGAGGGAATTCCCTCATTTTGATATCTTGGATTTAGATAATAAAATAATTCCCTTTAACACATTTAGTAATAATAGATGGAAATATCTCCGGGCATACGCTTTGACCAGTTCGGGGATACTGGACGAAATATCGCACGATCTGACGACCATTATTCTACAAAATGAAAGTAGCCGCAGTAATCTGGAAAGACTATTGGAGCGTACCCGGACATTATCGGAAACCGTGGGAAAGGAAGTTATTCAATATATAGGATCCTATCAAAAAGATGTGAATGTTTCTTCTTTTGCAAGAGTGTTAAAAGAAAAAATAGGGGACCGCCTTAAGGAACTACGTCCGCACAACCCCAGCACCATTGAGATACCGTCCAATATGAATTTGATGATAATTGAAGATAACGAAGAACACCTCCAAGTCCTTGAAAAATCCTTGACAGAAAGGCCTGGGTATTTTGAAAAAAACAAAACCTTGTTTTCCTATACTAACGGTGCGGAAGTACTCGCGGAATTAAAGAAATCCAAAAATGAATATCAACTGGTGCTCGTGGATCTACGTCTTAATGATGAAAATGGCTTCGCACAACCAGTCCACGGTGTTGATATTATAGAAGAATTACAGACCAACCATCCACTAACCAGCTATACCATTATAACAGGAATGGGACGTAAGGGAATTGGAGAACTATTGAATATTGATGTAAAGTTTATCCTCTCAAAAAAGCAATTGTATTCATTTGACACAGATAGCGAGGTGGATGCAATGCTTACTAAAATGTTTGCGGATGTAGCACAACGCGAAAAATCAGTTCATTACAATTATGGACCAAATAACGGTATTTATAGTTGGACAATGTTTAAAACAAATTTATTTGCTTTAGGAAGAGAAGTGTTCAAAGAACACCAGACTATTGCCATATCCAATTTGGAAAAATTTAAATCAAAAGAACTCGACCAGAAATTCCCTATTTATGCCCCAAAGAACAAGAAACAATACGATTTAAATAAGTTGGAAAAGTATCATATAAATATGCTTACACAACGCCTTATCTTTCTATGGCTTGCATTAAAAAACAACAATAGATTAGTTTGCGATAGTGAAGCCCAAGAAGAATATTCAGATATTTTGAAGCGATGTGGTAAACTAGCAATTTCAGATGCCAAAGCTTCATTATTGGGTCTTACCCAAAATACGGTAGGTAATGAGGACGGTATCCAAATTATCGAATTTGATCTTACGGATATCTGGCCTCACGAAAAAGTTGTTGTTGAAGAATGGAATATAGAGCACGGAAAAATATATTTAGACCATTTACAAGATATTATTATTTCTGAAAAGCATCCATCACTGTATAAGTTTATACGAACACATTTCCATTACAAGGAAGAAGACTTCAAATCGTGTAACTTTGAAGTTCCAGCAGATTTAAGTGTTTGGAATTTTAAAGACTTGGGTGAATTTTTAACCCAAGTCTTTGACGATTATTCAGATAAAGGAGAAAACAGTTTACATTACTTAAAGGTAGAATCGATGCGAAATGACAATTATTCTTATAATTATTTTGAACAACAAATAGCACCATATTTACCAGAAGTGGATGAGAAGTTTATGGATCTATAAGAAATGATATAGTTATGGCTAAAATGAAACTTATAAAAATTTCTATGAATGAAATAAATAACCCTAACATTTCACTAAGGCAAATTTCGTCGGAGGTTAACGTTTTTGATAAAGAGTTTCAACAATTTGTTGATGATTTTTTATCGTTTTTTATTGAGTTGAATAAAGGGGTTGGTATAGCGGCTCCTCAAATAGGCAAAAATATTCGGGTTGCGATAATAAATTCAAAACGAAAAGATGGTGAAGAACCATTTGTCATTATTAATCCCGAAATTATTGAATATTCAGGTTTAGATAGTAGTTATGATGAAGGATGTTTGTCAATTCCTGGATATAAAGGAAAAGTGATTAGAAAAAATTTGTTACACGTACGCTACCAAGATCGTTTTGCGAATATTATTGAAAATCATTTTGAAGGTTTTGAAGCTAGAGTTTTTAATCACGAGATAGATCATCTTAATGGTATTTTATATACAGATCGAATGAATTCCGAAGACAGGGTTTATACAACAGAGTAAAACTATTCCTTTAATTTATCACATTCCACAC
This sequence comes from Flavobacteriaceae bacterium, assembly GCA_016649745.1. Classification (GTDB taxonomy): domain Bacteria; phylum Bacteroidota; class Bacteroidia; order Flavobacteriales; family Flavobacteriaceae; genus Lutibacter. The sequence goes on along the minus strand of JAENXD010000015.1, from coordinate 6,234 downwards.
AACTCAGTGCCCCTGGAACAACATCTAACCTTTCTTTTGGTATTTCTTTCTGGCAGACATCGCAAATCCCATAAGTGCCTCCCTCTATTTTACTTAAAGCACGCAGTAAATATTTTGATACGGTGCTAGACTTGTAATACTGATAAGGACTGAGATTACCTGTCTCTATCAGGCTATTACTGGCAGTATCCACATTCTTATACTTTAGTAACCTCTTAATGATGGTTTCCTTTTGTTTATCTACAAAAGAGTTCCATTCTTTACTATTCCTTTCCATACCATAAAAGTATGATAATTTCGGGAAAACTGTCTTTGAAACATATTTGATGTATCAAAAGAAACAGATATGTCAACAATTAAAACTAAATACTCCTTTTTATTTTTCATCACATCTCTTCTACATAGCATAAAAACAAAATGCCAATACGGAAAACTCAGAAAAACTATCCAATTAACATATTTGAAATAAAAATATAAATTATGCGCCACCAGAAAACGATGACCAATAAAAAATCTTCATTCAAAAATGTGGTAAAAACTATTGCGTTTATTTCCATTGCACTGACAATTATAAAACTTGCCATCATTGGAAAAATAGAGCTAGGTACAGTAGCTGTCCTGCTTGTTTTAGCTTTAATAATCTTGGCATTGAACAAAAAAATATTATTTGCAATACTTACAATAATTTCATTCTACCTCTTTATAAAATTAAAAACAAACAGTCCACAAGAGGAGCAATTGGTGATTATTGCATTAATCGCAATAGCCATTGTTCTATTTATCATTTACAGAATGGTGAAAAGATTATTTAGTTGAAATGAAATTTAAAAAGCCAAAAATATAATATTATGGAAAAATTCATAAATAAATATTTTTTACCAAGCGAAAAGCTGGTCTATCAATCACATCATCATTGGATCAACTATTTTTCATTCCGGTCTCTCATCAGTTTAGGACTAATTCCTTTCGCCCAAATTAAGTCGGAAAAATTCTTGATTACAGACCAAAGGGTCATTATTAAAAAAGGCATATTTCTGATTGATACTTTTGAAATAACCTTTCGTAAAATTGAATCGGTGGAATTATACCAAACCTTGATGGGCAGAATTTTTAACTATGGGGATGTACATATTATAGGGACTGGCGGAAGCAAATATGTTATGGATTCTATTTGCCGTCCTCTTTGTTTTAAACAAAATATTCAAAGATTAGAGGGGTCATAAACTCGGGAAAACTGATAATAAATAATATTTGTGCAACATTTTAATCTAACCTTTTAAACTCTATATTATGAACTGGATATTCAAACATTGGAAAAGAAACCTGCTTAAGAAATCAAGAAGTCTTGATTTTAAACTTTGGCTGGAGAGTGATGCCATTATTTCTTCTGCTGTGGAAAAAATTCAGATTTTCGCAAATGGCTGCATTAAAGAAGTCAAGGCGATGCGCGTAGAATTACATCAGTTAAAGGCCAATTTGAAGGAAACGTATTTCCTAACAGATCATTGGGGGAACAAAAGTGAATTGAAGCAACCCGCATTTACCAAAGATGAAGTTGCTCGATGTAAAATGAACAATTGGGCCATAAAAATAGTAATAGTGCTTTTTATTCTTTCTGAAATTGTACTGTATGTACTCATTTCAGGAAACCTTGTGGGTTTTTTGGGACTGGCAGGAAATATAGCTCTTTCAATTGTATTTGCATTGTTCTTACTACTATGTTATTCTAAATCATTAACATTTATTATTAGAATTTTTGAGGCACGTGAAAAATACAGAAAAGGTTTATTGAGCAAATCCCAATTGCAAAGGTGCTATGTGGAATTAATTGGAGCCATTATTATGTTAATCTTGGGAACGTTATTTTTATTTTATGCTGGGTTATCTCGTACCTACCTTATTGAAGGGGCAAATAGTGCAGTTGAAGAAGGGCTTTCTAATTCTGCGGTTATGAAAGAAGTAATCGAGAAAGGTGGAAAAGCAACGGCTATGTTGGCAATGATATTTACGTTCGCAATGGCATTTCTTTTGGCATTTCTTAAAAAAGACCATCACGATGCCACCGTTAAACTTGCAGCGTTCAATGCTTGGAAAAAGAACGTGAAAAGACAGGAAGCTATTGTTGAAAAATTAAATGTTCTGAGGGCATCTATAACCAATAAAGAAGAAATGGAAATTGAGATGGCACAACAATTAGGATATGATTTAATGCGCATCTTTAAAAGTGAGGTAGATGATAGCAATAGAGAACTTTATGAGATGTATAAAAAAGAGCGTTCCTCATTTGGGCAGGAAATTAACTTGGAGCAATTCAATAAATACAAAGATATCAGTATGGTTGACAACAGACTGTTAGCATTTGGTATCAAAAATAGAATTGGCATCGTTAATCTTTATGAGAGGTATGACGACTTGTTTATAAAAGAGCAAACATCATTGGATAATTTATACTTGTCTCTACCAGAAAGACAAACTTTAAACGGTGACAAATTCGACTCTTCAGAGATAGGCCAAAAAAATCAGAAGAATGTGGATAACGTTCAAAAACAAATTGATTCAATTTTAAACTAACCCTAAACCCAATTACTATGAAAACTTTTATACTTCTTATCGTATTAGCAGTTGCGACTTTATATTCTTGTGATAATTCTACATCAGCTTCTCCCGAAGTAAGCAATATTTGTCTTGTTGATATTTCTGGAAGTATTGATAACTCCAATTTGGTGTTTTATCTAGAAAATATCCAGAAATCGATAATTCCTTTTCTGAATGAGAAAAACTCTCTTGTTTTATTAGCTATTGATAACGGTTCCCAAACTGCTGCTGTCCCTCTTTTTGAAGTGGATATGAGCAATTTGCAATTTGAAAATCCTGCCGATCCCATGACTGCTCGTAAAAAATTAGGGGAACAGCGAAGAAAAAAATATCTTCAAGATATTTCAGAATCGTTTATCAGCGAAACAATGAAGAATATCGAAAAACGTAAAGCCTACGCCAAAAAAACAGACATTTTTGGTTCTTTAAAACAAATAAATCGGTACGCTAAAAACCGAACCAATGTGATAATTTTTTCGGATATGATAAATTATAGCGAAGAGTCAAATATGGAGAAAATTATAAATTCAAAAATCTCTCCCTTAAAAAGTATTGAAAAAATGCCCATAGTGAAAGGGAATAATTCTATTCAGATATATGTTTGTACAGGCGACAATACCAATATGGGAATTACCGCTTACAATGATTTAGAAATCTTTTGGAGGACATATTTTTCTCAAAATGAGTTTAACCTGATTGATTACACAAGTTCTGATTTAAAAATGAAAGCTACACCTTAGCATTCAAAGACTTAGAATAAGCCCCAAGTAAACGCTGTTGCGACAAACTCTGCGGCACATCATATCCTCTCGTTTTACTTACCCCCTTAATGCTCTTCTGCAAATCTTTACCATATCTGAGCATCAGTCCCAAAGCCACCATTCCACTTCTTCCCACTCCATGTTGACAATGGATTAAAATACTATTCAATTCTTGGGTTCTGCTGTAAAGCATCTCAATGAATTCCACAAATTGATCAAACCCACAGATACCTTTGTCCATTATTGGAAAATTTATAAATTCGATAGAATGTGATTTGCAAACATCAGCCTCATTAGATAATCCAAGCTGTATAGATTCAGTATATGTAAGAAGAGATACAAGTAAAAAAGGTTTATCACTTCGAATTTTTATTATACTGTTATCTAATTGCTCCCCGCCATCTGGACAAGGGGCAATGCCAATGACGCAATTGTTTATTTCGATCAGTGAATATATCTCCAAAATTTAAATTTTATAATGTTTTCCTCTAATTATTCAGGATAAGTGCAAAAATGATAGATTCGCTTCATTTGGCAACCAATTTATTGCCATTTTCTTTAATATGCAACTCATGTATATGACGGTCTGAGAGATGTCGGATAATGTATTGTATTTATCGAGGCTGATTGGATGTACCAATTCTTCCCTATAAAGTTAAAACCTTTTGTTTACAATAGATTCTGTGGTTATCTACATATTAACAGTTACTGAATCTGGAATTATGTCCTTTAAAGAGCTTGGGCCGTTTTATCCAAAATTTTTCAAATGTAGTATCCCTATTCGATGGTGACATGGTATGGGGTAATCCTTTTTTTTTTGCAACAATGAGGGCGATTTGATAAAATTGGATTAGTTCTACTCTGTCCCTATTATCTTACCGCCGATTCATTGTAATAATATTAGAATGGCAATCATTTTAGATATATGCTATGAAATTAGAAGTGATAGTGAATGGGGGCGAAAAAAAGGTTTTTGGGACTTATACGAATTATTGGATAAATTCTATTGCACCAATTGATCGGTTTTTATTTAGAAAGATATCCATACAGCTTTTATGAGAAGGATTTTTCGATGAAAATAGTTGAATTATATAATGCTGAGGATGTCTTCATTCCCAATTTCTACAGAGATAAACATTGGGAATTAATAAAATTAGATTTAAAAGGACTTTTTAAGAGAAGGGACCTTATGAAATTGAAATAATTCAATAACGAATCTGTCTTGCTGAGCTTAGTTTATCATGAGCTTGTCGAAAAAAACACCAAAGCTCAAACCCCAATACCCTTTTAACTCTATAACCTATTCCCTAATCTCTAATCCCTAATCCCAAAACCGCCGTTTTGCGCTCGAATGTACGAATGCTGGCAAAATCGTGAAAGAAAATGCAGTTTGTGTTTTGGCCTCTTGGTTTCACTATTTCGGGTTGTAGGTTTGGGGTATTGTTTAACTCTAAAATTTGTTATTATGGCAAAACAAAAAGGAATTGTAAAGCTAAAAGGTACGATTGGAGATTATACCTTTTACAAAACCAAGGACGGGTATTTGGCCCGTGAAAAGGGCGGTATTGAAAAAAGCCGCATTTTGAACGATCCCGCATTTAAGCGTACGCGCGAAAACGGGGCAGAATTTGGAACTGCTGGCAAGGGAGGCCAGCTGATCAGAAAGGCAGAGCGGATCTTGCTCCGTCAGGCCAGTGACTACCGCTTAACCTCAAGGTTAGTGAAGCTGTTGATGCGAGTGATCAAGAGCGACCCCTTAAACGAACGCGGAAAACGCACCGTGCAGGATGGCGACATGAACTTGCTGAAAGATTTTGACTTTAATGAGAAGGGAAAACTCAATACGGTCTTCTTCAGCGGCTATACCCCGAGCTTTAACAGAGCTACAGGCGTATTTGATGTTGCCATTGACGCCTTTGTGCCCAATGAAACCATTGATGCCCCCCGTGGCACTACCCACATCCAATTGGTAGCGGGGGTCTGCTCCTTGGACTTTGTGAACAGGAATTTTGAGGAAAACCATCTGACTTCCCCTATCATTCCATGGGATCAGACTCCACAGGCAGCGCTGAACCTTAGCCCAACTATTGCGGGAGGAGGGACTTTACCGGTAATCCAAGTGATTGGGGTGAGCTTCTACCAGGAGGTGAACGGCGAGATGTATTCGTTGCGTAACGGATCGTTCAATGCCTTGGGTGTAGTTGGCGTAGACCAAGTGTAACCTAAAGACTGGAGCAATGGATTTATATTTGCATAGAACACATTACAGGTCGGGAACAAATGGTGCGCTGTATCACAAACAACAGTTTCTGTGCTTTGGCATAGAACTTCCCTGGGGCGTTAACCAACCCGATATTTCCTGTATTCCGGATGGGACTTATGAACTGGTCCCATTCTACTCGCTAAGTTTTGGTCACCATTTAAGGGTAAAGAACGTACCTAACAGAACCGGTATCCTTATTCGCCCCGCAAATGATGCCCTGAGCGAGCTACGCGGATGCATTGCTCCAGTTTCACAACTTACAGGCATTGGCAAAGGATTGGGGTCACAAAAGGCCCTGGACCTTATATTGATGCGGCTTGAAGCTTTTCTGGAACCTGGAGAGGCGGTGTTCCTGACTATCTGTTCGGAACAGTCTGGAAGGTGATGTCGGGTGGCGTGTGATGGTTGTCTCCACCTACGCTGAAAAAGCTTCGGTGGACAAGGGTTATCAGTTATCGGTTATCGGTTGTTGTGTATTTGGGATTTGGGATCACTGTTGTCCGATTAAATTTTCATTTATTAAGGCTTTGCAGATATACTTGATTTTCTGGACTGAAAGTTGTTGATTTTCAATCCCACCCCCCTCCCTTGTTATTATCCAGTTGAGAACAGCTC
>JAENXD010000148.1 GCA_016649745.1 Flavobacteriaceae bacterium | reverse complement strand
GACGGAGATTATTTTAAAAACTTGTCTGCAGGTCAAAATCCCGAAATTCTGTATATTGGTTGTTCAGACAGTCGAGTTTCCGCAGAAGAATTGATGGGCGTTCAGCCCGGCGAAGTATTTGTGCATAGAAATATCGCCAATATGGTTCCAAACACCGACTTAAATGTGATGTCAGTCATCAATTTTGCAGTAAGTCATTTAAAGGTAAAACACTTAGTGGTTTGCGGTCATTATTATTGCGGAGGCGTTAAATCTGCTATGCAATCGGAAGATCTGGGAATTTTAAATCCGTGGTTACGGAATATACGTGACGTTTACAGATTGCATAAAAATGAACTCGACATCATAACCTGTCAAGATGAAAAATACAACAGACTGGTAGAATTGAACGTACAGGAACAATGTGTAAATGTTTTAAAAACAGCTGATGTGCAAAAAGCTTTGCTTGAAAAACGAATTACCGTTCACGGTTGGGTTTTTGATATTCATACCGGAGAATTGATCGATTTAAAAATTGATTTTGAAAAAATTCTGCACGATATAAGAGAAATTTACCGTTTGCATTAATAAGCTGTTAAACATCAATTTTATATGAATTTAAACCCAATTATCCTTGAAATTCAGCAACATTATTTGCCGAATTAGGATGGGTAAAGATACACGTCAGGCACCTCGTAACAATTTATGATGCAGTAATTTAATAGATTTTTATAGGATAAAAATATTTTTTTGAAAAATTTGGGATTTAAAAATTAATTATTACATTTGCATCTAATATTATTTTAAAATTTTTTAAAGATGAGTAAAGGGACAGTAAAATTCTTCAATGAAGCTAAAGGTTTCGGATTTATAAAAGAAGAAGGTTCGAACAAAGAACATTTTGTACACATTTCTGGATTAATCGACGAAGTACGCGAAGGTGACGAAGTTGAATTCGATTTACAGGAAGGTAAAAAAGGATTAAACGCAATTAATGTAAAAGTTATTTAATATATTTACCTTTTTACAAAGTAGAGTCTGTCATTTATTTGACAGACTTTTTTTGTGCCTTATTTTTTTCTTTTGAGCACTTCAATATTTGCGGAATTTATTAAGAATAACAAATATTAAAGCTATAACTTTAATATTTATTTGGAAAATTATAGCAATAACCTTAAATTTGCAATAATCTATTTGAAATCATTCATAATCAGTTGTAATACTGATTTCATATTGAGGTTGCAAATCCAAATCTTTCAACAATTAAAGGTTTATAATAATCAAAAATTGCAATATCACCCGTTACTGCTCCTAAATAAAAGTTTTCTGAGTATGTTCTATAAATTATTAAATAAAAAATAATGATAAAAAAACACCTGCTTTTATTTAAATATGGAGGAAATGCCATGACCAATCAGCCACTTAAAAAACAAGTGCTAAAAAACATATGCGATTTAAAAGAAAAAGGATACCAAGTAGTGATTGTTCATGGAGGCGGTCCTTTTATCCAACAAACTTTGCAAGAAGTGAATATAGCTTCTGAGTTTATTGACGGGCAGCGAAAAACAACACCAGAGGCCATGGAATATGTTGAAATGGCGCTAAAAGGAAAAGTGAATGGCAGTCTAATTTCCATAATCAATGCAATGGGGAATAAAGCCGTTGGACTATCCGGCAAAGACGGAAAAATAGTAACCGCCAAAAAACGTTTACATCAACAAATGAAAAACGGAAAGATAGAAATGATAGATTTAGGACAAGTTGGAGATGTTGATAGTGTTGATGTTACTTTAATTGAATTGTTATTGCAAAATGATTTTATTCCCGTAATCACCTGTATTGCTTCCGATAAAAATGGAAACGACTATAATATTAATGGGGATCTGTTTGCGGGTCATATTGCAGGCGCACTTTCAGCAGAACAATATATTATCTTAACAGATGTTGACGGATTAATGCTTGATAAGGACAATCCTGCTTCCATCATCCATGAACTTAAAGTAGCCGAAATAAATCAGCTTAAAGAAATAAAATGTATTCAGGGCGGAATGATCCCTAAAATGGATTCTTGTGAAATAGCCTTAGAAAAAGGTGCTAAACTGGCAAGAATCATCAATGGAACAATCCCAGAACAGATTTCAGCCCTGTTTAAAAATCAACAATTGGGAACCATCATTACCGCATAATTTAAAGAACTTAGACCATGACACAAAAAAATAATGAAACATTCAATAAACTTGATAAAAAGTATTATTTACAAACTTTTAAACGCTACCCTTTAACATTCGACCACGGGAAAGGTTCCCATATTTGGGATGTGGAAGGCAATGAATATATAGATATGCTGGGAGGTATTGCTGTTAACAGTGTTGGCCATTGTCATCCTAAAGTAGTAAAAGCAATTCAGGACCAGGCAGCTAAATTAATTCATATTTCAAACTTTTATTTGAGTGAACCACAGGTGATGCTTTCTAAAAAACTGGTTGAATTATCAGGTTTAGATCGGGTGTTTTTTGCGAATAGCGGAGCGGAATCTGTTGAGGGTGCTATTAAAATAGCCCGGAAATATGCGCACAGTATTGGAAGAGGAGGGAATATTATTTCTTTTGAAAACTCATTTCATGGACGCACATTGGCCACTATTGCCTCAGGTAAAAAAGCATATCAAAAAGGATTTGAGCCAATTCCTCAGGGATTTTCACAGGTGCCTTTTAACAATATGGAAGCTTTAAAAAAAGCGGTCGATAACAACACGGCAGCCATTATTATTGAGCCAATCCAGGGCGAAGGAGGCATTAATGTAGTGGATAAAACTTTCCTTGAGGCGTTGAGAAATTTTTGTGATGAACAACGTATTGTGTTGATTTTCGATGAAATTCAGTGTGGCATTGGCCGAACAGGAAAAATGTTTGCGAAAGAACATTTTGGGGTAGAACCTGATATTATGACCTTAGCGAAAGCTTTGGGAAGCGGCGTTCCAATTGGTGCCATTCTTTCGAATGAAAAAGTAAGTTCGGCAATTGAATTTGGAGATCACGGAACAACTTTTGGGGGAAATCCTTTAGTTTGTGCCGCTTCATTGGCAACCATAGAAGTTATTGAAACAGAAAATCTAATGCAACAGGCTGAAGAAAAGGGAAAGTGGATCGTTGCTAAAATTTTATCATTTGAAAATCCGGATATAAAGGAAATTCGGGGAAAGGGATTGATGATAGGAGTTGAATTTAATTTTGAAACAAAACCTTTAGTGCTGAAAATGCTTGAAAATGGGGTGTTGGCAAATGCGACTTCCAATACCGTTTTGCGTTTGGTACCGCCTTTAAATATAAGTTATGAAGATTTGGAAAAGGCCATGGAAATATTAGAAAAATCATTAAAAGAATTGAAAGACAATGGATAAAAAGAAAATAGGAATTATTGGTGCAACTGGTTATACCGGATCAGAATTGGTACGTATTCTTACCAATCACCCAGCTATTGAAATTATCATGATTACTTCAGAAAGCAGGGCTGGAGAATTATTTTCGGATGTGCATCCTTTTTTACAGGGAATCGCCGATCAAAAATTGGTTTCAATGAATCAAATAGATGAGTACGAACTTGATTTGGTGTTTCTTGCTTTGCCGCACGGAGTTTCCATGGATTTTGTGAAACGTTTTAAAAACAAATCTTTTAAAATCATTGATCTTTCCGGTGATTTTCGTTTGAATACACAAGAGGTTTATGAAGAATGGTATAAAATTCCGCATATTTATCCTGAAGGCATTGAAAATGCCGTTTTCGGAAGTCCGGAATTGTATTTTGATAAAATTAAAGAAGCCAGATTAATTGCGAATCCTGGCTGTTTTCCCACAAGTGCAATTTTAGGGCTGGCACCATTACTGGAAGCCAGCCTGATTGAAACAGACCGAATTATTGTCGATTCAAAAACGGGTGTTACAGGAGCAGGGATAAAATCAAAATCGGTAAATCTTTATTCAAATGTAAATGATAATTTTAAGGCTTACGGACTTAAAAACCACAGACATACTATTGAAATACAAGGAATATTGGATAAAGTTTCCGGAAAAAATATCTGCATTCAATTTACACCGCATTTATTGCCGGTTGATAGGGGAATCCTGACAACTATTTATGTGCGACCAATAGAAAAAATGAATGAATTCAAACTAAAAGAACTTTATGCTACCTTTTACGAAAAGGCCCCTTTTGTAAGATTAAGGAAGCAGGAACCAGCCATAAAGGATGTGAGGGGAACTAATTATTGTGATTTATATGTAACGTATGATGAAAGAACCAATATGGTGATTATTATTAGTGTTATTGACAATCTTATCAAAGGAGCAGCAGGACAAGCAGTTCAAAATATGAATATTATGTTTGGTTTAGAACAAACAAACGGGCTAAATCTTATTCCATTAAACCCTTAATATTTTAATTCAGTAGAAAATTTAACTAACAATAATTTTACAAAAATGATTAAAAATATAACAAACGTTAGAGGAATCACATGTTGGGGAGCACATACAGGTGTTAAATCTATGAAAAGGGATTTAGCCATCATTTTCTCTAAAGTTCCGGCAAGTGCCGCAGCGGTATTTACCCAGAATCAGGTTGTGGCGGCACCGGTTACCGTATCGCGGAACAATATTGCCGATGGCAAAGCGCAGGCAATTGTAATAAATGCAGGAAATGCTAATGCTGCTACAGGAAAACAAGGAATGGAAGGCGCAATTGCCATGACCCATGCATTGGCTGAGGAGTTATCTATTTCGGAGGATTTAGTGTTGGTGGCATCTACCGGTATTATAGGTGTAAAATTTCCAACGACAGAAATTGTGGAAGGAATTCGAGAAAATGCAAAAAATCTGACAAACAGATCCAACGCAGGGTCATTTGTTGCAAATGCTATTTTAACAACCGACACCTTTGCTAAAGAAGGTTTTGTGGAGTTTGAAGTTGATGGACGTGAAATTAATATGGCGGGAATTGCTAAAGGTTCTGGAATGATTCATCCGAATATGGCGACGATGTTGGCGTTTATTGTTACGGATATTGCCATTGATCCAAAATTTTTAAAAACTGTAGTAAAGGAAGCTGTTGATAAATCATTTAATATGATTACGGTGGATGGTGATACTTCAACCAATGATATGGTTATTGTATTGGCTAATGGTTTGGCTCAGAATGAGATCATCAAATCTAAAAAAGACAAAGGCTATGCTATTTTTAAAAAGCATCTTGAAGAAATGATGGTGCATTTGGCACAGCTTATTGTTTCAGATGGGGAAGGAGCTTCAAAGTTTATCGAATATGAAATAATGAATGCACCAACGGAAGAATATGCTAGAATAATGATTCGAAAAATTTCAGATTCTGCCCTTGTTAAAACGGCTATGTTTGGCCGCGATCCCAATTGGGGAAGAATTATAAGTGCGGCCGGTAATGCCGGTCTTCCTTTTGATTATGAAAAAATTGATCTTTATATTGGTTCCGATTTAAAAACAGTAAAGGTACTGGAACAAGGAACCCCTTTGGAATTTGATACGAACTTCATAAAGAAATTATTAAGGGAATCTCATCTTAAAATTGTGCTGGATCTTCACACTGGGAAAGCCAAATCAAAAGGCTGGGGAACAGATTTAACAACTGATTATGTGTTGTTTAACTCAGTATATACGACTTAATAGGTTAAAAAATAAACTTAATATTAAAATAAAAATCACAAAAAACAGGGAAGAATGAAAGAATATTTTGCAGAATGGACAGATCTTTTGATTCCATGGCTCTTATCAAGTGGAGTTAGGGTAGTGGGCATCCTAATCGGTGCTTTTATTATTAATAAAATCATAACTAAGTTCATTGATAAAACGGTGAGATTGACAGTTGTACCCAATAATTATTCTTCCAAAGAGTCAGAAAAGAAAAGGGAAGATACCTTAATTCAAATTTTTTCCATTACTTCAAAAATAACTATTTTTACCATTACCATATTAATGGTTTTGCAGGAATTTGGCGTTGTAATAGGCCCTATTTTGGCCGCAGCCGGAATTGTTGGATTGGCTTTTGGCTTTGGTGGTCAATACCTTATCCGCGACATTATTTCCGGACTCTTTATCATTCTTGAAAATCAATACAGAATAGGTGATGTTGTTAAGTTTGAAAATTTAGGTGGAGTGGTTGAAAAAATCAGTCTGAGAATGACAACTTTAAGAGATATGGACGGAACTGTTCACCATATTCCTCATGGGGAAATTAAAGAGGTTTCGAATTATGCCAAAGATTTTGCCCGTGTAAATTTGGATATTGGTGTAGCTTATGATGCCAATCTGGAACATGTAATTGGCGTGGTGAATAAAGTAGGAAATACATTGGCACAAGATGCCCAATTTAAAGAGTTTATCATTAAAGCGCCCCAGTTTTTGAGAGTGAATAATTTTGCAGATTCCTCCGTTATGTTAAAGATTTTAGGAGAAACATTGCCACTTAAACAATGGGAGATTACAGGGGAGTTGCGTAAAAGACTAAAAATTGCATTTGACAAGGAAGGAATTGAAATTCCGTTTCCGCAAAGGGTTATTCATCAAAGTTAATAAGCTTAATTTTTAATTAAACAAGAAAAGAGGTCATGCGCAATCAGAAAAAAATAGTCATAGAACAACTGGATCGCAAGCTCAAGCCATTTTATGAAATAAAAAATATAGAAGTTCCTGAGCGAGGGTGGGTTTATGCAATTAGAACTGCCTTGAATATGACTTTACAACAACTTGGACACAAATTAAAGATTACCACACAAGGCGTTAAAGACATTGAAAAAAGAGAATTATCGGGCTCAATTTCAATAAAATCACTTAAGGAAGTCGGGAAAGCATTAGACATGCAATTTGTTTATGGATTTGTTTCAAATCATAGCTCACTTAAAAAATTTATTGAATTGAAAGCACGCGAACTGGCGGAAAAAATTGTGCTTCAAAATTTGAATTTGGCAGATGAAAATAAGGAGCTTGGTAAAGATGAGATACAACAAGAAATTTTAGATTTTGCCCGTGAAATTAAAAGAGTAATCCCCAAATCTTTATGGGATTGATTTTAATAGTTGAATTTACGCGTAAAACGTAATTTAAAGCTAGGTTATTCCACGCATAAAACCATTTAAATATCCCTTCAAAATTATTTTGAAGGGATATTTTTTTTATTTTGAGTGCTATCAAAATCCTTTAAACATGATTAAATTTTTGAATTTGAAGCTTTCAACTTTCACCTTTTTCCTTTAGACTTTGAGCTTTCACCTTTTTAACTTTTCCCTCAAAAAACTTATCCGTAACTTTGCAAACTAAAATGAATTTAAAGTGAAACGCGTAATTGTTGGACTTTCAGGCGGTGTGGATAGCAGTGTGGCAGCCTATTTGTTAAAGGAACAGGGCTATGAGGTGATTGGCTTGTTTATGAAAAACTGGCATGATGATTCTGTAACCATTTCCAATGAATGTCCTTGGTTAGAGG
>JAENXD010000213.1 GCA_016649745.1 Flavobacteriaceae bacterium | reverse complement strand
GGCAAAGCAGTTGAATTCATTAAACACAATCCTTTAATGGTTGAAGGAAATAATTTTGCAAAAGATAGTGCAACATAACCACCCATACTATGTCCGATGAACACATATTTTCTTAAACGCAAATGATTTAATATTACTTTCACCATGTTCGCCTGGTCTTCCATGGAATGAATATAACCCAGATTTCCGGTTTTTCCGTGACCCAATAAATCAATGCAAATTACCCTGTTTTTTTTGGACAGTTCTTTTGCAGTTTCTTGCCACATGGAACTATTTTCCAAGAATCCGTGAATTAAAACTATGGCGTTTCCTTTTCCGATTGATGTAAAATGGACATTGGTATTTTTATACAACAAGTTCATAGTTCTAAAAACAGGCAACTTCGTAATAAAAAAATTAGTTTTTTAGCCCTTTTATGGCAGAGAATGCTTTATCTACCACACTGTCTTCCACTAAAATGGTAAATTCATTGGTGGTTGAAAGTACTTCATAAAGAGAGATTCCTTCCCAGGCCAAGCGTTTAAAAAACTGGTAATACAAACCTGCAATTTTGGTATTTTCTTTTGGCAAACCAATGGTTATCGCAGATAAATGATCTTGAACCGTAGTACAGATTTCATTTTTATAACTTTCTTCAATTTGCAGCTTTAAGGAAGTTGTAATTAACACATTGCTTTCGTGTACGCCACGCGTAAATGTGTAAAAAATATGCGGATCTGCCTTAATTACTTCCAGCATTTTTAAATGGCCATGAATTAAACTTCCCGAATTTTTAAACGTATAATCGGAAATGTCTGAACGAACAGTGATATCACCCAAATTTTGCAAAACGTGATTCAATTTAATTTTATTGGCCATTTCTTTTGGTGGACTGTATCTTCGTAAAGCCATCATGATGGCTCCTGATTTTACCGGCTTGCGCAACATTTTTGAAATGGGTTCTCTCAATTCTTCCGACAAAGCACTGAAATTTAAAATATTTCGGGTTAGCGCGTCTTCTAAAAATGGTTGTGAAACCAAGATTTCTTCAACACAGGTTGCAATGGTCTTCATATTGTTAAATAGTTAACAGTTTGTGCAAAATTAGTATATTATTTCTAAATAAACATATAAAGTTGAAAATGATTCTAAATTTGTAACATAAAAAACAAAAATAAGATGAAGGTTTTAAAATTTGGAGGAACATCGGTAGGTTCGATTGAGAACATAAAATGCGTGAAAGAAATTATTGCCGACAATGAAAAAAAAATAATCGTTCTTTCCGCAATGTCGGGCACTACGAATGCCTTGGTTGAAATAGATGATCTTATAAAAAACAATAATAGCGAAGAAGCGCTTAAAAATATTGAAAAATTACACGAGAAATATAAGGTAGTTTTAAATGATTTATTGAAAGACGTAAGGTTAAAAGAAGATGTTGAAATTTATATTGCGAGCGTTTTCAATTTTTTAAAAATATGCGCCTCAGAAAAGCATTCAAAACTGCTTTATAATAAAATAGTTGCTCAGGGAGAATTATTGTCGACTTACATATTTACAGCCTATTTAAATCAGGAAGGTGTGAATGCTGTTTTGTTGCCTGCGTTGGATTTTATGCGCATCGATAAAACGAACGATCCTGATGATTTTTATATCAAACAAAATTTACATCGTATAATAAAGGAAGCTGCTCCTTCTGATATTTACATCACCCAAGGTTTTATTTGTCTGGATGCTTTTGGAAATATTGCCAATTTGCAACGCGGAGGAAGCGATTATACGGCGACCATTATAGGTGCGGCGGTTAACGCAGAAGAGGTTCAGATTTGGACAGATATTGACGGAATGCACAACAACGATCCGAGATTTGTTGAAAATACGCACGCAATTTCAAATTTATCATTTGATGAAGCAGCCGAACTGGCTTATTTTGGGGCAAAAATATTGCATCCGCAAACAGTGATGCCCGCCCGCGAAGCGAATATTCCGGTGCGCTTAAAAAACACGATGGATCCGGCTTCCTATGGAACATTGATTTCGAGCGAATTCAAGGGTGAAGGCATCAAAGCCATTGCCGCAAAAGATAACATTACCGCCATAAAAATTAAATCTGCCAGAATGTTATTGGCGCACGGGTTCTTGAAAAAAGTGTTTGAAATTTTCGAGAAATATGAGACTTCAATAGATATGATCACCACTTCTGAAGTTGCGGTTTCATTGACAATTGATGATGATAAAAATCTGATTTCAATTTTGGAGGAATTGGAAAAATTTTCAACGGTTGAAGTGGACAAACAGCAAAGTATCATTTGTTTGGTTGGTCATTTGGTGGTGAGACACCACGAAACGCACCGTCTTTTTAAAGTGTTGCAGGATATTTCCGTTCGAATGATTTCTTATGGAGGAAGCAATAACAATATTTCACTTTTGGTAAATACAAACGATAAAATAACCGCGCTTAAATGTTTAAACAGCTACATTTTTGATGGTGTTCCCGTATAAATTTCTATGAAAAAATAATTATTTGGTTAATAAAAAGTCCGAAACTAAGTTTTGGACTTTTTGATTTAAATTAATTTCTGATTTTCAAATTCTCGAATAAAATAGGAAGGATATATTCCTGTTTTTTTATAAAATGCTTTTGAAAAAGACTCTGCATTGTTAAAACCCAGCTCAAAAGACAGGGCTTTTATGGAATATTTTCTAAAGGTTTTATTCGTTATTAACTGTTCAATACAGTAATCTATCCTTAAATCTGAAATATAGGAGCTGAAATTTTTTTTCTTATAAAAATTAATAATTTTTGACAAATAGTTAGAATTTGTATTAAATGCTTTCGATAAGCTATTTAAGGTTAAGCGATGGTCTAAATAACCATTGCTGTTTTCAAATTCTTTCAATGCCAATAATATAGAATTCACTATTTCAAAAGAAATACCTTGTAATTCATCAGAAGACTTTTTAACAGTTTTTTTATTATAAACCTCTTTCTGGTTATTTAACAGAAGTTTGTTAAATCTTTCTTTATAAATGTGTTGTTTTTTATAAGACCAAATAATTAAGGCCAAAGCAATCATAAATGCACTAACCAGCCCAATAATAATAAGGGTTGATTTTTTTTCGCTTTGTTTTAAAGAGTTAATAATATGTTGTTTTTCGCCAATAAGAATAGGAGTGTCATATTTTTTAATGAGCGTTTCATTCAAATTTTTATAATTGTATTTAATAATGCTGTCAACATATAAAAGACGGTCAATATATTTTAATTGATTGTTAATGTCATTCTTTTTTTTGTAGTAGCCAACGAAGAATTCTTGAATATCCCTAACTTCCGGCACTACATCTTGCGATATGTTGTAAATGGAATCTGCTTTTAAGAAGTGAAAAAATGCTTTCTTATCATTATCTTTTTTCCAATAAATATGGCCCAAGTAATAATGGTAATTTAAAAAATCGTTATGAGATGTTAGAAAAGGCAATGTTTTATTTAAACTGTCAAGCGCTGTTTTAAAATTATTTTGATAATAGGAAATAATGCCTGTTTGGCTAACAAAAGAGTAATACTGAACAGAATCATTAATTGCCAAACTTTTTTGAATGCCTTTTTTGGCATAAATTAAAGCGGTATCTAATTTTTTATTTAGTAGGTAAGCGTTTGTTAAATTAAAAAGCACACCTAAATAATAAGTCTGGGGATATTTAAAATCAATTTTATTTTGTTGCAATAATAGTAGTTGAGACCTAAAAATTTCCAATGCCTCTCCATAGTTTCCCCACAAGTTCTTTAATTTACCTATACTATTATTGATATAAAATTGCTGTTCAATATTCTTATTTTTAAGGGCATATTTATTGGCAATCAGGTAATTTTCCAATGCTTTTTCATAATAGCCCAAATTAAATTGACAAATACCCTTTACCATATATCCATAACCTGGATAATCAATATGATTGCTGTTTTTTGTGAGAAATATAATGCTGTCACTGTACATCATCGTCAAATCTATGTTTGTTGTGATGTTGATAGAAGCAAATTGTGAATATCCATTTGAAATTCTTATGATGTCGTTTTCATTCTTAGCTTTATTTAAATAAGCTTCGGCGTATATTCTTTCTTTAAGGGTGTCATTATTACTGGCGTTTAAGCCTTTAAAAAGGTCTTTGTAGGATTTATTTTTTAATGAATCGGGAATATAAAAATTTGTGGTTTTTTGTGAATATCCTATTTGAATACAAGCTAAAAACAAGAATAGCACTATGTTTTTTAAAAGACCAGTTCTATTTATGTGGGTTGCATTCTTTCTCATTAATTTTTTAATTTCCTTTTTCTGAACAAAAATAGACATTTTGAATGTAAAGATTTTAATTGGTAATAGAATCTTGAAATCTTTATGCTTTTTAAAAAATGAAATAAATATTTTGATTTGTATGAAAAAGGCGGTATTCAGTTTAAATTTATAAACAAACAGTCTAAATTCACAAACAAACGGTCTAAATTTATGAATATAGAGTAGTTTAGTTTTCATAATTGGCATGAGCCATTTACATTTGCCCCAAGAATCTTAAGTAATTTTTTGGTGTTTTTTAAGGGGTTATTAAAATCAGAAACATAAGATTATTTATAAGGAAAATTGCTATAAAAATCCCGAAGCTAAGTTTCGGGATTTTTGCTTTAAATTTTAACTGTTGTTGTGTTTAATTTGGAACAAAAAATATTTAATTAATATTGATAACTTTAAAAAACACTATGAAAAATATTTTTCCGAAAGAAATATTGGAGAACACCACACATGCCCACCAATTTAAACACAGTAAAAAAAGCTCCATAATTTATACAACATTTCTGATTGCATTAGTTGGAGTTTTTATCTCACTGCCATT
>JAENXD010000047.1 GCA_016649745.1 Flavobacteriaceae bacterium | reverse complement strand
AATTTAATCGCAAAATTTGCCATTACAATGCTCGACCAAGAAAAAACGTTCCCAAAATCTAAAAATAGAAAACGTCAGAAAGCCTTTGCTAGCGATACTTACAGAGAATTAATCCTGCAAGTTTAAAAGCGAATGCCCTGAGTTTTAAAAAGGTATTGAAAAAGAGCCAATAGTAAAATTATTTATAAAATGGGTATTCAGTTTTAGGCTAAATAAGTTGTTTGGTTATGGTTTTTATATTTGTAATTCAATCCGCGTAAAGGATTGAAGTGGAAATACTTTTTTGAGGTTTTTCACCAAAAAAAAGATTGCAGCGAAAAGCCTGACCGCTTTCTCAGCGGGGTCTGCCCGCTGAGAAAGTGGGTACGCCCAAAATATTATTTTTTAAACATAAAATAAACTGCAAGGATCAGAAAAATAAATGCAATAATATGATTTGCCCTAAAAGTTTCAGTTTTGAAAGCTATGAGCGAAAAAGTGGTAAATACAACATTTACGCTTCGGCTATACTTCGGCTGCGCTCAGTAAAAACGCTCAGGGTAAAAAAAATCAATAGATATTATTCGTATATTTTTAGATTTAGCCGTTTTGTTGGGATTTTGATTTTAATAAACAGAAATAGTCAGCATAATCATAGACACCAAAATAAGGGCAATAACCAAAGGCATTACAAATTTCATCCATTTGTCAAAACCAATTTTCACAATGGCAAGCGAGGCCAAAATGAGTCCGGTTGGATTTATGATGGCAAACAAACCCATACCGTATTGGTAAGCGTTTACAATGACTTCCCTGCCAATGCCAACGGTATCTGCCAAAGGCGAAATAATTGGCATGGTAAGTACTGCCATTCCTGAGGATGAAGGAATAAAGAAGGACAAGCCGTTGTAGATAAAAAACAGAGAATTAACAAAAACGCCTTTATTCATTCCTTCGGTAAGGGCACTTGCGTTATAAAGAACGGTGTCGCTGATAAGTCCATCATCCATTAATATGGAAACGCCTCTTGCAATGCCAATAATAAAGGCAACGCCAAGCAATTCGCCGGCACCTTTTGAAAATGCATTGACAAAATCGGATTCGTTTATTTTGGCAATAAAACCTATAGTAATGGCGCCAACCAAAAAAACAGTTGTCATTTCCACAAACCACCAGTCGAGCATAGAAACGCCGATAATCATGATGATAAAACAAGCGGCAAATACGGTTAATATTAATTTAAGCTTGCTGTTTAATGGAGCAATATTGGCTTTGGAAAGGTCTCCAAAATGGGATTCCATCGCCTCTTTTTGATCGTGAATTAAGGACTTGGATGGGTCATTTTTTACCCTTTTTGCATAACGTAAAATGTATAAAATACTTATTGTTACACAAATGCAAAACATAATAATTCTTCCTGAAAGTCCGGTTGTCCAATTTATGCCGGCTGCATCGGAGGCGATGATGGTTGAAAACGGATTTGTGGTTGAACACATGGTACCAACGGAAGAACCCAAAAATATACAGGCCAAACCTACCATAGCATCATATTTTGCCGCAATAAACACGGGAATTAAAATGGGGAAGAAGGCCAATGTTTCTTCAGCAAAACCAAAAGTGGTTCCGCCCAATGCTACCAAGGTGGTGGTAAGAATGATTAAAATATATTCTTTGCCTTTTAATTTATTCACCAGCCAAAAGATTCCGGCATCAAAAGCTCCGGTTAAACTCATAATGCCAATTAATCCTCCAATAATCAACACTAAAAAAATAATGTCTGAAGCTGCAATAATTCCTTTTATTGGTGACTGCACAAATGCAAAAAAGTCTTGAGAATTGGAGGCTGTTTTTTTATAGGTATTTGGAATACTTATGGGTTTTGTGATGGCGCCGTCGGTAAATTTTTTTAAGGGAATTTTGATGTTAAGGTTGTTTAAAGTTGCTTGTTCTGCAGGAATCACAAAAGATTCTTCCAAGCTTTTCCGTTTAAAAGTATTGTCTACGGAATTATAAACCAGTGTGTCATATTTACCTGAAGGAACAACCCAGGTTAAAATGGCAACAAGTGCGGCAATGACCAACAATATAGTTTGGGCACTTGGAAATTTTAGTTTTCTCATTTACAAAGAGTTACTTTTAATAATCGAAGTAGTTTTAAAAGTACCGCAACATTCCTTTGGTTTGCTACGATTTTGTAAATTTAGGATTTAAAATGACACGAGCAATATTCCTTTTGAAAAATGGTGCTACTGTATAAGCTGAATAGAATCGGCAAGTTTTTAAGCAGATTTATTCAGTGTCATTTGAAGCCAGCATTTTAAATGCCAGTTCATTTTTTTCATTGATTCTATATTCATAAATAGATCTTCCCTGAATATGCCCGTCACTATAGTCGGCAATGACCCACTTATTTCCGAGCAATTGAATTTTTAAAAAGTTCATTGTTCCTCCCAAAACGGCTTTCGCAGGGAATAAGTCGGCCCTTTTTCGAAGGGCGTTTTCAACAAATTTCTCAGGATTTGTAATTCCCTGACGGGTTAAATGAGAACCGTTGAAATCGGGATCAAACCAGTAATTTTTCTCCTCCGGGCTTATTTTTATTAAGGAGTCGTTTAAACTTTTCAGAAGTTGAATTTCTTTTTTTAATGAATCGTTTTTTAAGATTAACGGCTCAGTTTCATTGGCTAAATTTTCGGTTTTATCAGCATCATTTTTACAACCCAAGGATAAAAAGCCAATAATGAATAAAATTGATAGTTGTTTCATTTTTTTAAGTGAATTTGCGCAACAGCTCTCATATAAAAACGTTGTTCATTTTAAAATACAATTTGTATTATTTTATTGGAAGGCCTAACAGGCATTTAATTAAAACGCCACATCAAATATAAGAAGAAAATGAGGTAAAACGTTAAAATATTCTGTTGTTTTTTACAGCTAATTTTTTTGTTGAAGACGCACCAATTTTATCACAAACCTTCAGTTGAAAAATATTTTAAACCTTTAATTAAACAACCTTCTGAAAAACCCGGTAATTCCCGTTTGGCGGTATGGGTCACATTCCATATCATCATAAATATTATATGGAATTGAAAAAGGGGTGAGCAATTGTTTTCTCAATTTGGCATCTTGTTCTATGCTCCGAAGCACATTTCCAACAATAGGCAATGCCAATGAAGATCCCGATCCTTGCCCACTGTAAAAATGAACATCGGGCGTGCTGGCACCAACCCAGGTACCAATAACCAAATCGGGCGTATAGGCAATAAACCATGCGTCTGTATAGTTTTGGGCAGTTCCCGTTTTTCCGGCAAGATCTGCATGAATTCCATACTGATTTCGTATTCTCGTTCCAGTTCCCTGATTGATGGCTTTTTGCAAAATGGCCGTAATTATTTGGCTGGTTTTTACGCTGAAAACTTTTTCATGTTTGGCAGCTTCTCTTTCATACAATATTTTTCCGCTGGCATCGGTGATTTTATTGATCATCGCAGGCTCCGTTATTTGACCTTTATTGGCGAATGCACCATAAGCACGTACGATTTCAAAAAGCGATAAATCGAGTGTTCCTAATGCCATTGATGGTGCATCATCCTTTATTTTGGGAAAATTAAGTTTGTTGCAGGTATTGAGAAGTTTTTGTCGACCCAACTTAAAATACAAATCAACTGTTGGCAGATTCATGGAGTGTGATAGTGAATACCATAACGCTACTGTGCTGTCCTGAGTAGATTTGTAATCAAAATTTTTAGGCGCCCAATTGTTATATTCCGCATAAGATTTTTCTGTATTCTCCATATAGTTGCAGGGTTCAAAGTCATGTTCAAATGCCGTGGCATATAAAATGGGTTTAAAAGCCGAGGCAATTTGTCGGTGCGACTGTACCATATCAAAAGGAAGCTTTCTGAAATCATTGCCGCCAACCCAGGTAATAACGGCACCATTTTTTGGATTGGTGATGAGCACGGCAGCATTTAACATTTTATAATAATGCCATAAACTGTCTATTTTACTCATATTTTTTGTGACAACCCCTTTCCAGTCAAACACTTCAACATTTCTCTTTTCCTGATCTTTATCTGCTAGGTTACCATCAGTTTTTAGTTTCCTAAGCCATGCTTTTTTAAAATTTCGGTTTTCAAGTTCCTTGTCCAGCACCTTTTGCATTTCGGCCAAATGTTTTTGAATGCTTTCCGTAGCCATTTTCTGAACCTGCATATTTAGGGTTGTGTATATTTTAAGGCCGTCTTTTTCAAGGTCATATTCCTTTCCGTTTTCGTCTTTGAGATTTTCTAAGATTTCCAACGTTTTTTGCTTTACCTGATGCACAAAATAACCGGCAGGTGCTTCCAAAGTGATGTTTTCATAGTGAAGTTTTAAGGGCAATTTTTGCAGGCTGTCTGCTTCTTTAACCGTCAAATAAGCTTGTTTCCCCATCAAATCCAAAACCATGTTTCTGCGGTCAAGCGAATTTTTTGGATTCAAACGCGGATTAAAAGTGGTATTCGCTTTTAACAAACCCACTAAAACAGCCGATTCTTCAACCTTTAAATTGCTGGCCGGTTTGTTAAAATACCTTTGGGAAGCAGTTTCAATTCCATAAAGATTTTCTCCAAATGGTACTGAATTCAGATAAAGCAATAAAAGCTCTTCCTTGGTGAATATGGACTCTATGCGTGCTGCAATAATAATTTCCTTCACTTTATTTACTGGCAAACTTAAGATGCTGAAATCATGACGGCCGTATAAGTTTTTAACAAGTTGTTGGGTCAAAGTGCTTCCGCCTCCTTTATTGTCGCCCATCAGGAGACCTTTGAAGAAAACGCGAAAATAACTTTGAATGTCATAACCTTTGTGGGTAAAGAAACGTTTGTCTTCGGTGGCAATCAGCGCGTTTTTAAGATGATCGGGCACTTGATCCCAAGTGATATTTGTGCGATTTTGCGTAAAATATTTCCCTATGATTTTGTTGTCGGAAGAAATAACTTGTGAAGCTTCCAAATTGTTTATGGCAGATAATTTTGCTTTGTTGGGCAAAGACCCGAAAATTCCGATATATACCGCAAAAAAGAACAGTACGCTAAGCGATATTAACGATGCGATTGTTATTAAAAAGTATTTCAGGTATTTTTTAAAAAGAGGATTTTTAAGGAATTGTTTGAGGGTCTCCATATATAATGATATAATTACGGTAAATTTAGGCTAAAGGTTTTAAAAATGACAGGAAATAATAAATATACACCTGTTTGTTTCCTCCGAATTTCTTTAAAACTGAGTTGTATATTCTCAACAATCCTGCCAAACCAAGCAATAGGCAGTTTTCGTTTATGACAGGAAACCTTTTTTGTCAATGGATTTTTTGAGACAAAAAGCATTAGATTTGTGAATATTTATGATGATCAGAGAGATGTTATACCAAATTAAATTTATATTGACGTATAAAGAAATTGAATTATTTTTTGATTAATTGATTTAAAAAATATTAGCATAGCCTTAGTTACGGTAAAATTTTTTGACGAAAAGTAAACGAAAAAGAAACGATTTATATGCGATATTATATGTTTAAATTGGTATTAAGTCTTGTTCTGGGATTATGGAGCTTGACATTTTGAATAAATTTAAATGCAAGGTGCTTCAATCTGTTCCAATGATAATTTTTTTTGTTTCTGTTTTTATAATTTACTATCATCCAAAGTATAAAAAAAATTGAGGTGAAAAAATTTTAAAGAAATATTTCCCTTTCTAATCGAAAAGAATATATTTTTGAAAATCTTCTAAATTATTTTAAAATTTGAATATTAGAATTTTATTTCTCGGTATTTTTGCTTCAATGATTATCTCTTGTAACAATAGGCAAGCAGACGTTAAATCTAATGTTTTGTCCTCAAATTTGCAATTGGATGATCATGCTGAGACTATAGATGCCATAAATAAAGTTTTTAATGACACTTCAAAAAATTCAGGAACAAATTATTCCATTGAACAATTAGATAACACCAAAGGGCTTTCAAACAGTTCGGTGAATACCATATTTCAGGATTCGGAGAATTTATTATGGATTGGCACTTGGGATGGTTTAAATCGCTATGATGGGAGTAACTTCAAAATTTTTAGGCCTGAGTTAAATAATGAAAATAGCCTTAGCAATCAGGTAATACTTAATATAGATGAAGATAATGCCGGGAGGATTTGGGTATTGACCATGCATGGGATAAACAGGTATGATAAAAAATTAAATACATTTCATCGGTATTACTTTTCCAGAAAGGACAAACCTCCTTTATCGGAATCCGAATTTAATATGGCTCTTGATAGTTCCAAAAATGTTTTTTGCGCTGTAAAAGATTGGGGGTTAGGTTATTTCGATGGCAATGATTTCCAATTATTAGATATCAAAAACCTTGCTTCCAAAACCGTTAAGAAGATGGTGTTTGGGCCAATGGGAGAATTATTTGTTTTATTTGAGAATAATGAATTGTATACGCTGCGATTTGACACAAATAATGAGGGACGAAAATTTATTTCAAAAGCTGAAATAGTATCAGAAAAAATTAGAGAATTTGGAATCCTGTCAAATCAAAAAGTTTGTATTATTTCAACTACAGGGGTATCCAAAATATATTCTTTGCTGAATAAAAAGAAACAAGAGATAAACGGAAAGGATATTCAAAAAATAATTGGGAACACCCATGAAGGTCTTGTCGTGTCTGATAAATCTGAATATTTTTTAATTAACAGTGAGGGAAATATCATTAATAGACCATGGCTGAAACATCTGAAAAATCAAAAAATAACAACTTTAATAGAAGGAAGCGAGAATATAATATGGACAGGAACAGATGGAGATGGAATCTTTAAAATGTTTCCGCTTAGAAAGTCATTCAACCTAATTTCGAAAGTTCAGGTTCCCGAGTTGGATGGTGGAATTGTAAGGACTTTTTTGGAAGTGAAAGGAAATTCTTTTTGGGTTGGAACAAAAGGGAAAGGGTTATTCCGTTTTCCTTCCAAATTTTATCAAAATTTAAAGGAACCTTTAGATTATGAAAATTTCAATGAAAGCAACGGTTCAATTAATAATGCTGTATATGCACTATGCAAAGGACAGGACAGTTTAATTTTTATTGGTTCAGATGGGGAGGGAATAAATGTTTATGATTTAAAAAAATCAAAACTTATTAACTGGTCGGAAATTGATGGAAATGAAAAATGTGAATATTTTAAGTCAACCTATACAATTTATCAGGATAAAGAAGATTTTTTATGGCTGGGGACGAATGGTTACGGGATGATTCGTTTCAAACTAGAACGTGTGGGAGAAAAGTTAAAAGTTACTGAATTTAAGAGATATATCGCAGACAATGAGGTAGCATGATCATTAAGCAGCAATATTATTTTCTCAATAGTATCAAAAAATGAAAACGAACTTTGGATTGGAACAAGGCTGGGTGGTTTAAATCTTTTTAACAAGGAATCAGGCTTGTTTAAAACATATAAGAGCATAAAAGACAATGCGGAAAGTCTATCGAATAATGACATATTATGCTTGCATATTGACGCTGAAAACAGACTTTGGATTGGTACAAGTTTTGGTTTGAATTTGTTGGAAGTATTCAAAAACAATGGAGAAGCTGTTTTTAAAAGTTTTACGGTAAAAGATGGACTTCCAAACAATACCATACATGGAATTGTTTCCGACAAGAAATCCAACCTATGGATAAGCACAAATTTTGGCTTGTCTAATTTTATAATTGATAAATCTAAATTTATTAATTATACAAAAAATGAAGGATTGCAAAATAATGAATTTGCCGATGGAGCTTATTATCAAAACCTTAAGTCGGATTTTGTTTTTATGGGCGGAATAAAAGGATTTAATTATTTCTTACCTTCAAAAATAGAGGAGTCAACAACAATCCCAGCTATCCTAATTGACAAAATCAGTGGGCAAAATCAAGAAGTTCCATATTATCAAGGATTAGTGGTTTCTCCCAATTCAAAATCATTTCCTTCTATAGTTTTAAACCACAATCAAAACTTTTTTGATATTGAACTGGCGGCTTTAACCTATATAAATAGTGAAAAATGTCAATATGCCTATAAATTAGAAAATTTCGATCAGGATTGGAATACGATCAATAATAGAAGAATTATTTCCTTTACAAATGTACCTAAGGGAGCTTATTCATTGTGGATAAAATGGTCAAATAGCGACGGAGTTTGGAGTAACCCTGTACATGCGATTGATATTCAGATTAAACCGATTTTTTGGCAATCAAATTTAGCTGTTGTAATTTATATGGTATTGCTTTTTCTTTTTTTGCTGTTTGTTTGGAGTTATTATAATAAGCAGAATTCATTAAGGCAAAACATTATTTTTCAAAAAAGAGAAGAAGAAATTCATCAAAATAAACTTAATTTCTTTACGAATATCGCTCATGAGTTTCAAACTCCGTTAACATTGATTGTTGGGTCTGTTCAAAAACTTTCAGAATCTGAAAATTTCAGCGAAAAAAATCAGAAATTTATTAAGATGATTCAGCGTAATTCTTCAAGGTTGTTGTTTCTGACACAGCAATTACTCGAATTCAGAAAAGCGGAATCTGATCATTTGGAAGTAACCGTAAAACAATTTGATTTGGTTAATTTGTTAGAGCAAATAGCTGAATTATTTGATGAATGGGCATTGCAGAAAAATATTACATACATTGTTGAAATACCTTCAGAGTTAATAGGTTGGTTTGATAAGGATAAAATTGAAAAAATAGTTTTCAATCTATTGTCTAATGCATTTAAATATACCCTAGAGAACGGTAAAATTAAACTGGTATTCTTTATTGAGGGTGTTGATTCAAAAATATTAAATATTAAAGTTAAAAATACCGGTAGAGGTATTCCAAAAGATAAATTAGATTCTTTATTTGATCGATTTTTCTTATCTGATAATGTGGAAAGCTCAGACAATGTTATGTTTAGAACCGGAATAGGGTTAGCTTACGTAAAAAAATTAGTTACAGTATTGAGGGGTGAAATTATTGTTGCCAGCAAAGAGAAGAAGTATACTGAATTTGGTATTTTTATGCCTTGCAGTAAAGAGGTGTTTCATGAAAAGGAGTTGGATAACGAAGTGAGGCCGGTTTTTATTTCACATCACCTTCAAAATATACTGGATGATGTTTCAGGAGGTTTAGAGACCGCTCTCAGTAAAATTTCAACTCTTGAATCTGTTTTGAACAAACAAAAAACGGTGTTGATTGTAGATGATGAAAGAGACATTCATATATTGTTAAATGAGTTGTTAAAAGAGGACTATACTATTCTTACAGCATACAATGGCATGGAAGCTTTAGAAATTATAAAAACAAAAATTCCAGACATCATTATTAGTGATGTGATGATGCCGGAGTTGGACGGAATTGAACTCTGTGAAAAAATAAAAAGCAACAATAAAACCTGCCATATACCCTTTATTATGCTTACAGCAAAAGATTCGGTTTTACACCGTATTAAAGGGTTGGAAAGCGGGGCAAATTCATACATTCCAAAACCATTTCACCCAGATCATTTATTGGTTAGAATTCAAAAACTTTTGGAAGAAAAGGAACTGATACGGAATCATTTTCTACAAGATTCTTTTATTGAAAACCTGACTGATATTTCTATTGATGACGATGAAAAAGATTTCATACAAAAGGTAATTAATCTTATTCAATTAAATATTGAAAATGAAAATCTACAAAGTTCATTTCTTGAAAAAAAATTAGGAATGAGTAGCTCGTACTTATACCGAAAAATTAAACAATTAATTGGTTTTTCTCCGGGAGATTTAATACGTACCATTAGGTTAAAACATGCCGCGGAACTCTTACAAAAAAGCACATTAACAGTCTCAGAAGTATGTTATAAATCGGGTTTTAACAACCGATCTTATTTTTACAGAGAGTTTAAAAAGATGTACGATTGTACTCCAAAAAATTATCAGGTTAAGTATAAATCTAATCTATAAGTTGATCTATATTACTCATTCACTGCTATTTAATAATCTGTGTACACTTTTGATGAAATAGTGTACACAGTTGAATAGGTCTTCTTCTAAATTTGTAACTCAATCGTTTGAGTTGTTTTTAACGATTATTTAAGAACTAAATAAATAATGAGTACAAAGAAGAAAATTAACCAAATTACTAATCAATTTAATTCCTTATTATGATGAAAAAAAGTATTATTTACAACTTGTTTTTAATATGGGCAATATTCTCCGGAAGCAGCTTTTATGCGCAGACGGTTACCGGTGTTGTTTCGGATGCAAATGGCGCGTTACCTGGAGTAAACGTTGTTATAAAAGGAACCACTTTAGGAACATCAACCGATTTTGATGGAAATTATAGCCTTCAAAATGTAGATGCAAAAGCTGTTTTGGTTTTTAGTATGATAGGATTTACCACAAAAGAGATTAATGTTAATGGTAAGAGCATTATTAATGTTGTATTGTCGGAAGATTCACAAGCATTGGATGAAGTCGTGCTTATTGGGTATTCATCAAGAAAAAAATCAACATTAACTGGCGCTGTATCAATCGTTGATATGGGAGATTTAGAAAAAACAAGAGTTACAAATGTTTCTCAGGCTTTGCAAGGTCAAGTTGCTGGTGTACAAGTAACTGCAAGTACCGGAGCTCCGGGAGATCCTATTGAAGTTCGAATTCGTGGGGAAGGCACAATTGGAAATAACAATCCTTTATATGTAATAGATGGTATTCCTACACGTGATATTAGCTTTTTAAACCAAGCTGATATTAAGAACATGTCAATTTTAAAAGATGCTTCTGCCGCAGCTATTTATGGATCGAGAGCTTCTGGAGGTGTGGTTTTAATCACAACCAAAAGTGGTCAAGTAGGAAAAATAAGTTTTGATGTAAGTTATTATACAGGTATTCATTATGCATTCAATCTTCCAAAAATGCTAAATGCAGAACAGTATATGAATACTGTTGAAAAAGCTTGGAATAATTCTAATAGAACAGGCGAGAATCCATATACAGCAGATAAAGGCAGGGCCGATTTTTCTGATACCGATTGGCTGGATGAACTGTTTGAAACCGGAAAATCACAAAACCTACAATTTACGGCAAGTGGAGGTAGTGAAAAAATTCAATTTTTAATGTCATTAGGCTACTATGGTCAAGATGGTATTGTAATATTTGATAACGATAAATACAAAAGGTTAAGTTATAGAACCAACCTTAATGTTAATCTAACAGAACGCTTGAAAATTGGAACCAATCTTCAGTTGACAGATGCCACTCAGGATAAATTATCTTCAAAAGGAGATGAGCCAGGTATTATTAGGCATGCCTTATTAAGACCCCCGGTTCTTGGAGTTTATAAAGATGTAAACGATCCAACATATTCTGTAAGAGATCCTTTTACTGATTTACCTTTTTATTTAAATAATGACAGAGATAATGGCGGCTGGGAAAGTGATAAATACGAATGGTCATCAAATCCAGTAGCATTGGCATATTTTACAGATGATGTAAGAAAGAATTTTAGAACATTCGGAAATATATATGCTGAATATTCATTTTTGAAAGATAAAGAACTAACCTTTAGAACAAACGTAGGAGTTGACTTATCATTTTTTCACAATAAAACATTTAATGAAAATTATGGGGATGACGATGGCGGTGGCAATGAAACAGATCAAGGATTGGGAAGACAAAACCGTCCAAATAATTTAAATGAAGAACGCGGCGAATCGCGTACCATTACATTTAACAACACACTTAATTATGCAAAAACCATCAATGAAAAACATGACATTAGTGTCTTAGTTGGAACTGAATTTATTGATAATTATGACTCGTCAATTGGAGCGAGCAGAATGCGATTTGGGATTACAGACAAAACATTTAGATATATCGATTATGGAAGTACAGAAGTCGATTTATGGAATGGCGGAAGTGCTTCTGAATGGGCTTTGTTTTCATTGTTTGGTTCAGGATCTTATGTGTATGACGGTAAATATATGGTGACTGCAAACATTAGGGCTGATGCATCATCGCGATTTTCAGAAAAGCATCGTTGGGGTTACTTTCCTTCTATATCAGCAGGTTGGAAAATTTCAGATGAAAATTTCTTAAAAGACGTCTCATGGTTATCAAACTTGAAATTCAGAGCAGGGTGGGGGAGATTGGGAAATCAAGAGATTGATAACTATGCCTATTTAACTTTAATAAGTCAAGTAGATGGTAAAGTTGTTGTCAAGCGATACGGGAATGATAATTTGAAATGGGAAACTTCTGAATCAAGCAACTTTGGTATTGACTTTGGCTTTTTGAATAACAAATTGTCAATGTCCACAGATTATTTTGTAAAAAAAACAACAGACATTTTATTGCCCGTTGGGTTGCCGAGTATTGTTGGAGATGTTGCGCCAACCATTGTAAACGCTGGTGAAGTAATCAATAAAGGATTTGAATTTACCTTAAACTTTAGAAACTCAGACAACGCATTTAAATATGGTATAAATGCCAACTTTGCAACCTTGATAAATAGTGTTGAAAGATTGCAAACTAAAGAAGTTGGGCAATCCTTAAATTCTTTTTTTGGCTATAAAATGGTAGGCATCTACCAAAACCAGTCTGAAATTAATAGCTATCTAAGTGGGACTTTAAATCCAAGTGCAAAACCTGGAGATATTAAATTTGCAGATCTTAATAAGGATGGCATAATTAATTCAGATGATCGAACATTTACTGGTGACGCTATACCAGATCTTACCTATGGGTTTTCTTTATCTGCAAGCTATAAACAATTTGATTTTTCGTGTCTATTTCAAGGTGTAGAAGGTGTTGATAAATATAATGATGCAAAGAAAATCATTGATTTTGATACTAGACCATTCAATTATACGACAAATATCCTAGGAGCCTGGGATGGTGAGGGGACTAGTAATACCATACCAAGAGTGACATTTGAAGATAACGGAAGTAGTAAAGAATCTAGTCTATATGTTGAAGATGCCTCTTATTTTCGACTCAAAAATGTAGAAATTGGTTATACCATAAATGGGGTAAATGGTTTGCAAGATGTGCGTCTTTATGTATCCGGTCAAAATTTGTTTACAGTAACAAACTATACAGGGTTAGATCCAGAATCTACTGATACCGTTGATAAGGGAACTTATCCGTTAGCATCATCAGTGTTGTTTGGCGTAAATGTTAAGTTTTAATATTTAAAAAACAGTAATTATGAAAACAATATATAAAGGTATAATCGCTATTTTCTTCTTTGCAGCGCTTGTAAGCTGTGATGACGAACTATCACCCGAACCCATAGGTTTACTTACAATGGATCAGGTGGACACGAGTCCTACAATAAGCACTCTTGAATCTTCGGTAAGTTCTTCCTATCAACTTCTTTCAAGCACTTTAAATCTTGTGGGAGACTGGCAATGGGATGATGGAACTGTTACTAGAAATGATTTTATTTTACAAGATATCGCGTCAAGTGACATGAATAAAAAATGGAATCCAGATGGTGATCAAGCCTGGATGGATGAGTTGAGCGCTTTCAATTTCACGGCAGATAATGGTGCTTTTAATGGGATATGGCTTTATGATTATGAAGGCATCAACAGGATCAATCTTGCCATGAGTTATTTAACAAATACTGAAGTTACGCAATCTATTGGTATCAGTGATGCACGTAAAAATCAACTGTTGGGAGAATCGTATTTTTTAAGAGCTTTTTACTATTTTGATTTAGTAAATAATTTTGGCGATGTACCACTTTTAACAGAGCCATTGGAATCTTTTAGTCAAGCATTTGACGTTGCAGTACGCGTTCCTGCTAATGAAATTTGGGCACAGATAAATTCTGATTTATCAGCAGCAAAAGAATTGCTGCCAAATTCCAAATATCCATCTCCTGCTGAACCTTGGAGAGCTTCCAAAGGCGCAGTAATTGCATTGCAGGCTAAGGCTGCTTTATTTAATGAAGATTGGACAAGTGTTATCGCTTTTGTAAACGAATTAGAAAGTCTTGGTTTTTATAGCTTAAATGCGAACTATTTTGACAGTTTTGATGTCAATAAAGAGTTTTCAGACAATGAAGTCATTTTTGCTTATGATCATATTTCAGATCAAAATCCGAGAAAAGGAAATGGTTTATGTGCATTGATAGGATGGGGGTTTATTGCTCCAACCGATAATTTTATAAATGCTTTTGAGCCAAACGACCCAAGATTACTATACACCGTTGACGTGCCTAATCAAAACGTTTCAAAATTATTGGGTAATACTGTGGGGGAGAACAAAGGAAATGATGATGCACCAAGTAATAAGATATTTATACGTTTTGCCGATGTTTTACTTTGGAAAGCAGAATCCTTAAATGAAACTGGCGATTATGACGGAGCTATTGCAATAATTAATCAAATAAGAGAACGAGCTAGAACTACGCCAACTGCCGATGGCTCTACAACACCTTCTGGAACATTAGCTGTTAGGCCAAGTTCAACGGATGCCGCACAAATAAAAGACTGGTTAATGCATGAAAGACGGGTTGAATTAGGTTTTGAATCTCAAAGATTCAATGACTTGAAAAGATGGGGAATTGCAAAATCGTTTTTAACGGGGCTCGGTAAAAATTTTCAAGACAAAAATTATTTATACCCAATTCCTCAAGGAGAAGTTGATAAGTCGGGAGGAACAATTACGCAAAATCCGGGCTATTAAAAATAATTTTTTATAATAGAAATATTGTTGAGTTGATTAATGTTTAAAGAGAAGTAGTTAGTGATAAGATGCTGCTTCTCTTTATTTTAATACGGAATCCTTATTTTTTTAAGTTGATTTAACAATAATAAATTAGGCACATACAATTCTTAATTAAACTAAGTAAATATATATTTTGAAGAAGAATTTCAAAATTTATCAATTTAATCTATACAATACTTAAACAAATCCCAATAAGTAATTTAATGAGAATCTATAAAAAATATATTGCTTTTATAGTTACAACACTACTGGTTTTTATTTCATGTAATAAAAGTCAAGAATCAGTATCCACTATACCTGTTAAGAATGAAGTTAGTGTTCCTGTAATTGCTCAAGAATATATTTCTGATCCTTTATTAAATGATGCCATTAATTTTAGTCACTTTAACCATCTTTATAAAGAGATTGATTTTAAGGGGAAAAAGATTGGAATAGTTCATATCTATAGTTCATATCCAAATTACAATTATGATATTGAGCCTAATGAAGGCTATACTTGTGTGGATGATGTTGCCAGAGCAATAGTGATGTTGTCAAAATATTTGGAGGTGTTTGGCAATGATGAAATAGCCCTCGAAAAGATGAAAAACCTTACTGAATTTGTATTGCAAATGCAGAATGAAAACGGGTATTTCAATAATTTTTTATGGAATAATCTTACGATAAATACAAAATACAGAACGTCTGTTGCAGTGCTTGACTGGTGGTCCTTTAGAGCCTTGCTGGGATTAGAATCTGCCTATCCTTTTTTAAAATCTGATGCAGACATTGGCGACAGAATAATATTGGCAGCTCAGAAATTGATAGCAAATATTAAAAGAGACCTTCCAATAACCAATTTAAATACAGAATATATAAACTCCATAGAATTGCCAACATGGCTACCCGGAAAATCTGCTTCAGATCAATCGGCAATATTGATTTTGGGGTTGTTAAAAAATTATATAAGAACAGGTGATGTTGAAGGCAAATTACTCATTGATAATTTGGCAAAGGGTATCATGTTGATGCAAAAGGGTGATGCTGAGAATTACCCATATGGCGCTTTTTTAAGTTCTGAAAATTTATGGCACGCTTGGGGAAACAATCAGGCTTATGCATTATTAAAAGCAGGTCAAAATTTTAATAATCAGGAATACATTGATAGTGCACTTTTAGAGATTGATAATTTTTATCCCCAGATTTTACAAAATGGTTTTGCCGAAGCTTTTTGGATAAATAAAACTGATGGTATATTTGTTGAAATCAAAAGGAATAAATATCCTCAAATTGCATATGGTTTGCGCCCAATGGTTTGGGCAGCAACTGAAGCTTATAAGTATTCAAATAATGAAAAGCACTTAGCTCTTGCTAAAGAGCTGGAATTATGGTTGTCAGGAAAAAATGATGCAAACAAAGCTATGTATAACCCAAGTACCGGAATTTGTTTTGATGGTATTACAGGTCCGAATGAAGTGAATAAGAACTCAGGAGCAGAATCAACCATTGAAAGTTTATTAATTTTACTGGAAATGGAAAAAATTAAATAATTGTGTAAAAACAAGATACAGTTCACTAATTTAAAGTTAAGAATAATTTTAATTCATGTTTAAAAAATAGTCATATGACTGATATTGCAAAAAGATATAAGCACAATCCTTTATTATCGCCCAAAGATTTAAAGCCGAGTAATAAGCACATGATTATTGAGTGTTTACTAAACCCCGGAGTATTTGAATTTAATGGAAAAACAGGACTTCTGGTGCGTGTAGCCGAGCGAACAGTTCAAAAAGAAGGGATTGTATCGGTTCCTATTTATAACAATCTTGGAAAAGTTGAAATTCTAAACTTTAATCTTAACGACCCTAAATTGGATACATCTGATGCCAGAATCATCAATTATGATGGAATGGATTATTTAACAACCATATCTCACCTTAGACTACTTTTTAGTGATGATGGCATAACGTTTAAAGAATCTGAAGCGTATCCTTCCATTTTTGGAGAGGGTGAATATGAAAGTTTCGGGATTGAAGATTGTCGGGTAGCCAAAATAGAAGACACCTATTATCTCACCTATACGATGGTATCAACAAATGGCGTAGGCGTTGGACTCAGGACTACTAAAGATTGGAAAAACTTTGAAAAAAAAGGAATGATTTTGAGTCCGCACAATAAAGATTGCGCAATTTTTGAAGAAAAAATAAACGGATTATTTTACGCCTTTCACAGACCCAGCAGTCCGGAATTAGGAGGAAATTATATCTGGCTGGCAGAATCACCCGATGCTGTTCACTGGGGGAATCATAAATGCATTGCAAAAACACGTGAAGGAAAATTTGACAGCAACCGCTTAGGTGCAGGTGCAGCACCTATTAAAACAGAAAAAGGTTGGCTAGAAATTTATCACGGCGCAACAGCAGGAAATCGTTATTGCTTAGGGGCTATTTTATTGGATTTGAAGGATCCATCCAAAGTGATTGCCCGTTCTGAAGAACCAATTATGGAACCTAAAGCAACTTATGAACTAACAGGTTTTTTTGGGGAAGTTATTTTTACGAATGGTCACCAACTAATTGGAGATAAAATTAATATGTATTACGGAGCGGCGGACGAATTCGTTGGATTAGCAACTTTCTCTATTAAAGAGATTTTAAAAACATTGGAACAATCATGATAGATATAGCAAGAGTTGGAATAAAAGATTTTTCAAAAAGCGCAAAAATATTAATACTAACGAATTTAATTTATGCGTTTGTGATGCCTGTCATTGATATTTTTGTGGCATCCTATATTATGCGAAATTCAAATGATCCATCTAAAGTTATGTTGTACCAATTGGCTATTTATACGGGTATTCCCATCACTTTTTTTATCAATGGCTATTTGTTGAATAAAATTAATATCAAAAAATTATTCTCTCTTGGAATGTTGCTAAGTGGCGTTTCTATGGTGTATATGATGTCTTTAGACGAAATCAGTTACTTTGGATTGGTAACAGCTGGTTTAATTATGGGGATGTCATTTGGCTTGTACTGGTCCAACAGAGATTATTTAGTATTGGCAACCACTTCAGACAAAACGAGGAATTTTTATTATGGATTGGATACGTTTTTCTATACTTTAACTGCTGTAATTGTACCTGTAATTATTGGATGGTATTTAATGAACGGCAATGGCAGTTCAAATGAAGGCGTTAATTCTGGTTATAAAATGGTGACTGCAGCCGTTTTTATTTTTACAATCCTGGCTTCTGTAGTATTCCATTTCGGAACCTATGAAAAGCCAAGAAGTGAAAAATTTTTATTTTTTAAATTTCATAAACTTTGGAATAAAATGCTGCAAATGGCATTGTTGAAGGGATTGGCTCAAGGATTTATCGTAACAGCTCCGGCAATGCTAATGATGAAATTTTTTCATTCTGAAGGCGCATTGGGAACCGCTCAATCTGTGGGTGCAATTATTGCTGCGGTAGTGATGCTTATTTTAGGTAAGTTTTCAAAACCAAAACACAGGCTGGTTATTTTTAGTATCGGACTCATATTTTTCTTTTTGGCTTCTTTCTTTAACAGTTTGATGTTTAATTCAACGGGAGTCATTATTTTTATATTTTTATTGTTGATTGCACGACCTATTCTTGACATCGCTTATTTTCCCATTCAGTTAAAAGTAATTGATTTACTTTCTGCAATTGAAAACAGAAATGAATTTGCCTACATTTTAAATCATGAATTTGGATTGTATGCTGGACGATTTATTGGAGCCGGTACTTTTTTAGGAATTGCTTATTTTGGAAATGTGGATATGGCTTTAAGATATGCATTGTTAATTATTGCGGCGCTTCAATTATTGGCAATTTTAATAGCGAAACAATTATTGGAACAACAAAATAAATTAGAAAATAAATTAGAAAATGAAAAAGCATAAAATTAGGAATGCAATAACTTTGCTGGCGATTGTTTTATTCTTTGTTTCTTGTAAAACAGCAGCAACAAAATTTGAGTTGGCCAAACCTGTTCAGCAAATTGAATTAGAACGGGTTAAAAATATGCCAAATCTGCCAAAACCTTTCAAAATAATAGATTTCAAAAGTTTGGCAAAAGGGTTTGATTCTTTGGTTTTTGACAAAACACAAACCGGTGAATATT